>JAJFTE010000038.1 GCA_021373175.1 Actinomycetes bacterium
GTTCACTTCTTCCGGCACACGATCGTCATAGCAGCGGTTCCCGGCCTCCATGTGGCACACGCGGATGCCCATTCGCTTGGCCACGAATGCCGCAAGGCCGGTGTTGGTATCGCCGAGGACAAGAACCGTGTCGGGCTGCTCGGCGGCGAAGAGCTCCTCCGCCTTCACCAGGATCTGACCGATCTGGTCCGCAAAGCCGGTGCCCCGCACTCCCATGTAGACGTCCGGGTCGCGGACGCCGAGCTCGCGGAAGAACATGCCCGAGAGGCGATCATCGTAGTTCTGACCGGTGTGCACCAGCAGGTGGTCGCACGTCTCGTCGAGCACCTCGATGACCCGCGACAGGCGGATGATCTCCGGGCGTGTGCCGAGCAGGGTGATGACCTTGGGCATCTACGCCTCCAGGTAGCTCGCACCGACGATGTCCGGGATCTTCTCGGCCAGGAACTTCGCGAGCGCTCCCGGGCTCATGAGCGCACCAGCCGAGCTGTAGTCGCCAACCAGGGCGGGCTGGGCGACCGGGCCCGCGAGCTCGGGCAGCATCGGCCGCAGCGCGAAGTAGCCCTCGTGGCCGGCGATGGTGCGCGTCGCCTCCTCCTCGGAGAGCAGGATCTCGTGGATCTTCTCGCCGGGGCGGATGCCGGTGATGACCGTCTTGATGTCCCGGTCACCGATCAGAATCGACGCCAGGTCGGTCATCTTCGCGCTGGGGCACTTGGGGATGTACGTCTCGCCCGGCGCTGCCGAGCGCACCGCCGCGAAGATGGTGTCGACGGCGTCTTCGAGGGTGAGCAGGAAGCGCGTCATCTCGGCAGTCGTGATTGTGACGGGTCCTCCGGCCGCGATCTGACCGAGAAAGAGCGGCACGACCGATCCGCGCGACGCGAGGACGTTTCCGTACCGGGCCGCGATAAACCGCGTGTTCGGCGCCCGCAGGTTACCCTCGATGTAGACGCGCTCCTGGATGGCCTTCGTCATGCCCATGACGTTGACCGGCTTGCACGCCTTGTCCGTCGAGATGCCCACGACGGTTTCCACCGGCAGGTCGTTCTCGGCGATCGCGCGCACGAGGTTCTCGGCGCCACCGATGTTCGTGCGGACTGCTTCCCACGGGTAGTACTCGCAGCTTGGCACCTGCTTGAGCGCCGCGGCGGCGAACACGATGTCGGCATGCTGTGCCACGCGCACGACGCTTGCGTAGTCGCGCACGTCACCGATGATGAATCTGAGCCGCTGACGCGAGTTCTCGAAGATGACCTCGTCAGTGGCCATGCACCGCTGCATGAAGTCGAGACGCATGTAGTGCTGCTTCGCTTCATCCCGCGAAAAGACGGTCACGCTCTCGGGCAGTCCTTCGGATCCCGAGAGCAACCGTCGTATGAGCACCTGGCCGAGCGAACCCGTGCCGCCGGTGACAAGAACCTTCTTGCCTTCGAACAGTAAAGACACGTCCTACCTCCGGAGATCGCACGTTCAGAAGAGTGCGGCGTCTCTTCCTACCCCAGCATCCTCTCCAGCGCCTCTCGCAGCGCGGGCCCGTACTCCTGGCTCTGAAGCGCGAGCGTGACGTTCGTCTCGAGCCACGATAGCACGTTGCCGGTGTCGTAGCCGCTGCACTCCATCGTCACCGCGTAGACGTCCTCCTGCCTGAGGAGCTCGCGGAGCGCGTCGGTGAGCTGGATCTCCTCACCCCGCCCGGGCTCGATGGTCGGCAGGATCTTCATGATGAGCGGCGTCAACAGATACCTGCCGAAGATGGCGAGGTTACTGGGGGCATCGTTCACCGGCGGCTTCTCGACGAGGTCGGTGAGTTTCCAGACGCCCGGCTCGACTTCGACCCCGGCGATGACGCCGTAACGGCTCACCAGGTTCTGCTCCACCGGCGTGACCGTCAGAACCGAGGCGCCGTACGTCTCATAGACTTGCCGCAACCGGCCCAGGCACGAGTTGTCCGGAACGATCACATCACCGAGCAGCACGAAGAACGGCTCATCGCCGGTGTGGGCGGCACCGCGAAGCACCGCATGGCCAAGTCCCCGCGGCCGCTTCTGGCGGACGTAGAACACCTCAGCCAAATCCGAGATGGCCCGCACCTGCCGCAGCATCTCCACTGCACCGGAACGCTCGAGAAGGTCCTCAAGCTCGAGGGAGCGATCGAAGTGGTCCTCGATCGCCCGCTTGCCACGGCCGGTGATGAGCAGTATGTCATCGACACCAGCGGCGACGGCCTCCTCGACCACGTACTGGATGACCGGCTTGCCGAGCACCGGGAGCATCTCCTTGGGCTGTGCCTTCGTGGCGGGCAGGAAGCGCGTACCAAGGCCAGCGGCCGGAATGATGGCTTTCATGACATGTCCTTTACGATCGTCGTATACAGAAAGGGTGCCGCTGTGAGCTATGCTCGCCTATCGTACAGCGTCGCGAGCACTTCGGCGGCCGCGTCTGTCATCGCGATGATGTCGGCGTCGCTGTGCGCAAGCCCCACGAACGTTGCCTCGAACTGGCTCGGCGCGATGGTGATGCCGTGGTCGAGCATGCCCGTGAAGTAGCGCGCGTAGCGCTCGGTGTCGCAGGTGGAGGCGCTCTTCCAGTCGCGGACCGTCTCGGCGGTGAAGAACATGCACGCCATCGAGCCCACGCGCGTGAGGTACGCGTCGATGCCGGCCGAGCGAACTGCCGAGCGGAGCCCGGACTCCAGCAGCGCGCCCTTGCGCTCGAGCTCGTCGTAGACGCCCGGCTGGCTGAGCGCGTCCACGAGCGCGAGTCCCGCGATCATCGCGACCGGGTTGCCCGAGAGCGTGCCGGCCTGATACACGGGGCCGATGGGCGCCAGGTGCTCCATGATCTCGCGCTTGCCGCCAAAGGCGCCCACGGGGAAGCCGCCGCCGATGATCTTGCCGAGCGTGGTGAGATCCGGCATGACACCGTAGCGCTCCTGCGCGCCGCCGAGCGCCACGCGGAAACCGGTGATGACCTCGTCGAAGATGAGCAGCACGCCATACTCGTCGCAGAGCGCGCGCAACCCGGCAAGGTATTCCTCGGCAGGCGGGACGACGCCCATGTTGCCGGCGACCGGCTCCAGGATGATCGCCGCCACCTTCTCGCCGACCTCGGCAAGCACCGCCGAGACGGCGCCGAGGTCGTTGTACGGCAGCACGATGGTGTCGGCGATGGCGCTGGCGGTGACGCCGGGCGTACCGGGGATGCCGAGGGTCACCAGGCCGCTGCCCGCCGCGCACAGAAGCGCGTCGGAGTGGCCGTGGTAGTTGCCGTCGAACTTGATGAACTTCTCGCGTCCGGTGTAGCCGCGCGCCAGACGGATCGCGCTCATCGTCGCCTCGGTGCCCGAGGAGACCATGCGCACCATCTCCACCGACGGAACGGCGCTCACGACCGCCTCGGCCATCCGCACCTCGACCTCGGTGGGCGCTCCGTAGCTCGTGCCGCGCTCCAGCTGCTCGCGGACGGCGTCGAGCACCTCATCGGGGGCATGGCCGAGGATCATCGGACCCCAGGAGGCGACGAAATCGATGTACTCGTTGCCGTCAACGTCCCAGACACGCGAGCCCTTCGCGCGATCGTAGAAGACCGGCTCGAGCCCGACGCTCTTAAACGCGCGGACCGGCGAGTTCACGCCGCCTGGGATAACGCGGCAAGCCTCGGCAAAAAGACGTGAAGAGTTCGTGTGCCGCATGTCAGTCTCCCTCGGCGAAGTACTTCATCGACGTCTTCTTGAACTCCCGGACAGAGTACAGTAGGCGCGGCGCCTCCAGGCCGGTCGCTTCGCGGATCCGCTCGGCCACGGCCTCGACCTCCTCGCGCGTCCTGCCGTGAATCATCGTGTACAGGTTCGCCGGCCACGTCGGCGCCGAAGGGCGCTGGTAGCAGTGGCTCACTTCGGGGAAGGACGCCATGATGCGGCCCACTTCTTCGACGCGCTCTTCCGGCGCGTGCCACACGCCCATCGCGTTGGCCGAGAAACCCGTGCGATGGTGCCGGATAGCCGCACCGAAGCGGCGGACGACGCGCGTGTCGACCCACTGGCGCGTGCGCTCGAGGACCCACGCTTCATCGACGTCGTACCCGCACTCCGCGAGCGTCCTCGCGAGTTCGAGGAACGGCCGCTCGGTGACGTGCAGGTCGGCCTGGAGCAGCCGGGCGAGCGCCTTCTCCTCGCGAGAGAACTCGACGGCCTCGGTCTCGGCCGGCTTGCTCACGAGCGGCGCTTCGGCAGGCTCGTCACGCTCGCCCGTGAAGTCGAAGTCGACCTTGATCTTGAAGAGCCGGATCGCAGGCAGGTCGAGGACATCGTCGATGCCGGTGCGCTCGCCGATCTCGTCAAGGATCGCCTGTACGCGCGCCGGCGAATGCGCGATGATCGTGAACCACACGTTGTAGCGGTCTTCGCGCTCGTAGTTATGCGTGACGTTCGGATACTCCGAGATGAGCGCGGCGACCTCCTCCACGCGCTCGTCAGGCACCGCGATCGCGCAGAGCGTGCTCGTGTAGCCGAGGCGGTGCGAATCGAAGATCGCGCCGGTGCGGCGGATGACGCCTGAGGCTTTCAGCCCGCGAACGCTCGCAAGCACGTCGGCCTCGGTCACGCCAAGGTCCCTGGCGAGCGTCTCGAACGGCCGCGAGGCAACGGGGAACGCCGTCTGGATGCGGTCGAGCACCCGGCGATCGAGGTCGCTGAGTTCGACTGTCGGCATCATGCGGGCTCCTCATACTCGGCACGCATGGACGCGGGGACGTACACGCAGTAGGGCTCCTCGGCAAGGTAGTCGCCGGTGACGGAGAGCGCGCGGGCGCGGCACCCGCCGCAGACGGCTTTGTACTCGCAGGCGCCGCACTTGCCCTTGAGGAGCGAATAGTCGCGCAGCTCGTTGAAGACCTTGGACTCCGTCCAGATCTGTGAGAACGGCTGCTCTTTCACGTTGCCGAGCTGCATGTCGAAGTACCCGCACGGCTGGATGTCGCCGGTGTGACTGATGAAGCAAAACGTGATGCCGCCGAGACACCCGCGCGTCATCGCGTCGAGGCCGTACTCCTCGCGCGTGACTTTCTTGCCCTCTGCCTTCGCCTTCTGGCGGATGATGCGGTAGTAGTGCGGCGCGTCGGTGGGCTTGAAGTGCAGCGACGACGTCTTCTGGCGCTCGTACGCCCACTCCAGAACCTTCTCGTACTCCTCGGGAGGCAGTTCCTTGTCGAGCAGGTCCTCACCGCGGCCGGTCGGCACGAGCATGAAGATGTGGAAGGCGTCCACGCCGAGCGACTCGGCGAGCGTGTGCATCTCTTCCATACGGTCCGCGTTCATGGTGGTGACCGTCATGTTGATCTGCACGCCCACGCCGTGGCGCTTCGCGATCTTGATGCCCTCGATCGTCTTGTCGAAGCACCCGACCTGCCCGCGGAACGCGTCGTGCTCCTCGGCTGTTGGGAAGTCGACACTGACCGAGATGCGCGTGATCTTGTGCTCGGCCATCTTGGCGGCGATCGCTTCGGTGATGAGCGTGGCGTTGGTGCCGATGACCGGCATGGCGCCCTTGTCCTGCGCGTAATCGACGATCTCCCAGATGTCCGGCCGCATGAGCGGCTCGCCGCCCGTGAGGATGATGATCGGGTTCGTGATGGTCACGATGTCGTCGATGGTGCTCTTGATCTGATCGAGCGAGAGCTCGCCTTCGTAGGCGCCGAACTCGGCGGCCGCGCGGCAGTGCGCGCATGAGAGGTTGCAGGAGCGTGTGATCTCCCAGGCGATGATGCGCGGCGCCTTGATCCCGGTGCGCGCCTCGTACGCTGCGGCCGCCTCGCCGCCGCCGGGCCGGAAGCCCATCGACCGCGCGCCGCCGTGCCGCTGCGTGCCGCCCGGATGTCCGCCAGGGTGACTGCCCGGATGCCCCGTCGGCATCGGGATTCCCACCGCGGTCTGGCCGCAGCCCTTCTCGGCGTCGGCCATAGCTTGCTCGTCTATCGTCGGACGCGTGTCCCCGAACTCCTCGTCCAGCTCCAGGTCGGGACGTGCGTCGGCGTTGCCTACATTCTCAGCCATGCGTACCTAGCCTTCCTTGAGCCAGCGCGCGGCATCCTTCGCGTGATACGTGATGATGAGGTCCGCGCCCGCGCGCTTGAAGCCGAGAAGCGTCTCGAGCACGACGCGCTTCTCGTCGATCCAGCCATTGGCGGCGGCAGCCTTCACCATCGCGTACTCGCCGCTCACGTTGTACGCACAGGTGGGGTAGCCGAACTCGTCCTTCACGCGGCGGATGATGTCCATGTACGCGAGGGCGGGTTTCACCATCACGATATCGGCGCCCTCGTCGATGTCGAGCGCGGTCTCGCGAAGCGCCTCCTCGCCATTGGCGGGGTCCATCTGGTAGCCGCGACGGTCGCCGAACGCCGGAGTGCTGTCGGCGGCATCGCGGAACGGACCGTAGTACGCGCTCGCGTATTTGGCCGAGTAGGCCATGATCGGCACGTCGCTGAAACCCTCGGCGTCGAGCGCGGCGCGAATGGCGGCCACGCGGCCGTCCATCATGTCGCTCGGTGCCACCATGTCGGCGCCTGCCTCGGCATGCGAGACGGCGGTCTGCGCGAGCAGCTCGAGCGTGACGTCGTTGATGACGCAACCGTCGTCATCGAGCGCGCCGCAATGGCCGTGAGAGGTGTACTCGCACATGCAGACGTCGGTGATCACATAGAACTCGGGAGCGTGCGCCTTGATGGCGCGAATCGCCTGCTGCACGATGCCGTCCTCGGCATACGCGCCTGTTCCGGCCTCGTCTTTCGTCTCCGGGATGCCGAACAGGATGACCGCCGGAATGCCGAGCGACTTGAGCTCGTCGATCTCGGCGGGCAGCTGGTCGAGCGAGATGTTGAACACACCGGGCATCGAGGAGACCTCGCGGCGGACACCGGTGCCAAACTCCACGAACATGGGATAGATGAGGTCGTTCGCGTCAAGCGACGTCTCGCGCACCATCGCGCGTATCGTCTCGGTCCGCCGCAAACGGCGCGGCCGGTAGGTGGGGAAGTGCATGATAACCTCCAGCTGATTGGCGCGGACGCTGTGGCCCGCGGCCCTGTTAATCGACGAACTCGTCGATGTTGATGGTCGTTTGCGCGGGCGGTGCGGGCGGTGCAACCTTCGGCGTAGCGCCCGTCTTATAGTCGACGAGCCGCTTGTACGCCAGCGCGCCGTAGACGGCGGCGAATCCTACGGCGGCCCAGAACAGCATCTGAGCGACAACGAAGACGACGTTTCCCCACGACTGGAACCAGCTCAAGAACGCTCCGGTGGAACCTGTCATCGAACGACTCCCCTCGTTTCGGGCGGCTGGACGCCGCGCTGCGCCTGCACGATCACGCCGACGCACGGCCGTTGAACCAGCCGAGGCGACCTGCACTGCAGGCCGCCTCGACATCGCATCCGTTGGTGGAGATGAGCGGACTCGAACCGCCGACCCCTGCGTTGCGAACGCAGTGCTCTCCCAGCTGAGCTACATCCCCATGCGCACAACGCCAAGGCGCTCAGCGCAAATGTATACAATGCCGAGCGAATCGCTCTTTGTCAACGCTTACAGCGGCCGTTTCGGGCCGCTCGTGTGGTGCTAATCGACTTCGCAGCCCACGGGCGCGTCGCCGACGAGGACGTCTGCCTCGGCACGGTCAGCCAGATCCGCGATGTCTGCCAGCCCTATCTCCTCATCGGTGAGATAACAAGCAGGGTCCGGCGCCCACAGGTCTCCGGTTGCTGCCTCGGCGCGCACGCGGAAGTTGCCGCCACAGATCTGCAGCCACCTGCATTCGGCGCATCGGCCGGTCACGTAGGGGCGCTTGTCCTTGAGACGCTTCATGAGCTCGCTTTGCTCGGTGTCGCCCGACACGTCGGTCCAGATCTGTGAGAACGGACGCTCGCGCACGTTGCCCAGTGAGAAGTGACGCCAGAACTGGTCGGCGTAGACCTCGCCGTTCCAGCTCACGCAGCCGATGCCGTTGCCGGTGGAGTTACCCTGGTTCCACTGGAGCAGCTGCAAGACCTCCTCGGCACGCTCGGGGTCTTCCTTCACAAGCTCCATGTACAGGAACGGGCCATCAGCGTGGTTGTCGACGGTGAGGACCTCTGGCTCCAGGCCCTTGTCGAACATCGCCCTGGTGCTGTCCATGATCAGGCGCACTGCCTTACGCGTCTCCTCATGATCGAGATCTTCCTTCATGAGCGCAGAGCCCCGCCCGGTGTAGACGAGGTGGTAGAAGCACGCGCGCGGGATGCCCTCTTCCTCCATGACCCTGAAGACCTCGGGGATGTCTTGCCAGTTGCGCTTGTTGATGGTCATGCGCAGCCCGACTTTGATGCCGGCGGCCATCGAATTGCGGATGCCGGCGATCGCCTTGTCGAAAGAACCCGGGATGCCGCGGAACTTGTCGTGGGTCTCTCGGCCACCGTCGAGCGATACGCCCACGTACGACAGGCCGACCTCGGCGAACTGCCGCGCCTTCTCGGCGGTGATGAGCGTGCCGTTCGTGGAGATGACCACGCGCATGCCCTTGGACTTGGCGTAGTGCATGAGCTCGAGCAGGTCCTTGCGGATGGTCGGCTCACCACCCGAGAAGAGCAGCACCGGAGCGCCGAATGCGGCCAGGTCGTCAATCATCGCCTTACCCTCTTCAGTGCTCATCTCACCCGCGTAGTCGCGGTCCTCGGACTGTGCGTAGCAGTGCACGCACTTCAGGTTGCAGCGCTGCGTGCAGTTCCACACCACGACCGGCTTCTTGTCGCGCGAGAACTGCAGAAGCTCGCTCGGAAGCTTGGACGAGTCGCGATCGTAGCGCAGGACGTCCCCGGGTTCGACAGCGCCGCAGTACAGTTTGGAGATACCGATCATGATCGTGTGGTCCTTTCGCTCTCGCCGAATCCGGCGCTATTGTTCCTTGTCCATATCCACTCCGTAGTGCTTCGCCACAGCGGCGACAAGACCCGGGATCGTATAGTCCTCGGCTTCGACGCCGACGGTCAGACCGGCAGCTCGCGCCGTGTCCGAGGTGACCGGGCCGATTGATGCCACGAGCGCATCTTTCAGGGCGGCAGCAAGGTCGATGCCGTTCGCCAGCGCGACGAAGTTCGTCACGGTGGAGCTCGACGTGAACGTCACGGCGTGGACCTCGCCCGCGCGCAGGCGCTCGAGCACGCCCGGCTCGCCCTCCCCCAGGACGGTGCGGTACACCGGGACGACATCAACGCGCGCACCGCGCTTGCGGAGCTGCTCGGGCAGCACCTCGCGTGCCTCAAGCGCACGGGCAAGGAGCACGTTGCTGTCCCGACCAACGCCGCGCTCGCAAAGGCCCTCGAGCACAGCCTCGGCGCGGTACTCGTCCGGCACGTAATCGGGACGCACGCCGCGCGCGATACAGGCAGCCGCGGTCGCGGGCCCGATGGCCGCGACGCGCAGGCCCGCAAGCGCACGGGCGTCCTTGTCGGCACACTCCAGCCGGTCGAAGAACCGATCGACGCCGTTCACCGAGGTGAGCACCAGCCACGAGTACAGGTCGAGGTTGCGGATCGCCCCGTCGACCGGCTCCCAGGTCTCGGGGTCCACGACCTTGATCGCGGGGCACTCGAGGACCTCGGCGCCGAGGTCCTCGAGCGCGTCGGTGAGCGCCGAGGCCTGAGCGCGTGAGCGCGTCACGACAATGGTCTTGCCGAAGAGCGGCCGCGTGTCAAACCACGCAAGCTTCGTGCGCAGGTTCACGACCTCGCCCACGACCGTGATCGCCGGTGCCTTGAAGCCGACGGCTTCGGCCTTCTCGGCGATATCGCCAAGCGTGCCGACGAGGACCTCCTGCCGGGCCGTTGTGCCCCATCTCACGAGCGCGACCGGCGTTGTTGCCGGACGACCGTACCTGGTGAGGTTCTCGGCGATGTTCGGGAGGTTCTTGATGCCCATGAAGAAGCAGATGGTGCCCACGCCTTTGGCGAGATGCTCCCAGTCGATGCCGCTTCCGTCCTTGGTGGGGTCCTCGTGACCAGTGACGAACGCCATCTCCGTGGTGATGCCGCGGTGCGTCACGGGGATGCCCGCATACGCCGGCGCGGCGTAGCCGGCGCTTATGCCCGGCACGACCTCGTAGCGGATGCCGGCGTCCACGAGCGCGAGGGCCTCCTCGCCGCCGCGACCGAAGATGAACGGGTCGCCCCCTTTGAGGCGGGCGACCGTCTTGCCGCCGTCTTCAAGCGCCTTCTCGACGATGACCGCGTTGATCTCGTCCTGCGTCACGTGCTGCGTGAAGCCCTTCTTGCCCACGTAGATGACCTCGGCATCTTCGCGTGCGTGAGCGAGCAAGCGCGAGTTCGCGAGGTAGTCGTACACGATGACGTCGGCTTCTTCGATGCACTTGAGGCCCTTGACAGTCATGAGCCCGGGATCGCCGGGACCGGCGCCGATGAGATATACGAGCGGACGACCCATCCGTCCTCCTCCTTCCACAATCGAACGGCGCTCCCGCCGCGGTGCCTGTCAGGTTTCGAGCAGTGCGCTCACACCGGCGTCACCGGCGGCGCGAATCTTGGCAAGAATGTCGTCGGCGCCCATCTCGAGCATCCGCTCGACCATCGCTGAGCCGAGCGCCTCGGGCTGGGTCATGGTGCCCTCGAGCGTGCGGCGCAGAAGCGTCACGCCGTCGAGCGAGCCCACGAAGGCGTCCATCCGCAGGCGGCCGTCGCCCTGGGGGGTGGCGTAGGCGCCGATGGGCACCTGGCAACCGCCCTCGAGCGAGCACATGACGACCCGCTCGGCACTCACGCATGTGAAGGTCTCCGCGTCATTGATCGCGTCGCAGACCTGCCGCATGAACCCGTCGTCCTCGCGGATCTCGATGCCGATAGCGCCCTGCCCAACCGCTGGCGTCATCTGCGAGGGTTCGATGTAGTGCGTGATGCGATCGGCCCAGCCCATGCGCGTGATGCCCGCGCTCGCGAGGATCACCGCGTCGACCTCTCCTGTCTCGGCCTTGCGCATGCGAGTATCCAGATTGCCGCGAACATCCACGATCTCAAGGTCGGGGCGCAGCGCCATGACCTGCGAGCGGCGCCGCAGCGACGACGTGCCAAGACGCGCACCGTGAGGCAGCGAGTCGAGGTCGTAGCCAGCGCCCGACACGATCACGTCGCGCGCGTCCACGCGCGTCGGCGTCGCGGCGATCACGAGGCCTTCGGGCAGCTCGGTGGGGACGTCCTTCATCGAGTGCACGCACAGATCGACGTTGCCTGCCAGCAGCTCCACTTCAAGTTCCTTGGTGAACAGGCCCTTGCCGCCGACCTTGGCCAGCGGCACATCGAGGATCCTGTCGCCGGTGGTCTTGATGATCTCAAGGCACACGGGTAGCCCAGTGACCTCCTCGACTTTCGCCTTGATGTACTCCGACTGCCAGAGCGCGAGTTTGCTGCCCCGCGTCCCGATCGTCAGCTTCAAGCGCTCAGCAACCAAGCGAATCCCCCGCTTCGCCGCTCGTGATCTCCGTGATCTCCGTGATCTCCTTGGCGCGCCGGTTCAGCATGTCGCGCAGCCTGCCGTGGCCACGTCCTTCGCTCTCATCGAGCCCATACAGGTGCCGGGCGGTCTCGATGTACTCGTAGCCGTCCTTCGCCTCCGCCGCTTGCTTGAGGCGCTGCGTCGGGCCGTGGAGCATCTTGTTCACAATGGCGGACGTAAGGGCATCGACGGTCTGCCGATCCTTGTCCGAGAGATCGCCAAGCCGCCGGTACGCCTTCTCGAGCTCGCCTTCGCGGATCACCTCGGCACGCGCGCGGATCGCCGCGATCGTCGGTTGCACTTCGAGCGACTCGCGCCAGCGCATGAAGGCAGCAAACTCTTCGTCGATGATCGCCTCGGCGCGCCTCGCCTCACGCATGCGCTCCTCCAGGTTCGACTCGACCACACCGGTGAGTTCGTCGATGTCGTACAGGAAGACGTTTCCGAGCTCGTTCACCGCGGGCTCGATATCGCGCGGCACGGCGATGTCGATGAGGAAGAGCGGGCGTCCGCCCCGGCCGCGCATCGACTGTGCCACCTGCTCCTTGGTGATCACGTAGTGGGTGGCCGACGTCGACGAGATCACGACGTCGGCATCGCGCATACGCGTGTAGAGATCGTCGTAGCGAACCGCCTCGCCGTTGAAGCGCGACGCCAGGTCCTGCGCGCGCTCGAAGGTGCGGTTGGCCACGAGCACGGTCTTCACGCCGTTGCTGACAAGGTGTTTCGCCGTGAGTTCGCTCATCTTGCCCGCGCCAAGGATGAGGATCGTGCGACCCTGAAGCGTGTCGAAGACCTTCTTGGCGAGCTCGATGGCGGCGTAGCTGATGGAGACGGCGTTCTCGCCGATCTCGGTCTCGGTGCGCACGCGCTTGCCGACCTCGAAGCTCTGCCGGAAGAGCTTGTTGAAGACCTTGCCGGTCGCCCCGTTGCCAAGCGCGTGCTCGTACCCTTCCTTCACCTGGCCGAGGATCTGCGCCTCGCCGATCACCATCGAGTCAAGGGACGAGACCACCCGGAACAGGTGCCGCACGACGTCCTCGCTCCGGTGCATGTAAAGCGAACGGACGAGCTCGTGACGGTCAAGTGAGTGGTACGTAGCCATGAAGTCGATAACGGCGTCCACGCCTTCGTCGTCGCCGGATGCTACCGCGTAGATCTCGGTGCGGTTGCATGTGGAGATGATGACTGCCTCGGCGATCCTGTCGTCCGAGGTCAGCAGCGACAGCGCTTCCGCCTGCTTGTGCGCGGGAAAGGTCAGCCGCTCCCGTATCTCGATGGGCGCGGTCTTATGGCTGAGGCCGACGATGATCAGGTGCATGAGACTCGCTTCATTGCTTCGCGACGATCGGTCGCGTCCCGGGACGTGGGTCGCCCCCACCGGTGCGGTGCATTGTTGTTCAGGCAAGCAGGCCCGGCGGGGGCGGTGTGAAACGCTATGGAACGCACCATCTGCACTTGCCTGAACGAGTTCATCGTAGCATTTCGGGAGGCACGCAGACAACGCGCTTGAACGCGATCAGCGGACATCTCGGCGCACCTGCCCGTTCCTGCGTACCGAGGCGATATCGTGATCGAACACGGCGAAGAACAACTCGGGCCACACTCCTTTGAGACGGTACAGCGCGGCATTCGTGAACCCCGGCATGTAGAGGTACTTCGTGCCGGCCGCAGCTTTGAGGATCCACCCGGCTATAAAATCCGGCGACACCGCTTTCACGGTCCCGGCGATCTTCTCGGTCTCGGGTGGACGAAGCGTCCGTTCAACAGCCAGCCCGGGTGTATCGACGTCGGGCGGGCATACGACGCTCACGACCACTCCATGCGGCTTGAGTTCGCTTCGCAGCACCTCCGAGAATCCCATCACACCGAACTTCGCCGCGCTGTACGACGTGTAGCCGAAGACCCCCACGTACCCGGCCATCGACGAGATATTGATGATGTGGCCCGAACCACGCTCGATCATCGGACCAGCTACTGCCCGCGTGAGATACACCATGCCGAGGAGATCGATGTCGATCGTGGCGCGGAAGCTCTCCAGCGGCAGGTCCATGAAGTCACCGGGGATGTAGATGCCCGCGTTGTTGACGAGGATGTCGATCGGCCCGCATTCCTCGGCGGCACGTTTCGCCGCGTCGAGCACCTGCTCGAGGTCGGCGACGTCCGCCGCAAGTCCGCTCACCACCTGCTGTGGGGTACGGCGAGCCGCCTCCACGCGCGCCACGGCGTCCTCAAGCCGGCCCGGATGCCGCGCGACGACCGCGACGTTGGCGCCCTGCGCAGCGAACGCCTCGGCGGTGGCCAGGCCGATGCCGCTCGAACCGCCGGTGATAAGAACCGACATACCCGCGAAACGATCGCTCATGCGTGGCCTCCAACGAACTCGGCGTACACGTCCTCGGCACTCGGCGCCGCACCCTCGCGCAGCCGATCGAGCAGGTCCGAATCGGCAATCGCTTCGAAGATGGGTTTGCGCTCGGCTTCGCCGCCGGGCACGCGCTCCATCACGAGCGAGCGCACCTCGCCGAGGAGCGCCGTGTACGGCTCCCATTCCGGGCCAAGATACTCCTGAAGGTGTTTGCGGAGGCGCTTGGCCACCGTCGGGGCGGCGCCGCCGGTGGAGATGGCCACCGTGAGAGCTCCGCGGCGCACCATCGACGGCACGATGAAGGAGCACAGCTCGGGCACATCGACCACGTTCACAAGACAGCCGCGCTCCTCGGCCTCGGCATGGACAGCGCGGTTCGCCTCACCAGACGAGGTGGCACCGACCACGATGAAGGCGCCCTCGAGGTCACCGCGCACGTACCCGCGACGCTCAAGCGCGATGACGCCGGACGCGGCAAGCTCCTCGATGGCGGGCGTGACCTCTGGCGAGATGACCCGCACCCGCGGACCGTACTCCAGAAGCGTCACGATCTTGCGCTCGGCAACACTGCCGCCGCCGACGACTACGGCGAGGCGCCCGCCCAGATCAAGGAACACGGGGTAATACGGTTTGGCGTAGTCAGGCATCAGCGTCCCTAGAGCCCGAAGACGTGAAAGCCGGCTGGCACGGTGCGCGCGGTGACCGCGACGACCGCGACGATGAACACACCCGCGAGCGTGATCCACGCGGTGGTCCGGGCCGAGGCGCGCTGCGTGTAGTGCAGAACCAGGTACGTGCCGAAAACGGCCCACACGACGCCCGCAAGCATCACACGCGGGTCGGCCCACCAACCCGGCGGATCGGTCTCGATGGCGCGGAACACTCCCAGGAGCAGACCCGCGGTGTATGCGGGGAACGCGAACGCGACGGCGCGCCGCTCGATCAGGTCGATGTTGGCGAGCGACGGCAGGCGCTTGAAGAGCACGTTGGTCCGATGACGCTTCAGCTGCGACTCCTGAATGAGATAGGCGAGCGCGCCCACGCCAGCGATGAAGAATCCCGCGTTCGCGAAGACGATGAGCGCCACGTGGATGCCGATCTTCCAGTTCTCCACAAGCGGCGAGGCCGCTCCCACCCGGACGCTCATGAGCTGAGAGATCACCATGAGCACGAGGGAGAGCGGCACCAGGAGCGTGCCGTAGACCTTCACGCGAATAAGGTGCTCCATGACGAAGTACGCGAGCACCAGCGCCCATGCCGAGAGTATCAGCGTGTTCGGACCGCTCAGATCCGTGCCATGCTCGGCCACGGACCGTAGCCCGACCGACGCGGTGTGACACAGGAAGCCGGCGCCGGTCAGAAAGGTCGCGTACCACGAATACGCGGCACGCTTGCTCAGGAAGAAGTACGCGTAGAGCACCGTCGCTGCCACGTACATGACGGTCGCGAACCAGAACAGTATGACGGCGGTTTGTGCCAACGCGGTGCCTCCGACGCTCGAACTACGACTGCGCGCGGCGCTTGACGGACTCCTCGAGCACGCGGAGCTCCTTCTCAAGCCGTCCGATGCGACCGAACACCAGGTACACAAAGCCGAGCAGGCCGAGCCAGATGAGACCGTAGGCGCCGATGACATACGGCGCCTGCGGGATGACTGCAGCGTAGAGGTCGCCCATGGCTAGTCTCCAATCTCGATCTTGAGCGCCTCAAGGCGCTCTTTGAGCTCTTCTTCACGTAGGCGGAGCTGATAGAACGCATAGCCGAGCATGAGCATGCCGACCTGCGCGATGATGAAGGTGATGAGCATTGGTGGCTCGAGTCCCGAGCTGTTCCCAGCGCCGAAGACGACAGGGTGGATCGAGTTCAGCCAGCGGGTGATGAAGAACGAGATAGGCGCGTCGATGAACGCCAGGATGCCGAACGCCGAGGCGTAGACAGCGCGCTTCTCCTCGTCCTCCACCGAGTTGCGCAGTACAAAGTATGCGATGACCAGGAGCGTCAAAATGAAGTATGTGGTGAGCCGCGGCTCCCACTGCCACCACACGCCCCACTCCACCTTCGTCCACAGGATGCCGGTGGCCATGGTCAGCAGCACGAAGAAGAGCGTGACCTCGGTGGCAATGCGCGCCTTGGTGTCGTAGATCCGCTCGCGGGTCGTGAGGAACTTGATCCCGTAGAACGCTGTGAAGATGAAGACGAGGAACGACGCTTCGGCGACCGGCACGTGAAAGTAGAAGATCTTCTGAGCGAAGTCCACGCGCCCGTCCGGATACGAACTCGGCGCCGCCCAGAAGAACGTCATGAAGAACGCTGCCGAGGTCAGCAGCCCTCCCAGGCCGAGCATGATCTCGGCGAGCAGGTTTCGCTTCATCGGCCCACTCCCTTCTAGCTCGCTCACACGCCCACAACAAACTCGTAGAGGCCGTATGCGACGAGAACCATTATGACATCGAAGCCGGCAACCCACGCCATGAACAGCCAGAACGTCTGCACCGTACCCGGACCGCCGATCACTGCGGCGAAGGTAGCACCTACGGCGGCGCGCAGGAGCGGGTACATGAGCGGCACGAACAGCACCGAGAGCATCACGTCCTTGCCCTTGGTGTTCACCGTCATCGTAGCCAGCAGCGTGCCGACTCCCGAGATGCCGATCGACGCACCCAAGAGCACGACACCGAGCAGCCAGATCGGATTGCCGATGCCCGCGCGTCCCTGCAGGAACAGAAAGGAGAACACCGGTAACGAAAGGAGTTCGACCACCATCAGGAAGAGCAGGTTGCCGGCGAACTTAGCGAAGAAGATCACCGGCCGGTCGACCGGCGAGAGCAGCAAAGCGTCCATGCAACCTTGGTCCTTCTCGTGGACGAAGGACCGGTTGAGGCCCAGCATCGACATGAAGATGAAGGCGACCCAGATAAGGCCGGGCATCACCAGACGCACATCGAAGGTATCGCCAGCCTCGGCCAGCGCAATCTGATAAACGACCATCGTGAGCAGCGCGTACAGGCCCATGGAGGTGACCATCTCTTTGGTTCTGAGCTCCATGACGAGGTCTTTGCGCAGAATGGCCTTGAACTGGCGCCAGCTGTTGGATCTCTCCATTTACGCCACCCCCGTGCCCACGGTGGCGCGATAGGTCTCGCGAAACGTCCGGACGTCGATGTTCTGGCGCTCTTCGAACAGCACGACCTTACCGCTCGCGAGAATGAGGGCGTGAGAACACAGCTCAAGGCCCTTGTCGAGGTCATGACTGATCATCACGAACGTGTGCTCACCGCGAATCTGCGCGATGAGACCATCGAGTATGTCCATCGCGTGAGGGTCGAGGCCCGAGTACGGCTCATCGAGGAAGAGCACGTCGGGCTTGTGCAGCAGCGCTCTGGCGATTGAAAGCCGTTGCAGCATGCCGCGTGAGAACGTGCCCGTCACGTCGAGACGCCGGTGATCGAGCTCCACGTCGGCGAGCAGCTTGTTCACGCGCCCCTTCGGGTCCTTAAGCCCGTACATCTCTGCGAAGAAGAGCAGGTTCTCCTCAGCGGTCAGATCGGGATACAGCAGCGGATTGTGGCTGATGAGGCCGATATGGTGCCGAAGTTCCACCGCGTCGTTCACAACGTCGTACCCGGAGACCCGCGCGGTGCCGCTGCTGGGGTTGAGCAGCGTGGTCAGCACCTTCACAAGCGTCGTCTTGCCGGCGCCGTTCGGGCCGAAGATGCTCAGGAACGCGCCTTCCGGCAGCTCGAAGGTGATGTTGTTCAACGCTTTGCGCACGCCAAAAGACCGCGTAAGCTCCCGGGTCTCAACGGCGAGTCCGTTCCTGGCAGTCTCTTCCATCTATATCCTACGCGGCCCGCGGCTGGCGCTTCGGCCACATGGCCAGACCGCTCCCGAGGATCGTCACGATGAAGCCAGCCCAGACCCACCACTGCATCGGGAAGAACTTCACGGTGATGACCGCCCGCTGTTGCGCGTCCAGCCCCGAGAAAGACACAAAGATGTCCTTCAGCGGCTGCTGGATGAGTGCCACCTTCTGGGTGGACTGATTCTGCGACTTCAACTGCACGGGGAAGACCAATCTCGGTGCGATGGAGCGCATCAGCTTCCCGTTGTTGGAGACATCCATGTGCGCGGTGTAGACCGTATCTCCGTTGGGTGCGATGGAATCCTTTAGCCCGGTGAGCTCGAAGGCGTACGACCCCGCTTCGAGCTTGGAGCCCGGCTTCTGCTCGAGCGCCACCTCGTACGTCTTCACGTACATGGTCGAGCCGATGAGACCGACCAGGATGATGCCCATCCCCAGATGCGTGATGTAACCGCCGGACTGACTGCGAGCCTTGGTGAGGACGTTTAAGAACGCGGTGCCATAGCCCTCACCGCGCGCCGCCGCGCGCTTGCGCGTGCCGTCGATGAACAGGTAGATCGGCAACGCGATGGCAAGCGAGGCTGTGATAAGACCAATGAGCGCGGTCGCGTGATGAAGCGCAGAGACTCCCGTGCCGGGCGTGTAGTACGGCATCATGCCGAGCGCCCAGATGGTCACGAAGCCGATGCTGATCACCCCGGCACCCGCAACCGGCCACTTGGCCTTGCGCCAGAACGCCGGGAAACCGGCGCCGCCCCACGAAAGGATCGGGCAAACGGCCATCACCAGGATGTAGAAGATGCCGAGCGGCCTGGCAAGCGCGTTATACGTTGCAGCGCCGAAGGTAATCTTGCCGCCTGGCATCCAGGCCGGGAGCGCCGATGACACCGTGAGGTACGCGACGAGCACCGCGGCGATCAGCATGATGACGTTGTTGAAATAGTACGAGCCTTCCTTAGAGAAGATGCGCTCGAACGAATCATTGCCTTTGAGCTTGTCCCAGCGGATGGCGACACCGACCCCGGCTGCCACGAGCGCGGCGACCATCATCGACAGAAACAGCCAGAACGAGAGCGCATCTTGCTCGAAAGCGTGCACCGAGCTCACCACGCCGGACCGGGTGATGAACGTGCCAAGCAGCACGAAGAAGAACGTGAACGCCGACATGAGGATGGTCCAGGCTCTGAAGCCGCCCCGCTTGCGGTACACCGTCATCGAGTGCAGCAGGCCAACACCTGTGAGCCATGGCAAAATCGACGCGTTCTCGACCGGATCCCATGCCCAGTAGCCACCGAAGGCGAGCTCGATGTACGCCCAGATGGCGCCAAGCCCGATGCCGACGCCGAGCATGAGCCACGCGAAGACCGTGATGCGACTCGATATCTCGACCCACCGCTTCGACGTATCGCCCGTGATGAGCGCCGCGATCGCGAAGGCGAACGGCACCGTGAGTCCCGCATAGCCGAGGAAGAGCGCTGGCGGGTGCGCGACCATCGCCCACGTCTGCAACAGCGGGTTCATCGCTGCTTCCACGAGGAGCTTGCCGCTCGCGTCGAGGTACTGCGGCGGCAGGAGCCTGAACGGGTTGTTGAGCGGGATGAACAGTGCCGAAAGGAAGAACACCTGCACAAAGTTCAGAACGCCCAGCGCCGTCGTGGCGATCCGCTCCTTGTTCTTGAGGAAGCGAAACGCGATCCAACCGGAGAAGATCGCAAGCAGCCACTCCCAGAAAAGGAGCGAGCCTTCGCGTCCGGCCCACACGCCGCTGAGGCGATAGAGCCATGCCCAGGGACCGACGATCGTCGGGTGGTTGTCGGCCACGTACATGAGCTTGAAGTTCTCTCCGAGGAAAGCCGCGGCAAGCAGCAAAACGGCAAGCGAAGTGAAGACGAGCGTCGCGAAGGTGAGGTAGTGCCCGGCCTTGCGGGTCCCTTCGCTGCCGTCCGGCTGAGCGCCGAAGGCAATCGCACCGATCGACGCGATAGCTGAGATGCTCGCGAAGATGAGCAGTCCGTTACCGAGCGTCTGCAGATCCATTCTGGCTCCGTTCGCTTGCGTGCCGCGCTTTCGCGCCGCACCACTGTCAGAGGACTGCTACTTCTGTGTGTCGTCGAGTGCCACGTCCGTAGCGTTGAAGACTCCACTATCCTCGAGCGACCCCGACAAAACGACCTTTGCGCCATCGGTCACGCCCTGCGGAAGCGCACCGTTGAATGCGACAGGCACGCTCTCCCCACCCGCCGCGAGCGTCCCGACGGTCAAGCGCTCGGCCGAACCAGCCGGCTTGATGCTGCCGTTCACGACGTAACCGGTGATCTTCACGGTGGCCACACCAAGCGTGCTCTTGAGCAACGCATCAACGGTGAGCGCGTCGGTCGCCGACGCGTACTTCGACTGGCACTGCGTGATGAGGGTCTTGGCGGTGACCGACTTGTCAGCGTTCACGATGCCGGTGACGATCGCGATCGTGCCATCGCCGAACGCGCTCGGCACCGGGCGATCCCACACGATCTTGAGGCCCTCGGCGTTGGGGTCGCCCTTGTCGCCGATCGAAAAAACGAAGGGAGACGCGTTCGGCGTCCAGGACCCCTTCACGACGGGACCATCGACCTGCACCTGCTTGCCCACGAGCGCCGTGTCCGAGCGGATCTCCGAGATGCTCTTCTTGTAGGCGCCGCCGGCGCCGGTCATGCTCGTGCCGAAAAAGAGCGCACCAACGACGATAAGGATGATCACCGTCACGCCGATGAGGCGCTGCCTTGCTCGTTTGTTCACGTCTTCACTCCTTCGCGCGCGAAGGCACGCAGAAACCCGGGCAACAATTCCATTCGCGAGTGAGCGCCCGAAGGCCACAACGGTCCGAGCGGAAACGTACCGCCTGCGTCACCTGCTTGCCTGAACAGTTGGATAGTACCATGCGCGGGCGATCGAATGAACTCTCGAACACCAGACAAATGTGAGAAAACAGTGTGCCTGGCTCCAGGCGCCCGTCCTACGTGTTGCGTCCGTAGATGATAGCGAGGCCAGTCAGCGTGAGATCGGGCTGGACGTGCGC
Source organism: Actinomycetes bacterium (assembly GCA_021373175.1). Classification (GTDB taxonomy): domain Bacteria; phylum Actinomycetota; class Coriobacteriia; order Anaerosomatales; family Anaerosomataceae; genus UBA2286. Next base: position 20,814 of record JAJFTE010000038.1, read on the forward strand.
GATCGTCTCGCACAACGGCGCCATGCGCTCGGCCAGACCGCCAGTGGCAACGACCGTGCACTCGCCTCCAAGCTCAATCCACGCGCGACGCACCAGACCGTCAACCATCGCCGCCTCGCCAAGCATCAGTCCTGCTTGCACCGACTCGCGCGTGTTCGTCCCGATGACCTTCGCCGGCGCCTCCAGTTCGACCTTCGCAAGCCGGGCGGCGCGCGAGAAGAGCGCCTCGGCGCTGGTCTCCACGCCTGGCGCGATCGCACCGCCGAGATACGCTCCGCCAGCATCGATGACATCAAGGGTGGTGGCCGTCCCGAAGTCCACGACGATCACAGGACCGCCGTACGCCTCGAACGCGGCCACGCCGTTCACGATGCGGTCGGCGCCGACCTCGTGAGGATTGTCGTAGCGGATGGGCATCCCGGTCTTGAGCCCGGGACCGACAACCATCGCCGCGACGCCCGTCGCTCGCAGCGCCATCTCCTCGTACTGCGTCGTGAGCGTCGGCACTACCGAAGAAAGCACCACCCGCGCGACAGAGCCCCAGGACAGGCCATCGAGGGCGAGCAACCCGCCGATCTTCACCCGTAGCTCATCGGCGGTAAGCGTCGCGTCGGTCGCGACGCGCCAGTGTCCGTCAAGCTGTCCGGCCTGAAGCAGGCCGAGCGCCGTCTGTGTGTTTCCCACATCCACGGCGAGGATCATCGTTGGCTCCGTTCTCGTGTCGTGCGCGCCTCGCGGCGCTGACGTCTGGTCAACGCGGGGAAGAACGCCAGGTAACGCGGTGCTATCATCGCATCGTTCCTTTGAATCCCTCTGGCACTGGAGGCGACCTATGAGCGCTCCTCGCATCCTCGTCGTGGACGATGAAGACTCGATCTTGCAGTTCGTATCGTACAACCTTCGCAAAGAGGGCTACGAGGTCACCTGCGCTAAGGACGGTGACGAAGCGCTGGCATTCGCCGCGTCCGAGCCCTTCGACCTCGTCATCTTGGACATCATGCTACCGGGCACCGATGGCTACGAAGTGTGCCGGAAGCTCCGCGCCATCGGCGACATGCCGGTGCTGTTCCTCTCGGCCAGAGACACGGAGCTTGACAAGGTCGTGGGCCTCGAGCTCGGCGGCGACGACTACCTTTCCAAGCCGTTCGGCATCCGAGAGTTGCAGGCGCGTGTCAAGGCGCTGCTGCGGCGCTCCGTGAACAAGAACGCGGGCGCGTCCGCCGAGGAAACCCCGATCGACGCGGCCGGTATCCACCTCGACGAGGCCGCGCACGAGGCGACGTTCGGGGGCACGCTCATCGACCTCACGCCGCGCGAGTTCGAGCTTCTGGCCTGCCTCATCCGGCACGCTGGCAAGGTGCTCTCAAGGGAACAGCTGCTGCGCGAGGCGTGGGGCTGGCAGTACCTCGTAGAGACCAAGACGGTCGACACCCACGTCAAGCGCCTGCGTGACAAGCTCACGCAGGCGGGCGCCGACCCGGCGATCGTCGAGACCGTTCGCGGGTACGGCTACCGCATCTCGGCGTAGCGCGGAGACGATGCGAGCTTCCTCGATACGCACGCGGCTGCTTGCCGCGTTTCTCGTCGTCGCGGTCGTCGCCGCGGCGGGACTGTCCTTCTACTTCCTCAAAGAGCTGGAAGGCTTCGCGCTGCGCAAGCTCGAAGAGCGTCTCTACACGCAGGCGCGCCTGCTGGCGGCCGTGACGTCCACGACGTACCTGGACAGCAGCGGCGCTTTCTCGGCAAACGACGCGCAGCGACTCCAGGCGGCGCTCGATCAGGCCACGCCGTACGCGGCGTCGCGGATGCGCGTGCTCGATGTCGAGGGAACTGCGGTCGCGGACACGACGCCGGACGACGTGGGGAGCGCCTACGGCGACCGGCCCGAGGTGAAGCGCGCGCTGGCCGGTGAGTACGGCGCGGCCACGCGCGTGACCGAGGAAGGACGGGTCGCTCTGTATGTGGCGGTGCCGGTCGAAAACGCCGGGAAGGTGCGGGGTGCGGCGTATGCGTCGTCCACCACCTTCTCGATCGTCACGTTGCTGCAGACGTACCGCACGAGGTTGCTCATCGCCATCGCGCTCTTTGTGGTGGTGACCCTCGTGCTCACCGAGCTCCTCGCACGCTGGCTGTCACGACCGCTTCAGAGCCTCTCGGCAACAGCAACGGCGTTCGCCGACGGCGACCACGGCGTTCGCGCTACGCCCAGCGGCTCGAGCGAGACGCGCACGCTCGCCGTTGCCTTCAACGCGATGGGCGAGGAAGTCGGTAACGTCGTGACCGAGCTCAAGGAGGAGGAGCGACGCAAGAGCCGCTTCGTGTCCGACGTGAGCCACGAGCTCCGCACGCCGCTCACGGCGATCCGCGGTGCCGCTGAGACGCTTCTGGACGGCGATGTGCCCGAGCAAGACGCGCGGCAGTTCCTGGAGACGATCATCCGCGAGGCGGACCGCCTCACACGTCTAGCGAACGACCTTCTCACCCTCCAGCGCATCGAAGGCGCGACCGGAGAGCTGCCACTGCGCCGCATCAAGCTGCGCGAGACCGCCGAGCAGGCCGTGAGCGCGCTCTCGCCGCTCACCGACGCGCGGGGCGTCGAGGTGACGATCGAGGGCGAAGCGCCCACCGTGCTCGGCGACACCGACCGTCTGCAACAAGTGATCGCGAACCTTGTGGATAACGCGTCACGCATGTCGGGCGCGGGCAGACGTGTGGAGGTGCGCCTCTCGCGGGAGGGCGACTTCGCGGTGCTAAGCGTGCTCGACGAGGGGCCGGGAATTCGGGCCGACGCACTGCCCCACCTCTTCGAGCGCTTCTACCGCGCGCAGGCAAGCCGCGACCGCTCGACCGGCGGTGCCGGGCTTGGCCTCGCGATCGTGTCCGCCATCGTGCGCGCGCATGCGGGAACGATCGAAGCCGCCAACCGGCCCGAGGGCGGCAGCATCTTCACGATGAAGCTGCCGGTCATCGCGGACTGACCCGGCCGCCCAGCTGCGGCCGGCCGTGCCGCCGCGCTTCGCTTACGTCCCGTCACCGTGCCTCCACCGCGCTGTGAACTCCGACGCGCACACTGAGTATGACAACATCGATCAGTGGAGGGGGACGTCATGACGGTCAAGCGTCTGATCGCGATCGCGCTCATCTTCGTGCTTGCGGCGGGTGCGTGGTTGGTGCTCGCCGGTACGGTCGACTACCGCACCAATAACTCGGACGAAGCGCTTGGGGCCCGCGTTGAGGGCCTGTGGGGCGGGCCGCAGGCGCAACCGGCGCCGACATTCTCGGCGGTGAGCGCGGGAAGAAACGGCGCGCTCGATCTGCTCGGCAGCGACATCACGGCGGACTTCAAGCTGGATCAGCGTCGCAAGGGGCTGCTGTGGTACGCGACGTACGCGGTCGACTTCAGCGGCGCATACCGCGTGAAGAATGCTGCTAGCGCGCCGGCTACGGCGACCTTTGCGCTTCAGTTCCCGTCCGCCGAGGGACAGTACGACGGCTTCGTGGTGGATGTGGACGGCAAGCCGGTGGCCGTCACGTACGGGAACGGCTCGGCGACAGGGACCTTCCGGCTGCCGGCCGGGGCCACGGCGCTTGTTGAGACAAGCTACCGCACGCAAGGACTCGACAGCTGGACCTACGTGCCAGTGAGCCAGGGCGTGGGCGCGGTGAAGGACTTCACGCTCATCATGACGACCGACTTCACTAAGGTTGACTTCCCCGACGGTGCCGTGTCCCCGACCAGCAGGGGGTCACAGGGCGGCGGCACGACGATGACGTGGCGCTACGAGAACCTGGTGAGCGGCCGTCCGATCACGCTCACGATGCCAAAGCCCATGAACCCCGGCCCGCTTGCCGCGCGCATCTCCATGTTCGCGCCGATCTCGCTTCTGTTCTTCTTCGCCGCGCTCGTGCTCCTCACGGCGACACGCGGGATCCGGCTGCACCCGATGAACTACGGCTTTCTCGCCGCTGGCTTCTTTGCTTTCCACCTGCTCTTCGCGTACCTGGTAGACCGTGTGGACATCAACGTGTCGTTCCTGATCGCCTCGGTGGCGTCGGTCGCGCTGTGCGTCGGCTACCTGTGGATGGTACTTGGCGCCGGCAAAGCACTTGTCGAGATCGCAGTGAGCCAGTTCGTCTTCCTGGTGCTGTTCAGCTACAGCTTCTTCTTCGAAGGACTCACCGGGCTTGCGGTGACCATCGGCTCGGTCGTCACGCTCGGCTACTTCATGGCCAAGACTGCGCACGTGGACTGGGAGAGCGTGTTTGGCAAGCCGAAGAGCGCAGCGATCTCCGAGCCACTCAGCAGCGGTCCAGCGTAAGCTCGCTGCGATCTGGCGCGATCTTCGCCAGGAGCTCTGCGGTGTCGGGGTGACAGGTGAACAGCACGATCTGACGCTCCCGCGCAAGATCGGCCACCGCCGCCGCGGCACCGCGGCGGCGCTCGGGGTCGAGGTTCACGAGCACGTCGTCCATGAGCACCGGCAGCCCCGGGCCCACATCGTCGAGCTGCGAGATGAGCCCCAGCCTGAGGGCGAGGTACAGCGCCTCGGCGGTACCGCGTGAGAGCTGCGTGCTCGCCTTCGCGGCGGCGTGCTTGTCGAAGACTTCGAGGCGATTACTCCCGAGCGGGACGCTCAGCCCCACGTAGCGCTCACCCGTGATGGTGCGGAAGATCTCCTCGGCACGCTTCACAACCTCGGGCTGACGCTCGCGCTCGTAACGCTCCTGCGCGCGCCCGACGATGCGGGCGGCGGTCGCCGTCACAAGATAGCGGTCGACGGCGTCGCCGAGGCGCTCGCGGACGGACGCCTCCGAGAGCCGCAGCTGGGCGCCACGATCCTCGCCCGCAAGCCTGTCGAGCGCGCCCTGGAGCTGTGAGCGTTCGTCGGCGATCTGGTCGTAGGCGGCGTCAGCCTCGCGGGACTCGGCCTCGGCAAGCGCCAGGTGCTCGCGAAGCGCAAGAAGCGAGCCGCCGTCTTCCAGCCCACGCTCGACGAGGATGGCGCGAGCCTCGGCCTTGCCGCGCGAAACGCGCTCGTCGGCGGCCTTGATGCGCTCGGTAAGGTCCCGGACAGCGTCGGCCTGCTGCAGGCGGCGCGCGTCCATGTCGCGTGCCGCGGCGAGCGCGTCCTTCAGTCTCCCGACGAGCCCGGCGACGGCGTCGGGTTCAATCTCGCCGGAGGTGCCTAGCACGCCTTCAGCGAGCGCGGCGACTCGCGCCGAGAACGCCTCGACTCGCGACTGGAGCGCGGCGACGGCATCGCGCTTGGCCTGGAGGTCGTCCGAGGCACGCCGCGCCTCGCGCACGAGCGTGATCATCTGCGCAGCCGCTGCGGGTGTGGTGGCTGCGGGAAGCCCCGCGTCGGTCATTCGCTTGGCGAAGAGCGCCTGACGCGTCATGAGCGTGTCGGCCGAGAGCGTGGCGTCGGAGGCTGCCGCGTCGGCGGCATTACGAGCGTCCTCGGCAGCACGCCATGCCGAACGTGCGGCGTCAAGCGCACGACGCCTCCGGAAGGTATCAGCGCCGTTCGCCGAGCCGGCTGTCTGGACGTGCGGGAGCGCCCGCCCGCGAAGGTAGCCGCGAACCACGAACAACGCGCCTGCAAGCGCGAGCACCCCGCCGATGAAGGCCGCCGTCGAATCGCCCAGCAGCAGCCCCGCCACGAGGGAAGCGACACCGGCCACCAGCATCACGATCGCCGGGACTTCGATACGCGGGCTCGTTGCGCCCCCTGCCCGAGACTCGGCCGCATCGAGTTCAGAGGCGAGCGCGTCGAGCGCACGGCCCGCCTCAGGCCCCGGCGCGATCCCGAGCGGCTCGAACGCCGGCGTCACGGCGGCCTCGGCCTTCGCAGCTACGGCGCCCAGACGCTGTGCTTCGCGGGCGCGCACGTCGCGGTCGGCTTCGAGGCGCCGCAGGTCGTCGCGCGCCTCCTCGATTGCCGCGAACAGGTCCGGGGCCGCGTCAAGCGCAAGCGCGCGCTTCGCCGGCAGCCCCGTCTCAGCAAGCGCCGTTGCAAGCACGCGCTCGGCCTGCGAGCGTTCAGCCTGCGCGGCCCGCAGGTCCGCGAGATTCTGGCCGAACGCCGAAGCATCGCCGGCGAGCACGTCGATGCCGGGGGCCGCGGCAAGCACGCGCTCGTCGGGCACGGCGCGCGCAAAGGCCTCTTCGGCCGCTCTCAGCTGGCGCCGCAGGTCGGTGAGCTCGCGTTCGCGCTCCTCCACGGTGGCGATGCGCTCCTCGTAGCCGGAGACGCTGCCTGCCAGCACGGCAAGCGCCGCGCGCTTCCCGGCACGCGCCTCCTGAGCGGCGGCAAGGCGCGTCTCAAGCGCCGAGAGCCGCTCGCGGTCCTCGGCGAAGGCGGCGCCCTCGTCGCGAACTTCGCGGATCTGAACCTGGATGTCGTGCAGCTCGTCAAGAAGCCCGTTCACGCGCTTGGAGCGGCCGCGCGGCGCGAAGTACTCCTCGGCCTCCTTCTCGAGGCGCGCGCGGACGTCCTGCGGGCTCGTGTGCAGCCCGGCACTTGCGGCATAGAGCTTCGCGATGATGTCGTCGCCTGAGCCGCGTTGCGCCTCGATGGCGGAGAGCTCGTCAAGGCCGAAGCCGAAGACGATCTTGTACGCGAGCGCGCTCACACCGGCCGTGACCTCGGCGTGCAATCCGGGACGCGGGGCTCCGGCGATCGTGCGGACGGTGAGCGGCCCGCCGTGCGACCCCTCGGTGCGCTCGATAACCCAGCGCCCGTCGGCCTCCTCGAACACGAGACGGCCCGCGCGCCCTCCGCTGGCAGGCGTGAATTGCGGCTCCTTCTCGCGCGCGGTCGGGAAGCCGTAAAGCACGTAGCGCGCGAGTGCGGTGAACGAGCTCTTCCCGGCTTCGTTCGGGCCGAGGACGACCGTGAGCCCGTCGCCGAGATCCCCGAGCGCGCGCTTCGACAGCGCGCCGAACGATGCCGCTTCGATCCGCCGGAGCCTCATCGGGCATCGCCCTCCAGCAGCCGGTCGAGCGCAAGGTCGCGCGCGCGCGCGATCACGTCCGCGATGTCGGGTGCGGGAGCGTCTTTGCCCAAGCGCACAAGCAGCGCGGCGGCGATCTCGCCGACGAAGGCGGCGCCAGCCGTAGCATCGCCGAGCAGGTCGTCGGCCAGGCGCACAACGTCGCCGGTGAAGTCCTCTGCACCACGCAGCGTCCCGAGATCGATGGCGGGACGGGTACGGTCGCGGACCCGATCGATCCACGCCCAGGGCTCGAAGCCGAGCGCCTCTTCGCGCGCATCGTCCGTAAGCGCCGCCAGCGCATCCGGGGCCTGCAGCACAACGTGCGCTTCGGTGCGCCCGGTGAGATCGAGCCGCAGCACGATCGGCACGCTTACCGAGGCGAGTGCATCGTCGACGGCCGTGGCGATCGCATCGCGAACGTCATCGAGCCGGAGCGCCGACGTGAGGTCTACCTCAGTCTGACGCCACTCGACGGCGGCAAGTGGCAGGAACGTGGCCGAGACGAGCCCATCGTCGATGGTGACCTCGTAACAGCCACGCGGGCCCGATTGTGTGGGATCGAGCCCCTGCGGACAGCCTGCGTAGACCGCGAACGGCGAGCGCGAGAGCACCTCGGGCTTGTGGATGTGCCCGAGCGCCCAGTAGTCCATGCCGCCAGCGCGCAGGTCCTCGAGCGTGCATGGTGCGTAGTCGTCGTAGCCAGGTCGGCCGCCCACATTCGCGTGCAGCACGCCGATGGCGACCGCGTCGCGCGTCTCCCGCTTGAAGTCCGTGGCGAGATTCGTCGTCTCGGCCGCGCGCCGGTAACTGCGGCCGTAGAGCGCACCGTACTCCTCGCCGTCGCGCTCGAGCGCGAAGCGCTCCACGCGGTCGTCGGCGAACACGCGCACGTTGCCGGGCATGGCGATCCCCGCCGACCAGCCCGAGGCCGGGTCGTGGTTGCCGTGCGTCACGAACACCGGGATGCCGGCGTGCTCGAGCGTGGCGGCGGCCTTCGCGAACGCCAGCTGCGAACGAATGCCGCGCTCGGCCTGGTTGTAGACGTCGCCCGCGATCACGAGGAAGTCGGCGCCCCGCTCGATGCACGTCGCAACGAGCGCGTCGAGCGCACGATACGTGGACGCGGCGAGCGCGTCGCGCACGCGCGTGTCCTGTGCATCGATGCCGCCGAAGGGCGCATCGAGGTGCAGGTCGGCCGCATGTATGAAGCGAACGGGTCTGCCCATCGGTCCTCCGTCGGTCCCCCGATTTTCCGGCTCCCCTCCATCCTATAGGGAGGGTCTGACACGCGAAAGGCTCAGAACGGCCGAAGCGCTCCTGTCTTGCGCAGCGAGGTAGCGAATCCGATGGCCGCGGCTGCCTTGATCGCGTCCCACAGCACGAAGGGCGCCACACCCGCCGCGAACGCCTTCGCGGCGCTCATCCCCGTGACGAGCGCTAGCTGCGGCCACCCCGCTGCGTACGCCGAGACGATCACGCACGCTGCAGCGAGCACGTCGGCCCCCGGTGCTTTGAGGCGCGTCTCGGCCACCGTGCGTGCCCACGCCCCGAGCGGCGCGCCAAGCACGAAGCCGAGCAGGAAGCCGCCTGTCGGCCCCGCCAGGACGCCGAGACCGCCCTGCGCGCCGGCGAAGACAGGCAGTCCGATCGCGCCGAGGAGCACGTAGGCGGCCATGGCCGCGAACGCGCCGGACGGCTGCAGGACGAGCGAGGCAAGCACGACGACCATGACCTGCAGCGTGACAGGCACGGGGCCGACCGGGATACTCACGAGCGCAGACGCCGCCATGAGCGCGGCGATGAGCGCGGAGATCGCTATGGTGCGTGTGCGAGTGTACGCCACGACCGGATTCCCCCACTCGCTCGGTACGCTCGGTAAACTGTCTCAACGGTTAGGTTTACTGTAGAGGTGGCGACCGTCTCGGTCAATGTGCACGGGACGCTAGCGGGTGTAGGTGTGCTTCGCGCCGCCGGTGTTGTGGCACGCGTTGGTGCAGCTGCCGGAGAAGAATCGCCGCCACCCCCTACCCTCGTGCCAGGGCCGGACGCGCGGCGTCTGCTCCCAGGCTGCTACCGACCTCATTCGGTCATGCGTTGTAGGATTCGACCTTGGTCAAGCGCACAGGTGTGCCGGCGCCTTCCCCGGACCCTTTGTGCCGCTACCGGACGGCCGATCATCGGGGGGCCGCATAACCTTGCCCTCACAATAGAGAGAGGTCCAAACCATGTCAACGAACGGGAAACGGCCTACTCCTGCGGCGGGACGATTCCAACGAGCTCGATCTCGAACGTCAGCTCCTCGCCCGCGAGCGGATGATTGAAGTCAAGCGTGACATCCATGAGATCCTCACTGATCGCGGTGACCGTCGCCGACATCCGTGAGTCGTCTTCAGCGATAACGGTGATGATGGCGCCGACCTCCGGCGCGCCCTCGCCGAAGGCGTCGATCGGCACGACTTGCACGGCCTCTTCGTAGCGCGGGCCATACGCCTCCTCCGGCGGGATCACAACGGTTGTCTTGTCGCCGACCTCAAGGCCGAGAACCGCAGCCTCGAATCCGGGAATGACGTCTCCAGCACCAAGCGTGAAGAGCAGCGGCTCTCGGCCTTGGCTTGAATCAAACTCGGAACCGTCGGCAAGCGAACCGCGGTAGTGGACGGTGACGGCATCGCCGGAGATTGCAGGCATTGGGACCTCCTCGGTCAGGCGGGCATGGAGTCGCCGGGGGCGACTCGGTAACCCTAGACGGCTTCGGTCGGGGCGTCAACGACAGGACGAAGGCCCGCGAGATCGGCGATACGGCCGGCGATCGTGGGCTCGTCCCACAGACCCGGCTCCTCGCCATACATCGCCAGCACGGCCGCCGCCGCCTGGTAGCGCGCCTCTGGACTGAGCCCGGCGCGCCGCTCGAGGTACTCGGCGGTAAGCGAATCGCGGCGCGACTGGGAGCCGCCCTCGAACCGCAGCGCTAGCTCGCCGGTGTCGCGCACCACGATCGTGCCCGCGACCATGTCGCCAAGCCGCTTGCTCCTGGCAGACAGCAGCATCGCGACGAGGCCGACGGCGTAGTAGCCGGGCAGCATGTCGATGATGCGCATCGCGTTGCGGATGACCGAGTCGAGCGCGCTCACGCGCGAACCGTCGTCGCGCACCACGCGGATGCCGAGATAGCGCTTGCCGGGCGTGCGACCGTTGCGGAAGACCTCGCCGAAGACGTAGTAGCCCCAGTACGTCACGAACGCGACGGCGATGACGACGCCGACGATCCAGATGGTGGTCACCTGAAGCTTCATGGCCGTCAGTGCCATGCTCACGAGGATACCGGCGCCAGCCTCGGCGGCGATGATGAGCGAGACGAAGACGGTGTCGATGAGGATGGCGGCCCCTCGCGAGCCCGCGCCTGCGAGCTCGTACGCGAACGCGACCGATTCCGGCGTCTCCACTGAGACAAGATCCGGACGTCCGTCGTTGCCAGTCACAGAGCCTCCTCGGCGAATCGGCGCTTCTCACACCCGGGTGCTAGCATAGTCGAGGAACCACCGAGGCGGAAGGAAGCGCGTGGAGGAGCGGGAGTTCGTCGCCGGGTCCAAGGGTGTGTGGGAGCGACTCGCCGCCGCGGTCGAGGACGCGCGCGAGCACGGCGTGCGTCGCCTGAGCGCCCCGGCGCTCAAGCAGATGCACGAGGACTACCGTCACGCCGCCGCCGACCTCGCGTACGCGCAGACGCACTATGCCGGGACCGAGACGGTCGCCTATCTCAACCGGCTGGTCGCGTTCGCGCACGGCGAGCTCTACGGCACGCCGCCGAGACGGCTTGCCGGTGTGTGGCGGTTCCTCTCGGCCGAGTATCCAGAGCTGGTGCGAAAGAACTGGAAGCCGCTGGCGATATCCGCGGGGATCTTGACAGCGGCGGTGATGCTCGGGTTCGCGCTGGCGTTCGTCAACCCGCCAGTCGCGCGGCTGCTCTTGCCGGCGCAGTACCGCGACACCGTTGGCGACTCGGTCGCCCGCGGCAACGAAGGCGCGAACGAGCAGATGGTCGGGCTTGCGCCGGTGGTCTCGGCGTACATCACGAGCAACAACATCCAGGTGTCGCTCATGGCGTTCGCGGGCGGCATCACCTTTGGCGCGCTCACCGCGTACGCGCTCACGATGAACGGGCTCATGCTGGGGGTGCTCGCGGGAATGTTCACGAAAGGTGGCGGCTCGCTGGGGTTCTGGGCGCTCATCGTGCCGCACGGCGCGCTCGAGCTGCCAGCGATCATGCTGGCGAGCGCGGCCGGCCTCGTGCTGGCGCGCGCGCTGCTCTTCCCCGGCGACCTCACGCGCGCCGACGCGCTGCGGGCGAACTCCGGCGACGCCGTGCGGCTCGTGATCGGCGCGGTGCCGCTGCTGATCATCGCCGGCATCATCGAGGCGTTCCTGACGCCGCGCGGCGGAATCGACCCGACCATGAAGCTCGCGTTCGGCGCGGTCGTCTTCCTGCTGCTGGTGGCGTACCTGGCGCTGCCGGGGCGGAAGAGCGCACGTACTCTGCGATAAGCCGCACGTCCGGATAGCTGCCATGCGCGCACGCGCCCGCACTCACAAGCGTTGCGCCGAGAAGCGCCGCACACCCCGCGCAAGCGCGTCGCAGAACGAGCGGCGGAGGAACGAGCAAGACCAGTGCCCCGTTTCCGCTGATACCCGCTACTCATGACGCAGCGGCCTGAAGCCGCGTTCTTCCCGTCTCCGCTCGAACTCGGCCGGATGGTCGTCGCCACCGGCTCGGGGAACGTTGACTCCGCTGATGTGGTCCGGTTCGAGGTATGTGGGAATACAGAACACACGGGGGGACCGCAAGCATGACCGGTAGGACCTGAGAATCCAGTTAGTCGGGACGTGTCGTCACGACAAATGGAGGCGATGTACTGTGGGAACAGCAGAGCATTTACGCCAGAGGTCGACCGAGTATGCGGTTAAGGAGGCAATGAGGATCCTCGGAGACCGGCCCGAGAAACAACTGACGCGACTTATGGACCTGGCGGAACACATAGCGACGGCCGAGGACCACAAGCAGGTGATCGCGAACGTGAGGAAGTACGTCGAACCAGGAGAAGACGGTGAGCTGTCGGCTCCGGTGCGCACCCTCCTCCGCGGTCTGCGACAGACGGCGCCCGACTGCCGCGCGCGCCTGTTCACCAATGCGCTCGTGAACGGTACCTGGAGGGGCCGTACAAAACGGGATGCGGCCCTGCGAGACCAGGGTTTCCTTCCGCCGAGTATCATGCTTCTGAGTCCGACGATGCGCTGCAACCTGCATTGCACCGGGTGCTATGCAGCCGATTACACAAAGAACGACGACCTGCCTTATGAGGTGATGGATCGCGTTCTCTCAGAGGCGAATGGCCTCGGTATCAGCAACATTATTCTGTTGGGCGGCGAGCCCTTCGTGCGCCCAGACGTTCTTGACCTTATGGCACAACATGACGACATGGCATTTATGGCATTCAGCAACGGCACCCTGTTGACCGAGCCGCTCGCACACCGGCTTGCAGAACTCGGCAACATCTCCGTCTCGGTCAGCATCGATGGCCTGAAAGAAGCGCACGACGCCCGACGCGGCGACGGCGTGTTCGATCGTGCGATCGAAGGTCTTCGCAATCTCAAGGCGGCGGGCGTGCCCTTCGGATTCTCCTCCATGATCACCTCGGCGAACTGCGAGGATATGATCGCCGATGAGTTCATCGACATGCTGGTGGACGAAGGATGCCTCTGGGGCTGGCACTTCCTGTACATGCCCGTCGGCGAGGACGCCGATCCCTCACTCATGCCGACGCCGGAGCAGCGGGAGCTTCTGAGGCAACATGGCGCTCAGTGGATCCGCATGAACAAAGAGGTCTTCATCATCGACTTCTGGAATGACGCGCCCTATGTAGGCGGGTGCATCGCGGGAGGACGGCACTACTTCCATATCAACGCGAACGGCGATATGGAGCCGTGCATCTTTGCGCACTTCGCCACGGACAACATCAAGGACGTACCGCTCGCCCAGGCGCTCAACAGCCCGCTCTTCCAGGACATACGCTCGCGTCAGCCCTACAGCGACAACCTGCTGCGTCCGTGCATGATCATCGACAACACCGACGTGCTGCGTGACGTGGTCGCTTCGCAGGGCGCCTACCCCACTCATCCGCAAGCAGCCAGGCTGCTGGGCGAATTCGCCTCCGCGCTCGACGACTATGCCGAGTCGTACCGGCGTATCGCCGATGTCGCATGGGAGGACATCGGTCGACGGTCGTCTCATGCGCCGGCCAATGTCGCCGACACGAGCCGCGCCCGAGCATGAGACAGTGAAACAGCGGTACGACGCGAAGCTCTCCGTCAGTCACCAGCAGCGCGTGGCGCGAGCCGGACTGCTCACCGTGGTGGCGCTTGCCGCCACGGTGAGTATCGTCCTAGCGGGCCGCGACGGGGTCGTCGACGCTCTGCTCACGATTCCCTGGTGGGCGGTCGCTGGTGCGGTGATGCTGGGGGCGGTCAGTATGCTGGCCGAAGGCGCCGTGCTTGCGATAATCGCAGACGACCCTCGGCCCCGAACGGTACTGCGCATGACGCATGCCTACGTCGCTGGCAACTTCGTCGGGGCGGTCACTCCGTATGCGATCGGCGGAGCGCCCGCGTGGGTGTGGGCCCTCACGCGCGAGAAGGTGTCGATCGAGAACGCTGCCGCTATGATCGTCGCCCGTTCTGTGGTCGCTGCGACCTTCTTCACGGGCATGACGCTGACCGCCGCGCTTGTGCTGCCGGGTATCTCAGGGCTTCCCCGGGCAGCCGTATTCATCGTCGTGCTACCGGGCATGGCCATCCTCCCGATGATCGCGATCGTACGAAGCCCGGCTCGCTCAGGTGAGCGTCTCGCGAGTCTGCTGTCCTGGCTCGGCAAACAACGCGGTCTGGGGTGGCTGAGCAAGGCGGCAGACGCCGCGCCGGCGTATATCGGACGATTCGTTGAGGCGTTCAGTGAGCTTGGACGGCGCCCCGGATCGATGATCGGAGCACTCATAGTCTTCGCTGTCTCGCGCTTCAGTCAGCTCGCGGCCATTCCCCTGCTGTTCGCAAGCACCGGAGCACCACAACCGGGAACGCTTCTCGCGCGGCTTGTTGCCGTGTGGACCATCTCCTCGATCGCCCCGGCGCCGAGCGGAGAGGGCGTTGCGCAGGCGGCTATCGTGACGATCTTCGGCCCACTCGTGGGATCGCAGTCGGCCGCGGCGGCAGCACTCGGATGGCGCGCGTGTGTCTACTACCCGATGTTCCTCGCCGGGGCGGTGTTGTTTGCGAGACTCGTGCGCTCTCCTGGCGTCCGCTGAGGACCGCGCCGATCTGCGTGAGCGTGTGTGCAGTGCGCGGTATGTCTGCGCTGGCGCTTATGGCATCTGCGCAGTGAGCACGTATGACGTGATCGCCTCCAGAACGGGGCGCATCCTCTCCTCTGACAGCCGGTAGTAGACGAGTCTCCCGTCGCGGCGGTAGTCGACGAGTCCCGTGCGGTACAGCAGGCGCAGGTGGTACGAGGCGGCCGCCGTCGTAGCGCCCACGACAGCGGCGACGTCGCAAACGCAGAGCTCGGATTGACTCTGGGCGTACAGCACTTTGAAGCGGGTATCGTCAGCGAGGTTCGCGACGGCCTCGCCGACACCATTGAGCCCGCCGACTACCGGGCGCAACGCATCCACCTTGTCGGCATGCACGCACTCGACTTCGCATACGGGCGGGTCGGTCTGTTTGCGCATCGGACCTCCAAGATCCTCAAGTGAACACTTGACCATCGACTGCACGACGTCTACAGTCAAGCATACGCTTGACTGTTTGAGTGTATCCCGCCTGCGCCTAGGAGGCAAGCAGTGCCATCGCCCGTCGACACACAAAAGCACACCCTGTTCGTCGAAGGGATCACTTGACTCGACTGTGCGGCCAAGTTCGAGAAGAACGTGGCCAGACTCCCCGGCGTGACCGGGGCACAGCTCAATCCGGCGGCGGGCAAGCTCGTGATCGAGGGCGCGATGGATCTCGACGCCATCAGAGCTGAAGGTCGTAAGGAGAACTACCGGATCCAGAGTGCCGAAGAGCGGGGCGCAGCCCCGCAGACCAAGGAGGGTGTCGATTGGGAGCTGGTTCGAACGATCGCGTCCGGGGTCTTGCTCGCGGTCGGCGCGGCAGCCCAGAAATCGGGCGCGGCCAGCCCTGTATTCATGACCTTCTACATAGCCGCGATCGCGCTCGGTGGTTGGAGCAATTTCCGCAAGGCGGCGTTCTCTCTTCCCAAGCTCGACTTCAACATGAGCGTGCTCATGTCAGTGGCCATCCTCGGTGCTGGTGCTATCGGAGCCTGGGAGGAGGCGGCGGTCGTAGCCTTTTTGTTCTCCGCATCCGAGATGCTCGAGTCCTGGACCATGGAGCGTGCACGGCGCTCCATCGGCGACCTGATGGGCGGGGTCCCCAAGACCGCTCGCATCCAACTCCCCGATGGCCACATCACGGAGGTGCCTGTCGAGGGCGTTGCCGTGGGAGACCTGATGGTGGTGCGTCCTGGCGAAAAGCTCGCGCTTGACGGCCTCATAGAGGCGGGAGCCTCCAGCCTGGACGAGGCGACCATCACCGGCGAGTCGGTCCCCGCCGAGAAGACCGAAGGCGCGGAGGTGTTCGCCGGCACGCTCAACGGCGAGGGTCTGCTGAGGGTACGCGTGACGCGCCTGGTCCACGATACGACCGTCGCCCGCATCGTGCACATGGTCGAGGAGGCGCAGGCCAAACGGGCTCCGTCCCAGGCGTTCGTCGACAAGTTCGCCGCAGTCTACACGCCGGTAGTCCTGGCGCTTGCTGCCGGGGTCGTGCTTGTGCCCCCGCTGCTCTTCGCTCAGGCGTGGGAGCCGTGGATCTACCGTGGGCTCTCCTTGCTCATCGTCTCGTGCCCGTGTGCTCTCGTGGTCTCCACGCCGGTATCCATCGTCAGCGCCATTAGTAATGCTGCGGGGCGCGGCGTCCTTATCAAGGGCGGCATCCACCTGGAACAGATGGGTGCGATACGGGCCATCGCCTTCGACAAGACCGGCACGCTCACCGAGGGTCGGCCGTCGGTCACCGATGTGGTGCCTCTGAGCGGCGCCGATGAGACCAGGTTGCTGCAGCTGGCGGCGTCCCTGGAGTCCGGTTCGCAACATCCACTTGCGGCCGCGATCGTGCGCGAGGCCGAGGCGCGCTCCATCGCGCTGCTGCCGATCCATGAGATGCGATCCTTCTCGGGGCTCGGAGTGAAGGCCGCGGTCGACGGACATGAGATGGCGGTCGGCAGCCCCGGGATGCTTGGCGGCAACACGGACTTCGCTCAAGCGGAGCCTGCTCTCAATAGGCTGCATGGTGACGGCAAGACCGCCGTGCTCGTCGAGCGGGACGGTATTCTCATCGGGGTCATCGGCATCGCCGATGCGGTCCGCGATACGAGCCGGGATGCCGTAGCGGCACTGAAGCAGATGGGCATCGAACACACGATCATGTTGACGGGTGACAACCCGGCGGCAGCGGCAGCTATCGCATCCCAGGTTGGCGTCGATGAGTTCCGGGCCGAATTGCTGCCTGAAGCGAAGCTCGATGCCGTGACGAGTCTGATGGGCGAGTATGGTCAGGTCGCGATGGTCGGCGACGGCGTGAACGACGCTCCGGCGCTGGCGACCGCGACGGTCGGCATCGCCATGGGGGGAGCAGGAACCGATACCGCGCTTGAAACGGCCGATATCGCCCTCATGGCCGATGACCTGGTGCAGCTTCCCTTCGCCGTTGGGCTGAGCCGCGCGGCGCTGCGGACGATCAAGGTCAACATCGCGTTCGCGATCGGCATCAAAATGCTCGCGCTCCTGCTCATGTTCCCCGGCTGGCTCACGCTGTGGATGGCGATCATGGCCGACATGGGCGCATCGATCATAGTCACAGTAAACGGGATTCGGCTCCTGAAGTGGAGGCGATAGGCGGTATTCTGGCCGCAGCTGTGGCCGTCGCCGGAGCGCAAGACGAGCCCCCAGGCCAACACCCCGAGGTCGATGCGGGCTATCATCGATTGGGCTCCTTTCTCCGTGATGTATCGACAACACCACGAAAGAGGAGCCCACCTGGTCTGTCGAGTAACCCCTAGCCTTGGGATGCAACCTGAGGCAACGCGGGGTATTGACAAAGCCACGATATTATGCTACGCCGCCCCTGTTGGTAGTTGATCCAAAAGTTTTGCCTTCCGGGAGACCGTACGGCCGAGCTTGGACGATGGCAGCGAGTGTATCGGTCCGCTGCATCCGTTTGGCGGGCGCGAACGAAGGAGGAAGGAAATGATCAAGGGCGGCTACTGTAACAGGGTACTGCGCGTAAATCTGACCAGTGGCACGTGGGGGGTGGAGCCTCTTCCGGACGAGAGCGTTTTACGTAAGTATGTCGGCTGTTTCGGCCTCGGCCTGTGGTACCTGATGAGGGAACTGCCCATCGGAGTCGGCCCATTGGAGCCGGAGAACCCTCTCATCTTCATGAACGGCCCCCTCACCGCCGCAAGGGTACCCTCTCCTACGAACTGCACGATTACCACTCTGAATGGCGACACCGGATACACCGCCGGTCGCTCCCATGGCCACGGCTGGTTCGGCCCCTATCTGAAGATGGCTGGCCTGGATGGCATCATCGTGACCGGCGCGTCGGACAGGTGGGTCTACCTCTGGATCAACGACGGAAATATCGAACTGCGCGACGCCTCGCAACTCCTGGGCAAGGACACCCACGAAACTGAGGATCTCGTCAAGCAGGAGCTAGGCTATCCCATCGAGTGCGGCAAGGGCATCAGCGTCGCCGCCATCGGGCCGGCGGGCGAGAACCTGGTCGCCGGCGCGATCATCGAGCAAGACAAGAACCACTCCTTCGCCCACTCCGGTGTTGGCCAGATAATGGGCTCCAAGCGTTTGAAAGCCATTGCCGTTAGAGGGACCGGTGAAGTTCCAGTATTTGATGCCAAAAAGCTCTCACCAATAGCCAGAGAATGGACTCAGCTGACGAGCACAGCGGGTTTTTCCAGCTTTGTTCGTCAGATGGGGGCGCAGGGCCGGGATAATTATCAGATGGTTGACGCCTTCACAGGTCTTTCAGCAAAGAACTTGTTGGCAAATAGCCTTCCTGGCTTTGGCGCTAGGATGGAGGGTGCGAAGATGACTGCCAGGCCATGTTACCGATGCCCGGTAGCCTGTTCCTATGATGCCGAGGCGGTATCTGGCCCGTATAAGGGTTACCGAGCCACCCTATCTGGTGGAGGAGAAGGTATAGAAGGGGCGGCATCAATCGTAGGAGTTAGCGGTAAGGACATGGGCGAATTGTGGTTCCTGATCGACCTCGACGACCGTCTTGGTTTCGAAGCAAGCTCGATAGGCTGCAGCATGGCCGTCGCCATGGAAGCCTACGAGAAGGGGCTGCTAACCACCACGGACACCGATGGTCTGGAACTGACATGGGGAAACGTCAAGGCACTAGAAACACTGGTAAGGAGAATTGCCCACAGAGAAGGGAAATTCGCCCAGATGCTAGCTGATGGACCCCTAGC
>JAJFTE010000122.1 GCA_021373175.1 Actinomycetes bacterium
TCGTGACAGGCAACCTGGCGCATTTCTCTCCTGAGGCACTCGCGGGTGCGATCGCACTGTCACCTGCGCGCTTCATGGAACGGTATCGGGATGCAGCGGAGCGCGGAGACACCTAACAAGTGCTTCCAGGCTGACGCGCCAGAGTCGTAGGCTGGATGAATAGGCTTTCGCGCGCAGCTGAAGCGCCAGACGTTAGACACATGCGTGAGGGGTCTAGGTTGCTCGTTCTGAGATGCACGCAGAAGCTGCTTCGACGCATCGGCGATCCGGCGACCGACGTGCCCGCATCGACCACCGCGCTCGGCGACTGGTTCGTCCAGCCGGTCAACGTCGGACACCAGCAGCTCCTCTTGTTCGTCAGTGAGCCCTCACGGCTCCCGGTCGTCGCTCCCGCCAGGGACGTGCGGAACCTCCAGACGTGGTTCCCGGACTATCTGCGCGACGTGCTGCTCGGCTTCGGCGTGCCGCCCGCGGATGTGTGGCGCGAGCTCCAAGAGTGTCGCGACACCGTCATCGCGAGCACCAACAGCCGCTCCGTCCTGGGGTCGGTGAACGACTTCGCGCAGATGATGAAGTGGCGTGTATCGGACCGACCTGACTTGGATTACACCGGAATCTCACTGTGGCTCGCGGATTCGCCGTGCAAGCCCCTCGGGTATCAGCGTCCGATCGAGGTTGCGCCGCAGTTGCTCACCGGCGCGTCGGGCAGTGTCTAACCCGGGCGTCAACCCGACAACGCCGTGTGAGGTAGACTCGGATCGCAAGCTGGCGTAGGCGTTGCGGGTTACGCCCAAGTGCGTTCGACAGAACACGGAAAGATCGACAAGGGGCCTGATAGCCCGTGGCAATCAAACTCAAGCGCGTGTACGAACCGCTCGCTCCTCAAGACGGCTATCGTGTGCTCGTTGATCGCTTGTGGCCTCGCGGCCTTTCAGCGGAGTCCGCGCACGTCGATCTGTGGCTTCGCCGTCTCGCCCCGTCGACGGAGTTGCGCAAGTGGTACGGCCACGATATGGCCAAGTGGCCGGAGTTCCAAGCGCGCTATCGCGAGGAGCTCTCAGCACATGGTGAACTTCTCGACCTGGTTGGCGACATCGAGCGCCATCGAAAGACCGTCACGCTCCTGTTCGGGGCGAAGGACGAGTCGCACAACGAGGCCAACGTGATCTTGGATGTCTTGAAAGGCCGGCCATCGAGCTGAGTGCTTTGCTTGCGCTCCCGAGTGCTTGGGATCCGGGCGTGACAGCCAGGTGATCATTCTTGCGGCCGGTCGTTCGTCGTGTCGAACAAGCGCTTCAACCTGACACGACCGACGGCTGGCGATAGACTCAAGGCACATCGGCGCGCGGCTGAAGCGCCGAGACGTTCGACAATGCCAAGACATGTTCGGGGGGCAAACGTGGCGATTCGTTTCAGACGGACGATGAAGATCGCACCCGGTGTCAGACTGAATCTCACCAAGAAGGGTGCGAGCGTCCGGGTTGGGGGAATGGGTTTCGGGGTCACTATGGGCACCTCGGGCACGCGGGTTTCCGCAGGGATTCCTGGCACGGGGCTCTCCGCGACCCGGAAGCTTTCGGGATCAACCAGCCCACGGTCCTCGAGCGCGCGCACAACCGGTACAGCAGCACAGTCGCAGATGTCGGTGAAGGACGCCGCCCGGGCTATCGGCCCACAGGAGACTGGCTTCAACTACCCTGGCTGGTGGCTCACAGGCGCGATTGTCTTCGTCCTTGCCGCGTTAGGGGGAGCGTACTTCGCGCTGGTGCTGGCAGTTGCATGCGGCTACATGGTATGGCGCCGTTTGAATTCGGCGAAGTACCGCGGGCTGAAGTCCATTGGGGCGGCGAGCGCTGCGCCGTCGCCAGAGTCCGACGATGCGGTTCGTCAGGTGGCCGCTCAGCTAGAGGACTCGTGGACGATCCAGCGCGAGGCGGGCCTCTACTTCCTCGCTCGCGAAATGTCGGACTGGGCGGTGGGCTACCTCGGCAAAGCCGTCACCATGTTCCCCGGCGACAAACGGCCATTGTTAGCGGTTACCGCTGACGCTGCAGTTGATGCGGGCCAGCCGGACTACGCCATCGGGTTGCTCGAACCCCATCTTGCGTCGGCAGCGCCAGATGACAGCGACCTCGACGCGGCGCTCGTCAGCATGCTGGCTCTGGCACTCCACAAGAAGGGCGATTCCGCGAGGGCCCTGGAGGTCGTAGGCCGGCTGCCTCTCCGTCGGCGAAATCTCAGCCAGCCACTTCTGCTCGGGCTTTG
Organism: Actinomycetes bacterium; assembly: GCA_021373175.1. GTDB lineage: Bacteria > Actinomycetota > Coriobacteriia > Anaerosomatales > Anaerosomataceae > UBA2286. The sequence continues at coordinate 2,266 of JAJFTE010000122.1, forward strand.
CATTCGCGCCATGGCTAAGCATTCTTGTGGCAAGAAGGCTGACGCCAAGCGCGATCTTGACCGCGTGTACGCTGCAGACCCCAGCTTCCCGTTTCTGGCGGAAGCCCAGACGGCGCTGTCGGACGCGTGATGGTTCGGCTTGTCGAACAAGCGCATCGAGCGGATGGCGCAAGGTAGACTACGGACGAGAGGCGCGTGACCACCGCTCATGCGCACGTGCGTTAGCCAGACACGGGGGTAGCGTGGAAATCAAGCTGCGGTTGGACGGGCCGATAATCGCACCCGCATACGTTGCGGACTGGCGAAGCGGCAGTCCTAAACTGATGTGTGCAGCTGCTGGCGTGGCGCGCCTTCGGGAAGAGGGCGGGGAGTGAGCGGTCTTGTGATGTACCGCAGCAGCAAGGCCAATGGAGCTCGCGTCCGGTGACCGCGACGCCCGACATCAGCACCCAGCTGGCGCACGTCGCCGGGCGTCTACCTGTGGAAGCAGGGCGACGAGGCGCTGTACGTCGGCAAGGCGAAGTCGCCGCGCAAGCGGATGCAGCAGTACGATCTTCTCTGTGCTTCGGCGCCTGGTTCAGACGTCACAATCGTCAGTTCTCCGTCTCCGCGGCGGTTTGGATTCCCTTCCTGTAACCAAACAAGGCCCTCGTGCGTCTGTTCAGTGATAGGGCCGGCATCGTAGGTAAGGGGAACGATGAATCGGAAGAGCGCATGGACCGCCAAGATCGCGGCAGTCACCGGTGCTGTCAGTCTCGTCTACTTCACTCTCGGCTGGCTGGAGCCCACTTTCGACATCGAGGCATTCAGTCGCTACGGGCTGTCGCGGATGCACCTGGCTATCCCTTACTGGACCGTTGTCATACTCGTTCCTACCCTGCTGTTCACGCTCACGGCGGTGGTTTTGGCAGCCACAGTTCAGGGGAGGCATTCGCACGCCGCGGGGGAGGGATCCGCGGCCCGGCTCCCAGGCAGCTCGGACGCGCGTCTGGGTCCCTTCGCCAGGGGCGCATACACTGGGGCGCTCGTGGCTGCGGTCTTCGGAGGGCTCGCGATGTTCGTGGAAGGTGTCCCTACCGGCCTCTTCGGGACGCTGGCGAAGCTGCTCTCGATTGCCGGATACGCTGTCGACAAGGTCCTCTTCGAGCCATTGGTTGAGCTGATTGCTGAGGAGCAGTCCGCTGCAAGAGAAGGGCTTGCACTCGTTCGAATCTATGCGGCGGCTGGAGTTAGTTGGGTGAGCTGGGGGCTCGCTGGCATGGCTCTGGCGAAGTTGAAGCGTACGGGTGGTACGTCTACCTAGGGGGTCATGTCGCACGGGGGAACGATTCGGGCACTTCTGGCGGTTGTGTTCGCGGCCGCCGCACTGCTTGCGGCGCCGGCGGAGGGCGTCGAGAACGAGGCAATCACGACGCCAGATGTGGAAACGTATCCGAAGGATTCGGTCAATGCGCTCGACCCAGCCATCGATTTGTTCCTTGACGCGCCCGCATCGGGGATCGCGCTTGATACCGAATTCGCCATCTCCATCGCCTGCGCGAACTGCCTACCCGATCATCAGGTAGTTACGCTGGACCACGTGTAGCTTCGATGTCGCGACCACCGGCAGTGGTTCGACGTGGGCGGGAGCGTTCCCTCGGCACTCCAAGAGTTGAAGGCGCCGAAGGAACTCGATGCCGCAGTCAACGTGTCACCCAGTGTGCAGGGAGCGGCTGTGGACCGGGTGCGCGAGAAGGTCGATGAGCTGAAGACGCGCGTTCGGCCAGTTGACCTCATCCAAGGTGCATCTGCCGGTAGCACGCTGCCGCTCACCGCGACGGCATACTTCAGGGTCGACGGAGCGCTGCTTACCGTCATGGACTCGATCGTCGTGGCCGTGTCCGCATGGGAGCAGGCGCCGGTGGGCTGGGTCGCAGGGGACGGCCACCTCCATTCCCGGCACTCCGACGGATGGGCTACAGTCAACGAAGTCGCAGAGACGGCGGTCGATACGGGCCTGGACTTCGTCATCCTGACCGATCACGCAGACCAGATGGACGCCCCCGGGTTCGCCGCCGAAGTGAATGAATGCAACGTGGCACAATCCTCGACCGGCGGGTCGTAGCTCGCGGCATGCACGCGGTCGATCTCGGGCTTGAGCTGCCCGTCGGGCACCGATCTGGCCCAGGGCGGTCGCGATCTGGCCGCGCAGTAGGCTGAAGGGGCGACCGGCAGGACTTCGCAGACCGGCTCGACCCCGAAACGCATCCGGTTGGCGTCGATGCAGTCGACTACCTCTTCTGTCGGCGGTCGAGCTTCGCTCCAAAGAAAGCCGCAGCGCTCTCCAGAATCTCGTTCGCGCGGCGCAGCTCGCGGTTCTCACGCTCGAGTTCCTTCATACGCGCCCGCTCGCCCGTCGTGATCCCCGGCGTATCCCCGAGTCGGCCTCGGCCCGCCTCACCCGGATCCGCAGCGTCTCGGGCGACGTCCCGAACACCTCCGACATCGAGCGGATCGCCGCCCACTGCGAGCCGTACTCCGGCGTGTGCTCGAAGACCATCCTCACGGCCCTCTCGCGCACTTCCTGTGGATACCTGGATCGTCTGTTCATGACCCCATCCTCTCAGACGGCGGGGTCTCCGGACCACCGGGCCGATCCAGTGTCTCGAATAGATTCGATTGTTCTAACGGCCCTGCAACCATCCCGGCCGTCTTCTGGGTCACGCTTGCCCCGTCGGCCAGTCGACCATGAAAGGGGCGTTCGGTGATCGATCGCAGGGAGTTCGTCAAGTGTAGTGCGCTCGGCGTGGCCAGTCTCGCTGGAGCGATGACGGGGCTGGGCTCACCGCTGAGCGCATTTGCTGCTTCGTACGGTGCTTCAAGCAGGGCGATCAGGTTCGGCATCATGGCAGATACGCAGTGGAAAGCGAATCTCGATGGTCAGAACCCCGGCACCTGTGCCGTGGGGATCATCAACGCGTTGAACGCCCAGTTCATCGCGCAGGGCGTGGACTTCGTCATCCAAGTCGGAGACCTCGTCGACAAGGAGACGGACAGCCCCAACGGTTCGTCTGCACGCACGCTTCCTGTTGGGGCTGCTGCGGCGCAGGCCCTGTACGACGCCGGTATCGGCTTCTACCCGCTGCGAGGAAACCACGAGGCGAGCGTGATCGCTGCCGCAGAGGTGCCGGCGCTCTTCCCACAGATGCGGGGAACCGGTCCCAACGTCTTCGGCGGTACGGCGTTCTCGAGCCCGTTCGACACGCTGAACGGCCTGAGTTACTCGTTCGACTTCGGCAACGTGCGCTTCATCATGCTTGACCAGTTCACGCGGACGGACAATACGAACTACCTCGGGAGCTCCAACAACAACATCCTCGATCAACTTCCATGGATCGAAGAGAAGCTGGCCGAGAGGGATGCCAACACCCACGCGCTGGTTCTCTCACACAAGAACCTGACCGGAGGCAACCACCGTGACTGTCTCTTTGGCGGCGATCCGGCCGAGAACCAGGAGTCGCGCGACCGGTTCATCAGCGTTCTGGCTGAGAACGCTGTTCGCTATCAGATGGGTGGGCATGACCACATGCACCACCGCTCCATCATCAGCTCTTCGGACATGAGCTCATCCGTCAAGCAGCTCATCTGCTCCTCGAACAGCTACAAGTTCTACATTCCGCAGCGTCCGTCCAACGACGAGATGTACAACTACCCCACTCTGGAGCAGATGATCGCCGAGGAACTCTGGACGATCGGTTACTACATCGTCACAGTTGATGGTCCCCGTCTGACCGTCGAGTACTTCGCATCGAGCACCGGGGTCGACTACGGCGATATCGATCTTGTGAACACACCGGCCAGTCTTCTCTTCTTCAAGCGCGAGGCATGGGGTTACAGCCTCAACGGCAAAGAGTTCGTCATTGGGCAGGGCGAACCGTACACCGCGGTCGAGGACTCGTTCGGGGACACCAGTGCTGCGATCCTTGCTGGCGTCAATAGCGGTGCC
>JAJFTE010000109.1 GCA_021373175.1 Actinomycetes bacterium
CTTGCGCTCGCGCTCGCGGCTGTACTTCATGTTCTCGGCCTCGTCGTAGCCACGGCTCAGACGGTACTCGAACTCAAGCCCGCACTCGGGGAACACCGAGCGCATCGGCTCCTTCAGCCCCTGTTCCGGGTCGAGGTAGTGGACGTCGAGGTCGTTGTCGAGATCGACCTCGGACTCGAACGACTTGCGACAGTTGCCGCAGACGATCGAGAAGTCGTAGGTCGAGCCGTACGTCATGATCCTGATGGCGATGAGGGCCGCAATCCTGTCCAGAGACAGGAGCTGCAGCGGGTCCTCAAGAGGCGACCTGTCGCCGAACATGATGCAGCGCCTGAAGATCATTTCGAGGCCCTCGCCGTTGCGGAAGAGTCTGCCGGTCGCCAGAATCTCCTCCTCGGCGGCCCGCATGGGGCGAATCAGCACAGTGCCGCTGGAGAGCTTCTCGTTGGCCGCGTCGAGCAGGCCGCCGCTCGGCAGGTCGAAGGGCTGAAAATCGCTGGTCTTGGCGATCTGGGCGAGCAGCTCCTCGATCGTACCCGGCTTGGACTCTGCGGGCTTGTCGCTGCGCGGCAGCGTGCGCACGAACGGGTCGTCGGGGCGCTTGGGGCGAACGATCGGGTTTTTGGTGTCGGGGTTCACGCCGAGCACGTTGGCGGCGCTCTCGGAGATGCCCTCCGCCTTGGCCTGAAGGTTTTGCGGCACGTTCAGCCCGCCCTCAGACGTGAGGGCCGCCGCCATGCCGCCGAGACCACTATCCCTCTCAAAGTCTTCTTCCGGCGGTCCATCGCCGCGCAGATCATCGGCGAAGCTGGGGTCTTTGCCCTGCTCGCCTTCGTCTTTCCGTCCGAACAGCGTCTTCATTTGTTCAGTGCTCAACCTGCTGGGGACTTCGATGTCGTCGCTCATTCATACACCTCTCGGTTCTTAGGGGAGAATTAGAGCGCGAGATCGAAAAATCTCACAGGTCGTTGGAGTCGAGCGCGATCCTGACCGGGTAGCCGATCGAATCACGCGGAAAGGTGAGTTTTTCACCGTCCGGGCCGCAGAGCTGAATCTCCACGTAGTACGAGCCTGACATGATTGTGTCCGACTGCCGCCAGCGCACGCGCAGCAGCGTCCTGACGGTCGTGTACTCCGGGGCGTTGGAATCAACGACCACAACATCCGGGTCATTGTTCCACGGCGTGGTTTCCTGAACGATCTCGACCGGGATGCCGGAGGCCCGAATGCCATAGAAGGGCGTGTCCTGCGCGTGCGACCTCGGAGAATCCCCACGGGTGACGCGCACCACTTGGGCCACGCGGTCAACGCTGGTTATCACCACGGTCTCGCGGGCGTCGGGGTCCTCGATCCTGCACGAGTCGCCGACCATCGCATTGGCGACGCTGTCGAGGGGGATGACTTCCTCCTCGGAGCAGATCGAGGCCTGCATCCAGTCGCGCCAGAAGAGCGTCGCCTGCGCCGTCCAGCCTTCGAGGTCCGGGCTGGAACCGCACGCGGCATGCACCTGCAGTTCAAGCCACGGGCACGTGTCGTGCCGCCGGATGATAAACGGGGCTGCTTGCCCGCTGGTCGTGCGACCGGGGCAGCAGTAAGCTACTGTGCTTGGAGAAACGGCCATGTCTTTAGATAGTGCAATGAACCCGCCAACTGAAATAGACGTCAACAATGTCGTCGATCGCGTGCTCGGCGATCCACGGGTGAATGCCATTGCATGGATGCGCGACCTCGCCGCAGAGCGCAAAACCTTGGAAATCGTGCAGGCCCCCTACAACACATGGCGCTGGCTCGCAAAGAGAACCATGTCGAGGCTGACGCCCGACAAGCTGGCCGAGATCAAGGCGGTGAACGGGTGGGAGATCGTCAAGCGCGGCGAGCGTGGCCCCAAACGCCACATCTCTGCAAGGGTGCGCAAAGACGGACAAGTTGCGGCGATGATGGCACAGATGTCGGTGTCACACGGGCATTTCGCGGTGGCACGCGACGGAGATGACGTGCTTCTGACGGCATTCTGGTAAAAAGGAGCAGGACATTGTACCTCTGGAAAATCCGATACGTGGTTCGCGACTCGATGGTGGATTTCATCAAGACCAGATGGATCATCACGGCTCGCAGCAGGCTGGAGGACGCCGATTATCGCGCCCGGACAATCGCCGACGACGCCAATGAGCTGGTGACGAGTCACGAGCTGCTCGGGTACCTGCCGAGCATCAGCGAGACGACGTCCTCCTTGCGCCCGAGGGTCTACTACACGCTGGTCTCGTACATCCTGCCAGCCGAGCCGCAGGC
>JAJFTE010000111.1 GCA_021373175.1 Actinomycetes bacterium
ATCGTGTCTTTGTGCACGTCGAACCCGATGTGAGTACACTCGCTTATGGCCGGTCCCTCCGTATGTCGGCGCCGCGGGGTCATTCCCGCCGTGATCCACGTTATATGCGGATTCGGGCCGGCCATCTCATAGTGACTAGGCACAACTGTGAGCGAGTCACCACTTCTCGCGACAGGTGCGGAGGTCGTAATGAACCCTCGTCAAGTCGCTCTGGCCGTGTGGGCGGTCTTAGCAATCATCTGGGCGCTAACGCAGCCCAAGATACGTCGATCGTTTGGCGCAGTCTTTCAGACGGTAGCCAACCCCAAGCTGCTGATTCCCGCGCTCGCGAGCATTGCTTGGAATGCAGCGGTGCTGTTCTGCCTATTCAGACTGCATCTTTGGTCCCCCGCACTCTGGTGGGACACCGCAGTGTTCATGTTGGGCGGCACGACCGCACTCGTGTGGAGGATGAGCGAAAGCAAGGACTACTCCTGGCGCTTCTACCGCCAAGTGATCTTCGAGGCCTTCACCGTGTCCTTCCTGCTGGGTGTGCTTGCGAGCAACTACACCTTCACCCTGCTGGTCGAGCTCATTCTCGTCCCGTGGCTGGTAATCCTGGGGGCCCTCAAGGCCGTGGCGAGCAGCGATGCCAAGTACTCGGCAGTTGCCAAGCTCGTTGACGGCTTGATTGGAATCACCGGTTTCGCGATGCTCCTGCAGATGATTGTAGGGGCGGTTGCTCAGGACAGCGGGTTCTGGTCGCTGCTTACTGTTCAGTCCCTGCTCCTGGTGGTCCTTCTGACCGCGGCCTACCTGCCATTCATGATCGGCATCCGTGCCTGGATTGCGTACGAGACTGCCTTCATCCCATTGCGCCTAGGCGACAAGAAGCCGCTCTCGGTGCGTCTGCGAGCACAATTGAAGATGGTCTTGCGGCACAGACTCGACTTGGCTGCCCTCGAGCGCTTCCGCACTGGTCCGGGCTACGAACTCCTTTTCGGAACAACCAGAGAAGCGGTTGATGCGGTGTTCGAATCCGGATAGTACGTGTGCCTAACCCGTGCTTCCAGGCGACTCACGCACGCGCTAGGCTGACATGAGGCCCCGCGTTCGCGGCTGAAGCGCCAAGACGTTAGATGCGCTGCTCGAATCTGGGGCTTGAGATGGCGTCGGTCGCAGGTTATACTTCTGGTATGAAGACAGCGATCTCCATACCGGACGACGTGTTCGAGCAGGCTGATGCGCTGGCGCGCGAACTCAAACAGTCCCGCAGTCAACTCTATGCTCGTGCGGTGCGCGAGTATGTCGCGCGCCACTCCGCAGATAAGGTGACTGCCGCGCTCAACTCCGTGTGCGACCAAGTCGCAGCTGAGGACTCCGCGTTCATTGCTGAGTCCGCGCGCCAGGCAGGCGAGCGGATCGAATGGTGATCTCCCAAGGCGAGGTATGGTGGGCCGATCTGGGCCAGCCGGTCGGTTCGGCCCCCGGCTTCAGGCGTCCGGTCGTCATCGTCCAGAACGACTCGTTCAATCGCAGCCGGATCGCGACGTGCGTGGTCGTGCCGCTCACAAGTAACATGCGCTGGGCCGACGCTCCAGGCAATGTAGCGCTCACTGCCGCAGCGACCGGGCTGCCCAAAGACTCAGTCGCCAATGTGTCCCAGATATTCACGGTCGATCGCTCGCAGCTCACCGAACCAGTGTGTCGACTGCCGGATGCCAAGCTGGAGCTCATTCTGTATGGGATCGACATCCTGGTCGGCCGGTAGGAGCAGGCATCTAACCCGGGCGTCAACCCGACAACGCCGTGTGAGGTAGACTCGGGTCCGGAACGAGCGTAGGCGTTGCGGGTTACGCCCAAGAGCGTTAGGCAGTCACGGGAGCGGTGTCGGGGTTGGATCGGGGGGATCCGTGAATCGTAGGGCCATCTTGATCGTCGCCGGCATCGTACTCGTCCTGTTGGCCGCAGCCGCAAGCACGCAGCTCTTCGGGTGGTCGGGAGAAGTGCGGCAACGCGCGCTGTCTCCGGGCGATTCGGTCGAGCTTGAGAGCGGGATACGGCTCACCGTTCCGGCAGGTTGGAGCGGTCGCTACACGAAGTACGCCTGGTCGCCCTCGTGGTTGCCCCTCGGCGCGGCCGACCTGCATCAATCCGAGTATCTGTCGCTCGTGAGCTCATCAAGGGATGCGGTCATGGTGTCGTTCGTGACCTACTACCGCAACGGTCGCCCTGTACGGACGGGACCGGTCGTCGGCAGCGGAGCGAATGTGGACGTGTTCGGGCCGCAGGAGTCGGGTGCGCTGACGACCGTCCGCATGCAGGTACCGGACCATCGGCTCGGCTTCGCGTTCATCGATGGGGGTGCGCGCGACCCCATGACAGCGGCCCGCGAGGTCTGGTCGGTCTTCGGTGTCAAGGGAGCCGGCTTGCCGTAGCGTGCTGCCTAACAAGCGCATCCAGCTGACGCGCACGAGGTAGACTTACCTGGACGGCATCGGCGCGCAGCTGATGCGCAAATGCGTTAGTCAGACATGATGAGGTTCTTCCGAGCGGAGGGCACACGTGGGCGTCCGATACTGGCTTGCCACCTACGACTCGAACGCATGGCGCACCTTCGTGGAACTCGAACGCTCAGCTATCGGCGCGAAACGGCCAAGGCCGTACAGCCAGGCGGACATCTTCCTCACGTACGTGCGCGGCGAGCGCGGGATGCCTGGCCAGTGGACTTCTGCACAACGAGCCGTTGGAGACATGTTCTTTGACGATCAGGCGTTCTACCGCGACGGCGTCTGGCCCTACCGGTGGCCGGTGGAGCCCGCTACTCCGCGATTCGAGTTCGGGTGCGGACTCGTAGCGCGAGACCTGATTGACAACATGCGACTGTTCGACGGCCTGAACAGCCGGACTTGGGGATCTGCGCTTCGCTCGGACGGACGGGAGATTCCGCGCGTTGACGGCGAGTATCTGATGGACCTCCTCCGCTCCTTGGCGGGCGGTCCGATTCCCGCACTGGTGCGCATACCCTCGCGCATCGCGGAGTGGCCGCTCTCCGGCTACCGAACCCGGCGTCCAGTTGCAGGTCGACCACATCGTTCCGTGGGCAAATGGCGGGGAGTCGCGCCTAGACAATCTGCAGGTGCTTTGCGCAGAATGCAACGCCGGCAAATCCAATCGGCATGCTGACTAACAAGCGCATCCAGCTGACGGCCAGGAGCGCTAGACTTGTTGAGGGCGCATGAGCCGCAGCTGATGCGCAAACGCGTTAGTGGTACAGCGCCACCCCCGTTTCTTTCCCTCCGTCATGTGGTATAGTTTCTATACCGTTCGTCTAAGGTCTTGGAGGTCCGCGTGTCATTCGAGTTCGACGAAGCGAAGAGCCGCAGTAACAAGGCCAAGCACGGGATCGACTTCGTGGAGGCCCAGGAGTTGTGGTCGGACGACTTGCTGGTCGAGTTGGGAGGTACGCTCTGAGAACGAGCCTCGGTTCGTCGTGATCGGCACGATCGGCAGCCGGCACTACTCGGCCGTCATCACCTATCGCGACGATCGGATCCGCCTGATCTCCGTTCGGCGATCGCGAGACACAGAGGTGGCGCTGTATGAAGGCGAATGATTTCGACAAGAAGTTCGACGAGGGCATCGAGGACATCATCGAGGACCTCGATCTCAAGAGTGCGCGCCGTCCCATGCTGGAGGCCCGGCGTGTCAACGTGGACTTCCCCGCGTGGATGGTCGAGTCGCTCGACAGAGAGGCCAAGCGTCTCGGAGTGACTCGGCAGTCGGTCATCAAGATGTGGATTGCGGAGCGTTTGGAGCTCAGGGCGTCGTAGTGGCGCTGACCACTAACAAGTGCTTCCAGCTGACGCGCCAGAGTCGTAGGCTGGGTGATAGGCTTCGGCGCGCAGCTGAAGCACCAAGACGTTCGACCCAATCTGATCTCAGCGGGTGACAGTCGGCCTGACGTACGCTATGGTGTACTGAGTAGCTACTCTCAGGAGGTTGTCATGTCCAGTATCCGCCCATCGACCGACGTCTTGCCCGTGACTGAGTTCCGTGCGAACACGTCAGCGATGCTCACGCGCATGCACGCCAACAGACGACCCGTCATTCTGACCCAGCATGGGCGAGGCACAGCAGTCGTCATGGATGTCGAGGTCTACGAGGGGCTTCTCGATGAAATGGAGCTGCTTCGCGATCTGCACATCGCTGAAGGTCAGATCGCGAGAGGCGAGGCCATCCCCCACAAGCAAGTGGTTGCAGAGCTGCGAGAGCGGCTGCTCGGGTGAAGGTGACGTGGGCCCCACTCGCTCGCGAGCAGACTGCGGATGCGTTTGCTTACATCTCGGCGGAGCGTCCGTCAGCCGCGCTGCGCTGGTTTGAGGAGATTGTTGAGCGCGCGGGTTCGCTATCGCAGTTTCCCGACATGGGCCGGATGATGCCTGAGGCTGGCCGCCCTGAGGTCCGCGAAGTCATCGTCGAGCCCTACCGACTCATCTACCGTCGCGATTCGGATGAGGTCGTGATCATCGGTGTCTTCCACTCGCGGCAAGATGTGGATGTGGACTCATTTCGCGGGTGAGATCGGTCGAACAAGCGCATCGACGCAGACAAACCGGCCGTGTGAGGTAAGCTCGGGTGACAAGTGCGTAAAAGCCGGTTTGCTGGTCATGCGCATCAACGTTGATATGAGATGGCCGGTCAACCCG
>JAJFTE010000128.1 GCA_021373175.1 Actinomycetes bacterium
GCAGGCGGCACGGCTGCGCGCACAGTCCCCGATTGGCCGAGCGGCCCCCGGTGGCGGACGACATCAGGCACTGACCCGAGTAGGAGAAGCACAACGCTCCATGAACGAACGACTCGATCTCGACTGGAGAATCCGCCACGATACGGGCGATCTCATCGAGGGACACCTCACGGGCAAGGGTCACCCGTGAGACGCCCAGGGCGGCCAGCACGCGCACGGTCGCGGGATCGTGCGCGTCGATCTGCGTGGATGCATGAATGCGCACGTGCGGCATCGTCTCGCGTATCGCCCGCACGAGCCCCACGTCCTGCACGATGACGGCGTCGACACCCGCGCCCCAGGCCATGTCGATAAGACGCAGCGCCTCGGCCATCTCGTCGGGCAAGATGACGACGTTCGCGGTCAGGTACACACGCGCGCCGCGCAGGTGGGCGAACCGGCAGCCCTCGGCCAGGCTCTCGAGGTCGAAGTTCTCGGCACCGCGACGTGCATTGAGCGTGCCAAGACCGAGGTAGACGGCATCGGCGCCATTGTTGACTGCGGCAACAAGTGCGTCGGGACTTCCGGCGGGGGCGAGCAGTTCGGGATGTGACCTGTGCCGCATAGCGGCCCTTCCTGACGACATCGGTGCCCGAGAAGTATACACCGCGCCAGGACCATCCCGGACGTCGGACGTTACACGATCGTGATGCCCCGACCTGGCAAAATGCGCCTGTCTAAGGCAGAATGAGTGCCTGAACGGAAGGAGCCGTTTTGTCTCGACGCACTCGCATGCGGCGTCATCATCCGAGAAGCGCTGCCGGCAGGATCGCGCTCGGCGGCATTGCTGTCGCGCTCGCGGTCGCTGTGCTGCTCGCCAGTGCCGGCACGGCCGTCGCCGTCGGCCTCGTGGCGAACTGGCTTACCGATTTGCCGAGCGTTTCCGACCCGGCCGCGTTCGCCCTGGCGCAAACGACCAAGATCTACTCGGCGGACGGCAAGCTGCTCGCGAACCTGTACCTGGAAAACCGGCAGGTGGTGGCGCTCAAGGACATCTCGCCGTATCTTCAGCACGCGGTCGTGTCCGTCGAGGACGAGCGCTTCTACACGCACAACGGGTTCGACACGGTCGGCATCATCCGAGCGGCGTTCACGAACCTGGCCGCTGGCGGGATCCAGGAGGGCGCGTCGACGATCACGCAGCAGATCGTCCGCAACACGGTGCTTTCCTCGGAGCGCACGGACATCTCGTACAGGCGCAAGGTTCGCGAGGCGTACCTGGCCTACGAGCTCGAGAAGAAGATGTCCAAAGAAGAGATCCTTTCGATGTACTTGAATACCGTCTACTACGGTGAAGGCGCATACGGCGCTGAGTCCGCGGCACTGACCTACTTCAGCAAGCACGCGAAGGACCTCACGGTCGCCGAAGCGGCACTGCTGGCGGGCCTGCCGCAGTCACCGAGCCGTCTGTCGCCGTACGAGAACCTCGAGGGCGCCATCGCGCGCCGCCAGTGGGTGCTCAAGAAGATGCTCGAGAACGGCTCTATCGACGCGAAGGAGTACGACAAGGCGGTTTCGGAGAAGGTCACGCTTAAGCGCGCACCGAACATGAACGAGAACGGCGTCTACGCGGCTCCTTACTTCGTGGCGTACGTCAAGAAGGTGCTGCAGGACGAATTCGGGACATCCCTCGTGTTCAAGGGCGGCCTCAGGGTCTACACCTCGCTGGACACGAAGACCCAGACGCTGGCCGAGAAGTCAGTCCGCAACGTGCTTAACCTCAAGAGCGACCCAGACGCCGCTCTGGTGGCGATCGACCCGTCGAACGGCAACATCAAGGCACTCGTGGGCGGGCGCGACTGGAGCAAGAAGAAGTTCAACTTCGCGACCCAGGCCCATCGTCAGCCGGGCTCTGCATTCAAGACGTTCACGCTGGTGACAGCGCTCGAATCTGGAATGCCACCGCGCCGTATGCTTGACGGCTCGTCGCCTGCCATCATCCAGACGGGTGGGAGGCCCTGGGTCGTGAACAACGCCGAAGGCGGCGGCTCCGGCTACATCACACTGCAGCAGGCGACAACGCACTCCGTGAACGCCGCCTATGCCCGCCTCGCCAAGGAACTGAGTCCCGAGAAGATCGTCAAGACCGCCAAGCGCATGGGCATCACGACCCATCTTGAGCCGTTCTTGTCGATCACGCTCGGCGGTCAGGAAGTCACCCCCCTGGAGATGGCATCGGCGTACGGGACACTGGCGAATCAGGGCAAGCATTTCCCTCCCGTCGCCGTCACCAAGGTCGTTGACGCGGGAGGCAAGACGATCTTCGAATCGAAGACGGCAGGCTCGCAGGCGATCAGCAGAGAGATCGCGTATGCGGCGACACAGATGCTCAAAGGTGTCATCACGAGCGGCACCGGTACGCGGGCGAACATAGGACGCCCTGCTGCCGGCAAGACGGGTACCACGCAGGATTACCGCGACGCATGGTTCGTGGGTTACACGCCACAGCTGGTGTGCTCGGTGTGGATGGGCTACACGCCCGAGCGCCCGATGCGCAATGTCCATGGACGCAGACAGTTCGGCGGCACCTTCCCAGCACAGATCTGGCACGACTTCATGTCGCAGGCGCTCAAGAACCAGCCGAAGCTCGACTTCAAGAGCGCACCGTCTCCCGGCTACACCTGGAAGTCCGCGTGGGCCGTGCCCATCACACAAGTGCCGAAGGTCGTCGGCCTTGCCGAGGCCAGCGCGGTCGCCGCCATCGAGAAGGCGAAGTTCGTTGCGCAGGTCACCTACGCCTATAGTCCGACCGTAGCGAAGGGTCGGGTCATGTCCCAGACGCCGATCGGGGGCGCCAAGGCGAAACCCGGCGCTACCGTCTCGCTCGTGATCTCCAAGGGCAGTGACCCGAACGCACCACCACCACCGCCACCACCTCCTCCCGACCCGACGGGAACGCCTCCGCCGACCTCGACACCGTGACCGTCACGAATGGCCCCGCGCATCCGCCCGGGGCCATTCGTCTGCCTGCCTCGGCACCCACTACCCGTTGCGAGAGACGCGCACCATCCCCGACACACAGCGGATCTCGACGCCCTCGGATTCGATGAGATCCAGCACGAGGTTCATGCCGAGCGTGTCCGACGAGATGTGCCCGGCGATGACGAGGTTGAGCTTCAGCTCCTCGGCGTGCTTACGGTGCTCCTCCGAGTAGTGCATCCCCACGAGGGTACCGACGCCCGCAGCCGAGAGGCGATCGAGCGCTTCCTTCGGGCCTTCGGTGCCGCCTGTCATGTCGACGACGATCGTGCCGCAGCGGCCCGTGCCGGTGCCCTGCACGATGATCGGACCGTAGCCCTTTCGAGCGGCATCGGCGTATTCCGGGATGCGCCGAAGCGACTTCACCAGGTCATCGAGCGTTCGTGGCGCTTCGGCTTGAAGGTGACGCAGCACGAACGCATTCACGCTGTTGTCCGCTGGCGTGTGACACGACATCGAGGCAAATCCGAGCTCCCGGGCCGCGTCGATCGCACGGTAGTGGTTCACCGGCATGATGTTGCGACGGACCTCCTCGGCACGAGGGGCGATGAGCGCGTCGGCTGCCGCGATGCCCACCCCCTGCGCGGCCCACAGGTCCGCCTGCATGTACATCACTTCGTGCAGGTTCGCGTAGCCCGGGCCTTCAGGATGGTGCGAAAGCACGAGGTCGATCGTAGCGCCGTTCTGCCGCAGCCGATCGGCGAGCAGCACCTCTCCCACCTCCATGTCGATGCCGGTGATGACGCCGCGCACCTCCATGTCGGGGTCGCCGACGCAGATGCGCGTGTCGGCATAAGGGTTGGTGAGCTTCTCGGTGTCGAAGAACTGCTTCTCGTCATCGTCAAGACGCCCGTACGCCACACGCGCTTCGTCGAGCACGTGGGCCAGTTCAGCCTCACTACGTATGTCTTCAGCCATGCCCTTTTCTACTGCGGTGCGATAAATCTCGCCGAGCTTCATGTCTTCACCCTTCTGTCAGGACGCGGTGCCTTGGCCTGGGCCCGATTCTTCCGTTCGAGACGTACCCGTTGCCAGCCAGGTAGAACCGCAGCTGCAGCTCGTGCCCGACGGAAAGCCCGACCCTGCCGCTGTGGATCACGCTCTCGTGGGGTGCCGGCGCATCGAGCACATCGATACGCCCCGAGCTAAGCTCGATGCCGTTGTCGGCCAACGTGATGCCGAGCGCCGAGGCGAGCTTTCCGGGACCGTCGCACAGCCGCGCGACCTGCACGCCCCGCCGCCGCGCGATCATGGCGTCGATGCCGATCTGCGGTTCGATCGCGCGCACCAGCACCGCACCCGCCACACCTTCGGCTTCCGTGACGAGGTTGAGCATGTGGTGGTTCCCGTAGGTGAAGTACACGTAGGCCCGCCCGGGCGGGCCGTACATCACCGCGTTGCGCCTCGTGATGCCTCTGGTGGCCGCATGCGAACCCGCGTCATCGGCGCCCAGGTACGCCTCGACCTCGACGATCCGGCCTCCGGTGACGGTATCCTGCGTCCTGCTTACCAGAACCTTGCCGAGAAGTTCCCGGGCGACATCCACCGTGCCGCGGGCGAAGAACTCGCGGGGCAGTGTCACTGCGCTATGCGCATCGAAGGGTTCCACAACTCGCTATTGTATGCGAACCGGCCCCGGTCGGGTCGCTCGCCGCTTGCGGAGCGATCGCGCTTGAGCGTCACCGGCATGCGTGGCGCTGCGCTCGTCGATGCGTGCCGGCGATCGGCCCGTCATTCGCCCAGATGCTCGGCGATCCAGCGCTCGTCGGCAGCAAGCGCGGCGGACGCCTGAGCGAGCTGCTCGGCAACGCGGACCGGAGCGGTGCCGCCTTCGGTGGTGCGGCGCGAAACGACGCTCGCGATATCGATTGCGGCGAGCGCGTCTGCGCCGAATACCGGGGACGCCGCCTCAAGTTCGGCGTGCGTGAGATCCTGGAGCCGACGACCGTCGCGCTCGCATGCGAGCACCAGCTTGCCCACGACCTCGTGAGCCTCTCGGAAGGGAACACCGTGCGCGGCAAGATAATCGGCAAGGTCGGTGGCGGCCATGAAACCGCCCAGCGCACCGGCGGCCATGCGTGCCTCGTTCACGTGCATCGTGCTGAGCATGCCCTCCATCGCGCGAAGCGAGTCCGCAAGCGTGTCGATGGCATCGAAAACCGGCTCCTTGTCCTCCTGCAGGTCCTTGTTGTACGCAAGCGGGAGGCTCTTGAGGGTGACGAGCAACCCCGTGAGATCACCCACCAGGCGACCGGTCTTGCCGCGCACGAGCTCGGCGAAATCCGGGTTCTTCTTCTGCGGCATGATGCTTGAACCGGTCGACCAGGCGTCGTCCATGGTGATGAAGCCGAACTCCTCGGTGGACCACAGGACGAGCTCCTCGGCCAGCCGCGAGAGGTGCACCATGCCAAGCGTGCACGCGTACACGAGGTCCGCCGCGAAGTCGCGGTCCGAAACGGCGTCGAGCGAGTTCGCCGAGACCGCCGAGAAGCCGAGCTCGGTGGCGACCGCGCCTCGATCGAGCGGGAAGGTCGTCCCCGCGAGCGCGGCGCTTCCAAGCGGCAGGACGTCGGCGGCTTCATAGGCGAAGCGGAGGCGTCGCGCGTCGCGCGTGAGCATCCAGGTGTATGCGAGCAGGTGGTGGCCGAGCAGGACCGGCTGCGCCTTCTGCAGGTGCGTGTACCCGGGCATCACGACGCCTTCATGCTCCTCGGCAAGACGCACCAGCGTCGAGCGAAGGCGTGCGTTGCTGCCGAGCAGCCTGAGCGCCTCGCGCTTCGCATGCAACCGCATGTCTGTCGCGACCTGGTCGTTACGCGAGCGTCCCGTGTGGAGGCGCTTGCCCGCATCCCCGATCCGGCGCGTGAGTTCGCTCTCGACGGCCATATGGATGTCCTCGTCGGCAAGGTCGAACGCGAACGCACCGGCCTCGATATCGCGCTGGATGCCGAGAAGCCCCGCTTCGATCAACGCCGCGTCTTCCCCGGTGATCACGCCCTGGCTGGCAAGCATGCGTGCGTGCGCGATGGACCCTGCGATGTCCTCGGCATACAGCCGGGCGTCTGTGCCGAGCGACGCGCCGAAGCGTTGCTGGAACTCGCCAGGCGTGCCGGTGAACCGGCCGCCCCAGGGTGTCTTCGCGTCGGTCATGCGCCGCTATACCTCGCCCTCTTTGCCGACCTTGCGACGTTGGCGTGCCCAGACCCTCGTAGGCAGGCCGTGCAGGTCGATGAAGCCTTTCGCGGCATCGCGGTCGAACGTGTCCGCCTCATCGTAGGTGGCAAGGTTGTAGTCATAAAGCGAATACGGCGAGCGACGGCCGACGGTCACGCAGCTGCCCTTGAAGAAGCGGAGCCGGACATCACCGGTGACGAGCTGTTGCGTCGTTTCGATAAAGCCGTCGAGCGCCTCTTTCAGCGGGGAGTACCACATCCCGTTGTAGACCAGCTCGGACCACTTCTGCTCGATCTGGAGCTTATAGTGAAGCAGGTCGCGCTCGAGACAGAGGTCCTCGAGCGCTTTGTGGGCCGTGATGAGCGTGAGCGCCCCGGGCACTTCATAGATCTCGCGGCTCTTCACTCCGATAAGGCGGTTCTCGATCATGTCGATGCGCCCGAAGCCGTGCTTACCGGCAAGCTCGTTCATACGGTCGATAATCTCGTGGAAGCTCATGATCTCGCCGTCGAGCGCCACCGGCAGCCCTTGCTCGAAGCTCAGCTCAACGTACTCGGCTTCGTCGCACTGATGGCCACGCGCGTCGGAGGTGAGCGTGTAGATGTCCGAGGGAGGCTCTGCCCAAGGATCTTCGAGCACACCGCACTCGATGGCCCGGCCCCACAGATTGTCATCGATCGAATAGGGACTCTTCTTGGTGGTCGGCACAGGGATGCCGCGAGCCGCCGCGTACTCCATCTCCCGCTCGCGCGTGGTGAGGTCCCATTCGCGAACCGGCGCCATTACCTCGAGGTCGGGGTCGAGCGCGGCGATGCCTACTTCGAAGCGCACCTGGTCGTTGCCCTTGCCGGTGCAGCCGTGCGCGATGTACTTCGCCTGATGCCTGTGGGCTTCTTCGACGAGGTGCTTGACAATGATGGGCCTGCTCATCGCCGAGACGAGCGGGTATTTGTTCTCGTAAAGCGCGTTGGCCTTGAGCGCCTTGGCGATGAACTCCTCGACGTATTCCTCTCGGACATCCTTGACGATCGACTCGACGGCGCCGATGCCAAGCGCCTTGCGGCGCACCACCTCCAGGTCCTGACGCTCCTGACCGACATCGACAGCAAGCGCGATGACGTCGACGTTCTTCTCTTCTATAAGCCACCGGATCGCGACCGAGGTGTCGAGCCCCCCCGAGTACGCCAGCACGACCTTCTCTTCACTCACGCTGTGCGCCCCTTCTCAGGTACGGCTAAACTCTGGCCGCGGAACTTGTTGATGTTGTCCAGAACCAACTCAGCGTCAACATCGGTCCTGGCAAGAATCAGGATGGTGTCATCGCCGGCGATCGAGCCGAGAACCTCATCGAATTCTGCGCCATCAAGCGCGGCACCAACCCCGGCGCCCGCGCCCGTGCTGCACTTCACCAGCACGAGGTTGTTGGCCCGTGCGACACTCGTCACGAGCTCGGCGATCATGCGCTGAAGGTGCAGGTCCTCGGCGAGCACGTACACGCCTTCGGGGAGCTTGCGCAAGCCCATGTCAGCGATGTCGCGCGAGACGGTGGCCTGCGTACAGTCATAGCCGTGCTGCTTGAGCCGGTCGACAAGCTCACGCTGCGTGCGGACGCGCTCGCGTCGCACGATCTTCCTGATAGCATCCTGTCGTTCGCGCCGTTTTCTCATCTCAGTTTCCCCACCCTCGGACAGCGGATCCCTACAGCACCAGCGAGAGCCACGCCCGCTGTGCGTGCAGGCGGTTCTCGGCCTCATCGAAGACGACCGAGTAGGCGGCATCGATGACCTCGTCGGTGACTTCCTCGCCGCGGTGCGCGGGGAGGCAGTGCATGAAGATAGCGTCGGGGCCGGCGAGCGACATGAGCGCCGCATCCACCGAGTATCCTGCGAATGCCGCCACACGTGCGTCATGCTCGGCTTCCTGTCCCATCGATGCCCACGTGTCGGTGACCACCACGTCAGCCCCCTCGACCGCCGCGTGCACGTCGTTCGTGACGCTCAGCTGCGCGCCTGTCGCGTACGTGGCAGCGAGCCCCTGCGCGGTCGCGACCACTTCAGAGCGCGGCTCGAAGCCGGCAGGGCCGGCGATGCTCACATGCATGCCGGTGAGCGCGCCCGCGAGCAGATAGGTGTTCGCCATGT
>JAJFTE010000004.1 GCA_021373175.1 Actinomycetes bacterium
TCGTACTCGTCCAGGGGCACGCGACCCATATACGTCAGGTCGGCATCGACCGAGAGCCGAGGCATGGACAGGTGAAAGACGTTGAGAGCGGTTCCCCCATGAAGTCTCAGCCGTGGTGCCAGATAAGGGTGTCCGCCGACCTCGATGAGGAGTTCAAGGAGCCTCTCGACCTTCTCAACCGTCTGAGGCGGGTAACCTGCCGTATCAATCAGCGAAGGTCTCATTACTCGTGTACCAATCGTTCAACCTCAGAAGCGAGGCCCGGAAGATAGAGCCGCCACTCGGGCACCCACGTGCCCGCTTCATTGCTGCGAGACAGATAGTAGGGGCCCTTGCCAACCATGGCTCGCATCTCCTGAAGAGAGTCCGAAGAGACGTACCATTCACGGGCCCTTTGTTCGAGGAACCATCCAGTGCGAGCCGCCGCAGTCGCAGTGCCCAGACTCCTCAGATAGGCAAGCACATGGGAGGCATCCACATACGGCAGGCCCGCGAGGCTGCGTAATGCCTCTTCCAGTCCTCCTGCTAGGTCCGTTCGGTTCAGGCAGTCGACCAAGGTACGCTCACGTGTCGTGACCCTCACGACGCCCTCTGGCCTACGGACGAGGGTTGTCGATTCCTGCGGCTGCTGTGCAGTCTCGGACATCTTCGGAGGGGCATACCGCCGATATTCGAAGTCCCTATAGGTGAACGGGGGCGTTGTCTTGGCCGTCGAGTACTGGACCCGCCTCGACGGACTATGAGCCAATCCATGAAGTTCGAGTGCGGAATGGTAGACCATGACCGCATCCGGGGACACCGTGGCGGCCACGAGGTACGGGTCGGGCTCCTGCAGCGAGAACCTTCCCGAACGAGAGACGTAGACCCCCCTCATGACGCGGTCCACGGACCCCTTCTTCGTAGCCCGAACCAGCAGATTGTAGGCTGTACGCCCTTCACCCAGTTCGGCTCGGAACTCCTCTAGGGAGAACACGTGATGCTCTTCTAGATAGGGCTGAACGCTCATCATTGGTCACCTCGGTGAGATATTACCACCCAAAGTGAGCATTCGCAGCCCCAATCATCAACAGACAGTCAGTCATTTGTGCTCATTGACCGGTCTATTGATGTGACAATCTCAATCAGTTCATCAACGACTTCAACTACCTCCCCCCGTAGGGGGGAGGTACCGCAAAACGGACGGGCAAGGTGGCTATTCGGTCGAGTCAGCCGGCCTGTACTTGAGCAGTTCGTCCTTGCTCCAGACCGCTTCGGCAAGCCGCAGGTACAAAGTCCCACGCTTGTCCAAGTCAGCCTTCCTGAAGTGGTCGTTAGGTTCGAACTCCAGACCGGTCTTCGACTTGAAGGCGACGAACCCGGGGTTACGTTCGTATGCAAGCGGGTTCAGCGACTGGGCGAGGATGTTCTGACCGAAGTAGTGGGGGAGTTTGTCCTCGTACGACCAAGCACCGTATGCGGCGTTGAAGGACTTCGGCAGCAGGAGCAGGTCACCCACCCGATTCCTATACTCGCGGAAGTCATTCTCGTGGGCGAACTCCTCGGTGTGGCGTTCGTACTTGTCGGCCCAGATGTGCTCAACCTCGAACTTGGCGTTTCCTGACGACGTCAGGTACTCGACGAAGTGCGAGGGGGCCCCAGACTGTACTTCGATGTAGGAGGTCATCCTAGCCAGCAAGTAGTGGATGAAGCGACGGTTCTGCTGGTGGACGTACAGCCGCTCGTTGGAGGAGAACTTCTCCTCCTCGGCGTCCAGTTTCGCCGCCAGCACATCGACAAGTTCGGGGACTGGCTTGCGGCGGATATCCCGTGCGAGCACGAACATGGCGTATTCCAGCGTGCTGTATGCGATGAGACGGAAAGTCCACAGTCGCTGGGCGAGCAGAATGTCCAGATAGGCGGCGGTCGCCTGTATCTTCTTATCGGTCGTGGCGGAGTCATCACTTGGGTCAAGCGGGGCCAGCAACACTGTGTACTGCCACGTGAAGCCGAGTTGGCTCAGATAGTAGAGCCGTTCGAAGCCCTCGACCATGGTCGTCGACAGTTCCTTGATACGGTGGTACTGGCGAGCATAGAAAGCCAAGTCACGCTCGATGAACTGCTTGACGGACGCACTGGTCGTCAGCCCAAGGCCTTTGTGGTTCTCCCGAATCCAACGGTGGAACTCCGTGCCGATACGGTCCCAGTCCTTCGGGCTTGCTCCTCTGGTGCGGTCACGAATCGTCGCAGCGTGCTGGCTGCGGAACCAGGCTTTGAAGAAGTCGGCTTCTTCGGTCTTGTCGTCGCCTCGCAACGGCAGCGTGACTTCCTTCCACACTTTGGCTGCGTCTGTCTTGTCGAGGTCGTCCTTGATGTTGGCAAGCAAGTAGCCTTTGAGCATGTCCGTGGGGGACAGGGGGAGCCCCCGGTCGTTCATGGTCTCGAAGATGGTGTAGGCATCCTCGTCTGAGAAGGCCGTTATCTCCACAAGGTCGACGTTGTCGATGAGCCAGTCGACGAAGAAGGGGAGTGCCTCTTCTCGCAGGTCCTCGGGGAACTGCTCCTCGATGTCTCGGTATCTGGCGACGATGTTGCGAACCGATTCGGCCAGCCCGTTGGGCTCGACCTCTTCGCCTGAGTACAACTTGTCCATGATGCTCGTACGCTCGGGCACTTCTAGGTTGTATGACTTGCGGCCGTACTTCTCCGAGAAGATGAGGTCTGCCAAGGCCACAGCGTCCTCTCGCTCGCCTTGAAGGTTGCTCAGATAGATGAGCAGAAGGCTCAGGGTGGTCAGTCGCTGTTGACCGTCGACGATGAACGCAGACCCCTTGTCTTTGTCCGACAGGATTACTGACCCGAGGAAGTAGCGGCCGTAGCCTTCAACAGCACTCCGCTCGTGGCTAGGGTCGAAGTCGGCGAAGAATCGTCCCGACAGGTCTGAAAGCAATTCCTCGACCTGCTTGGTGGTCCAGTTGTACTCACGCTGGTAGTAATCCAGCCCGTACTTGAGGCCCGAGAGCATCTCTCTGACGGTCTTCTCAACCCCGTGCACTCGCTTCAACTACAGGACCCCCCTCGATGACGCTTGTCAGCACTATCACCTAGCCCGCCCATAGCCTACCCCTTCACGCCGACAGACGGGCAGTGGCGATGTTTCTGCTTAGTGATATAGTAAGTGTAGTCCAAACCGCAATGAGAGTGGTGATTCGCAATGGCCGGCAAGGGCGACTTCGAGGTCAAGCCCGTCACGCTCCCTGACATCCCCGCTAGGGGGCCGCGGAAGAGCATCTACCGAGACATCATCAATGAGTTCCTCGCCGAGCGGGCTCCGACAGCCCAAGTGACGGTGAAGGACAAGGAGCCCAACGCCGTCTATGTCTCGCTCACCAGGATGGCGGCGAGCGAGTTCCCGAATGTGCAGGTGACCAGGCGAGGCGACGACATCTACCTCGTCGCCACAGACTCATGAGTGGCGGTGCTTGGCATCGTCGTCGTCGCAAGACGGCCGCTTGGCTTCGGCACAACGGAGGGCTTGCTGCTTGGTAGGTTATGGCAGTAGGTGTTGCCCTCCTTGCTCTGCGGCTGGACTTTCCGCACTCCCCGGACTTCCTCGGGAGCGTCGTAGTCTTTGAAACGACGACCGTCGCAATCACCGTGCCGCTCTTCCTGAGCGTGGCCTATAAGGTGTTTGACGAATATGGAAGTCGGGCAGTGCGAGAAATGGTGTTTCGAGACCCATCACTGTCCCGACTCACCGTCAGCACCATCGTCAATAGCCTTCTGGCGATAGCGGCACACGCGGTCTTCTCCTTCGCTCCCGAGTGGTCCAGCGTTTGGCGGCTTCTCTCAATCGTCAGTCTGCTCAACTGCGTGGCAGTTGCCCTGCTGCTCCTGGGATACCTTCGACAGTTGCGGAACCAAGTGGTCAACGAGCCCGACTGGATTCTGGACCGCATGGAAGCCGAGGCACTTCAGGCTCTGCGGGGTGAGTCATGAGTGCGGATGAATTTGTTGCGAAGGTCCAGGCCATCGGCGACGTACTGGTGGCAATCGTCAAAGGTGGCAGACGATACGACGCGTTGGACCATGGGCTCGACAGCATCATCCGCATCTTGGATGCACTGGAAGCGGCATACGACGAGGACTCGGACGGGTTCATCGACTCTGTCATGCCTCAAAAGTTCAGGGACCTCGCCGAAAGGAACGTCGAGGAGGTGCAGTTCCGGGCCTGGCTCGCCCCTGACATCATCCTTGCGGGCTACTCCGTTCCACTGGAGCAGTTGACCCGAGTGCACGCGACCGCCTTGGTACAGTCAGATGAACAGGCGGCTGAGAAGGTCGCCCACCGCCTATCCGACTCGGTGGAAGGACTCCTGTCGAAGCCGGGCAAGGACGTACTGCTTCGTATCGCATTGTCGAGAATTGTCAGGCAGGCGAGTTCGGCAATCGAAGCGGGAAGTCGCTCGGCCTATCTGCTCGCTTGGGATTGGTACCTGTCGTCCATAGAGACGCACAGGCCTGCTCGACTGCGTCCAGAACACCTTGAAGAGGCGACGAAGTTCTTTTGCATGACGACATTCAAGGTTGTCGCTCAAGAGGGAACGGAGTTGGTGGCTGCCTACATCAACTCTGTGCTTCACAGAGTCGGTCTCGGCCTCGACAACTCAGAGCAACACGATTTTGACTCGTTCAATCTCCTTTTCAACGAGTCCGTGGACCATGCGGTGATTGCGGAACTATCCAGACGTTCACGGAGCGCGGAGGATGCTCGTCGCAGGGTCACCGACCTCGCTGGCCTCGACGCGTGGAAGCAGCAGGCTTCCGCCGTGGTCGACGACATACTGGCCGTCGCTGGAGACGCCTCAGAGGACGTGCGAAAGCAGGGAGACCTATGGCTCGCTGCTGGCGAAGGAACGCTCGTCCGCAAAGCACTCGAAGAAGTGCTCTTCTCCGCGGCCTCTTACGCCGTCTTCTTGCGAAAGCCGCAGAGCCTCGCTGAGATTGTCGACCATCACCAACCACTGGACTCGCCCACGCAGTGGCTAGGGTGGGACCCCTTCCCGAGGAAACTCGACGTGATTCTCCGACGTTACGTTCTTCGACTCGGACATGACTTCGGGTTCGACTTCCCGGAGGGGCACCACGGGCATGAGCCGTACGACCACGAACTTGCGGTCATCCTCGTCGCTCGGGCACTCGCCGCAGAGCACTTGGCGGAATCGCCAGCCGCTTCCAATCAGGAGGGTGGGTCTCTTCCAGAAGGGGCAAATCCTGCTCCTTCCATCCCGCAGTTCGCCGTGTCGCTTAACGGGCTGTCACCGACCAAGGCGTCGGATGTCCGCTGGGTTGTCGAACAACTCGAAGGCGCTCTTGACCGGGTGCGTGGCAAGCGGGACATGCTGGACGCCATCGGTATCGACTCCGCCCGCGCCCGAGTGATTCTCGACGAATGGATACCTGCGTATCTTCAGGCGCTGCTGACTGAGCGGGACCGGTATCTGGACCGTGTCCTCGTCACATCCCCCCTCAGTGAGAGCAAAGTCTCGGCATTCGTCGAGAAGGTGCTGGGAAGCGTGAGAGGCGAGGACACGCTGCGGGAATTCTTCATCCACTTCGGTGGGTACTCAGAGCATCTGGGCGATTCGCCCGAGGGGGTAGTCCCGTTCGGGATAAACACCCTGGTCGACAAGGGCATGTTCCTCGACGAGTGGTACGTGTACTACGACCTGATGGAGGGCGAGTTCGCCAGGGCGATAACACGCGGCGAAGAAGAGGGCATCCTGTCGGCCTTGGCTGCCTCATGCTCGGAATGTGACGAGTCGATTGAGGCCTGCGTCGGTCTTCTGGGCGAGGGTGCCAGACCGGCGATTCTGACGTCGAGGCTCTACCGCCCTGGCGGGGCAATCGAAGTCGGCAAGGTCATTCCCAAGTACGCAAAACCCTTCGAAGCCGACACTCAGGGGCCTGGCTTCGCGGGGTGGTACGTGCTCGAAAGCGGCACCGATGTCCCCGTGTTCGAGTTCTCGACACTCAGGGAGACGGGCACGCTGGTCATAGACACGGCTAACCTCGGTGTGTGGAACCAATATGAGCCGAGGCCGACCGACGAGCCCAGAGGCGAGGTCGTCGGCTTCATGTCGGTGCTCATCGCCGAGGTGGCAGACCATCCAAGCCTTGTACAGCACCTAGAGTCGCGGGAGCCCGAGTGGGTGGTGAAGCGGGCATCGTGGCTGAGCGAAGAGGAGGTCATGCGAACCAGAGTGTGGCTTCGGCTACTTGAAACCTTCCGCTACACGCCCCCTCAGGGTTCCCCTGGATTCGTCATCAAGAACAATGACGATGGTGAGGACGAGCAAGGGGAGGACGGCGGGAGCGAACAGCCTGCTGTCTAAAAAGTGAGCGAATCCAAGCGAACTCAGGATAGCCCAGCGAACTAGAAACGCCTGCTAGATGACCTGAGAGCACCCCACTGAACCAGTTGCCATAGAACTCATAACCCGAAGGTCGTCGGTTCAAATCCTGTCCCCGCGACCAGAACTTACACAGGTCAGAGGCTCAATCGCCTCTGGCCTGTCTTGATGTTCAGGTAGTTCACGAAGGGTTCACCAGAAGTCACGCTCGCTTCCGCACTCTGAGGGCTTGAGCGACTTGTGTTATACGCAGCATCGACGTATTGTGCGTATAACGACAAGGGGGTGAGTCTATGCAGCGACAGCCGCTCGAAGTCCAGACCATCTACGCCGAGTTGCTTGAGCAGATGGCAGCCTATGAGGCCTCGCGTACCATCGGACATACTGCGGGCTCCTTCGTGACGAAGATGGTGAGGGGTCAGGAATACTACTACTTCCAGCACGTGGGCCCTGGCGGGGCAAAGCGCCAGACCTATCTGGGTCGTCGGGACGCTGCGCTTGACGAGTTGGCCGATCGGTTCGCCGAGGGGAGAGTCAACGTCGCCGCCGACCAACGATCTATCGAGCGGTTGGCGGCTCTGCTGCGTGCAGGTGGCGCAATGGTCACCGATGCGCCCTCGGCTCGAGTGCTTCGTGCGCTCGCGGATGCAGGCGTGTTCCATGCCGGCGGAGTCCTTGTCGGAACGCACGCGTTCATCGTGCTTGGCAACCTTCTCGGGGTCCGGTGGGACAGCTCACTCAGGACTCAGGATGTTGACATCGCGGCCGATCCCAAGCTCGATATTGCGGTTCCAGGCATCAACGTCGACCTGCCTTCGGCCTTGGATAGCCTGGAGATGGGGTTCCTGCCGGTTTCCGGTCTTGACCCCAAGAGTCCTACCACCTCGTTCAAGGTGCGAGGGCAGAGCTTGCGTGTGGATCTTCTGACTCCGGCCGCAAGGGCCCAATCGCGTGCCGTGGGCCTGCCGAGGTTCGCCGCCGCCGCGCAGCCTTTGAGATTCCTGGACTACCTCATCGACTCGTCCGTGAGGGCGGCAGTCGTTGACGGCGGGGTTGTTGCGGTGAACGTGCCGGATGCGGCGCGGTTCGCTCTGCACAAGTTGATGATCGCGGGGGAGCGTTCTGCTGCGATGCAGTCAAAGCGGGAGAAGGACCTCTCGCAGGCGGCGCAGATCCTTGAGGTGTTGCATGCAGATCGACCAGGGGATCTTGTTCTTGCCTGGGAGGCACTTGTCGTCCGGGGGAAGTCGTGGGCGAGCCGGGTGTCGAAGTCAGCCGCTGCGCTTGAGCGCGTTTCGTCTGCCGCAGCACAGAGCGTTCGGAATCTGGCCGGATAAGCGGCCGAGCACAATAGACAGATCCGCGCCGGCACGAACGAGTGAGGCATTCAACTCTGACTCACCGAAAGTCACACCGAAAATCGTTGAGCACGTGAGAGTGACGACCGGCGCTTGGTCAAATGGGCGCGATGGAGGGAAACAGCAGGTCAGGGTGGCAGCGTGCAGCTCAGGGTGCGGCTGTGTCCGCTCGCAGGTAGCATCCCATGGCGCCTCAGCAGCGTCCTTGGATACGTGAGTACCTGCTGCTGCCTCGTCCGATCGAGACCTTGGACCAACGCCTGCACTCGCTCGACCTGCCGCCGTACTCGTCGGCCAAGAAGTCGACCTCGACCGTCACCGACCCACCGCCAGTCTCCACATCGCGGTACCAAATGAACGGCTGGCGTTCGTCCTGGTAATGGCCGTTGGCTCTCAGTGATTCGCTGATTCGCGCATAGACCTCGTCCGTTTCCGCGAAGTGATTGAGTGCGACGTCAACGTCAGTGCTGCCAACGTGTCCAGTGCTGCCGGGCATAGGGAGCGGTGGCACCCAACCGCCGACGATTACCATGTCGTCGCGGTACTCACCAAGAACGTGTACGAGTTCCACAAGGACCGACTTTGCGGCCTCGACTGCATCAGCCGGGTAGTCTGATTGGGTCATTGCCATGACGGCCTCAGCTCTCGAACCAGTATCTCCTCGGCGGCCTCTTCACCACGGCCGGCCATAGACTTCACATCCAGGTAGAGTTGGACTGGCGAGACGGCGCGAAGGTCGTATCGGACCTGAGAGCCGTTGAAGACGCCCTCGTCATACGGCTTGAGTATCAGTACATTGCCTCCGGAGTCGACCGGCTTGAGCTGCGTATTCAGTGCCAAGCTGTCGACTCTCGAAGAGGCATAGATGCTTACCCAGCGGACTCGCGGAGACGAGAGCCGCGCGCCCGAGAAGCCCTTGAGCGCGTACGACACGCCGCAGACCGGACATGATAAACGTGTCTGGCCTGTTTCGTAGCTGGACCCCCGCGTGGGAAACCGAGTAGCGCTGCGCCCAGGGGCTGGCTGCGAAACCCTTCTTGAATCGAGCGTATGATGCGCATTGGATGGGAGGCATCATGTCGTTGCAGACTGTCATGCACAACATCTCCACGGTCTTCGAGATCACAGGAGTCGCATGCATCGTCGTTGGGTTCCTGATCGCGCTTCAAAGAGCGCTATCGCTGCTTCTTGCCCGCAAGGCCGGGGACGCATACCTGGCAATCCGTGAGACGTTCGGCCATAGCGTTCTTCTCGGCCTGGAGATTATGGTCGCGGCAGACCTCATCCGAACGATAGCCGTCGCGCCCACGTTGGCCAATCTCGCCGTTCTTGCGGCGCTCGTGGCGATCCGGACGCTCCTGTCCTGGTCGCTCGAAGTGGAGATCGAAGGCCGCTGGCCGTGGCGGCGCAAGGGCTGACGCGTTCGATACGTCGCGACCCACAATCAGTCCCGTCATGCGTCCCTACCGTACCCGCGGACCGCCGGGGTCCCGCCCCGCGAGCACGTCATCGATGGCCTGGCGGTAGACTTCCACCGGTACCGCGCCGGATATCACCCATCGCCCGTTCAGGACGACTGTCGGCGTTGCGCTGATCCCCTGAGCCAGTGCCTCCTGCTGATCCGCGAGGACGGCGTGAAGCGTGGCGTCCGCCGCGAGGTCGCTCCCGAAGCGCTCGGGGTCCAGGCCGATCTCGGCGGCGCACTCCGCAAGCGTCTGCGGGTCGGTGACGTCACGGGCTTGTACCAGGTGTGCGCGCTGCAGGCGGTCGTACATCCGTGCGTGCGCGGGCATCCCGCCCTGGAACTCCGCGGCCTTGACGGCTCGCAGGGCGGGCATCGAGTAGGGGTAGTCGAACGGGCGTCCAGCCATGAGCTCGGGGTCGATCTCTCCGCCGCCGTCGAGCCGTTGTGCCGCGGCCCAGTGCCCCAGGATCTCGCGCTTCGCCCGCTCGGCCGAGCCGAACATGCTCTCGATCTCCTCGCGCGTCGGGCCAAGCGGGAAGACCTTGTACTCGACGGTTACCTGGTCGCCATAGGCTTCTTCTATCTCATGCAGCCGCCCGGCTGCCACGAAACACCATGCTCACAGGACGTCGTGATATTCCACGACCCGAACCGGGGAAGAATCCATTTCAATCTCCTGTACTTCTCGGACGTGGTTAGCACGTGCGAGCGAATCGAACGGAGGCTCAGGTGGCTCTTACACACGAGGGACTCACATCGCAAGAGGCGGCTCGCAGACGGGCGGAGACCGGACCGAACGTCATCTTCACACCTTCTCGCATCACGTTCCTGGACATCTTGTGGGAAGAAGTCCGGGAACCGATGATCCTGCTCCTTATCTTCGTGGGCGTTCTGTACTCCATTCTGGGCAAGCCCGGTGACGCCGTCACGATCTTCGCGATCATCTTGCTCCTTACTATGGCCGAGGTGCAGAACGAGTTTCGTGCCAAGCGCGCGGTGCAGCACCTTGCGGAGGTCGCAAGTCCTCAGGCAGCGGTCATGCGCGACGGCGAGCTCATGCACATCGAAGCGGCCGATGTCGTTCCCGGCGACGTGCTGGTCCTGGCGTCCGGGACGAGGATCTCGGCGGATGGTGCGGTGCTCGCCACCGTCGGGCTCCAGATCGACGAGTCCACGATCACCGGCGAGTCGTTCGCTGCCGAGAAAGCACCCGGCGACCCGGTCTACGCCGGGACCGTCGTGCTTTCCGGCGAGGGGCAGGCCGAGGTGAGGGCAACCGGGAAGGCCACCAAACTCGGCACGCTCGCCGAAGGACTCAAGACGGTCAAGCCGCCAAAGACGCCACTGCAAAAGGCGATGAAGGAGCTCTCAGGCAAGCTCGTGTGGGTGGCCGTGTTCTTCTCGGTAGCGATCCCGCTCATCGGCGTGCTGCGCGGCCAGCCGCTCAGGACCATGGTCCTCACAGGGCTTTCGCTGTCGTTCGCAACCATTCCCGAGGAGTTGCCCATCATCATCACCATGGTGCTTGGCCTTGGCTCGCTGAAGCTCTCAAAGGAGGCCTTCTTGGTCAAGCGGCTGGCTGCTGCCGAGACGATGGGGGCCGTGAGCGTGATCGTCACCGACAAGACTGGCACGCTCACGCAGGGCCGAATGACACTCACAGGCGTCCATTCGCCCCGCGCCGAGACAGACGCCGTGGCCCTTGCGATGGGAGCCGTCTCGCCCATCGACGACACGCCCGTGGACGTCGCGATCAAAGAGCGCGCCGCGCAGCTGGAGGTGCCCCCAGACGAGCGCGACATAGTGCGCCAGCGCGAACTCGGCGACGGCAGCAAGACCAAGGCCGTGCTGCGTGAAGACGGCACGCTTTATGTGAGCGGCGCTCCGGAGCAGGTCTTCGAGCGGTGCTCGGCCGTTCCCGAGGAGATTCGGGCCACCTTCGAGTCGGAGGCCGCGAGCGGCAACCGCGAGGTCGCCGTCGCAATGGGCAGGGTTCCCGACGCCGACAAGAACGCCGCATGGGGAGATCTGGAACGCGGCCTGGAGTTCGTGGCGCTGCTGTCCTTCTCCGATCCGCCCAGGGCCGAGGTGCCCGGCGCCATCGCCCGCATGCAGAGCGCGGGCGTCCGGACGATCATGGTGACAGGCGACTATCCCGCGACTGCCTCTGCCGTTGCGAACGCTGTCGGCATCACGAACGATGCGCGCACCGTTATGACCGGCCCGGAACTCGACCAGATCGACGATGCGACGCTGGCAGAGCGCGTGCGCACGACAGCGGTCTTCGCCCGGACCACACCCGAACACAAGTACCGTATCGTGAGCGCGCTTCAGAAGCAGGGACTCGTCGTTGCCGCCACCGGCGACGGCATCAACGATGCACTCGCGCTCAAAGGTGCCGACGTCGGGATAGCGATGGGCATCAGAGGCACCGACGTCGCCAAGGAAGCCGCCGATGTCGTTCTCGCCGACGACAACTACGCCACCATCGCGAACGCCATCTTCGAGGGGCGCGTGTTCTTCGATAACCTTCGCAAGGGCGTGAAGTACTATCTCTCCGTCAAGGCCGCTCTCATCGCCGTGTTCCTGCTGCCGGCTGTGCTCGGCATGCCTATGCCGTTCTCACCGGTCCAGATCATCTTGCTCGAGCTCTTCATGGACCTCGCGGCTTCATCGGGCTTCGTGGCCGAGCCAGGCGAGCCCGATATCAAGACCCGTCGACCCATCGAGATGACCACGCGCATTCTCGATGGCCCGCATGTGCGCGACCTGGCGCTCAAGGGCGCTTTCCTCTTCGTTGCTGTGATGGCGGCCTATGTGTTCGCAGGCACCCGCGGCCTGACGAGCGCGCAGCAAGGATCGCTCGCCTTCGCGGCGTGGATGATCGGGCACGTCGCCCTGGCGTTCGTCTCTCGCTCGGACCGCGAACCGCTGGCCTCGGTGGGCCTGTTCTCCAACCGCGTCGTCAATATTTGGGCGCTGTCGACGGCGGTACTCCTGCTGGTGGGCATGTACGTTCCAGGGATCGCTTCCCGGATCAACCTCACGCCCGTTCCCATCGGGCTCCTGCTGTTGACCGCGGTTGTGGTGGTTGCGTGGATGCTTCTGCTCGAGGTGCGCAAGTACGTGCGGAGCGCCCGGAAGAGCCCCGAACCGGTGGCCGCGTAGATGACATCGACAAAGGAGTCGGACATGAGCAAACCGGTCGTATTCATCTCGAGAGATTGGGTTTCCGACGTGATGGCCGAGGCGATCAGTGCGCTCGATTGCGAGATCGTTCGGGGACCGGCCCTGGAAGGGGCAGGGTTCGTGGCGTATGACAGGGCCGACTACGAGCGCCTGTTCGGGAACGCCGATGTCGTCTTCGCCGGATTGAACGCGCTCATCGATCGTTCCGTCATGGAAGCAGCGCCCCGTCTGCGCGCCATCATGGCACCAGCGATCGGGGTCGAGAACATCGACGTGGATGCCGCCACGGAGCTCGGCATCGTCGTCGGCCATGGTGCCACGCCTGAGAACTTCCTCGGCATGGCCGAGGCGACGGTGCTGTTCATCGCCGCCCTGTCCATGCAGCTGCGCTTCAAGGAGCGCCTCCTTGCCGAGAATGCGCCGCGGCCCGCGGAGCTTACCGCTCGCGCCGTGCGCGGACGCACCGTCGGTCTCATCGGTATGGGGCGCATCGCCCGCGGCGTTGTCAAACGGCTGCAGGGCTGGCAGACCGAGATATGCTACTTCGACCCGTACGTGCCGCAGGACAAGGCGCCGGCCGGGGTGAAGAAGGTGGAGCTGGACGAGCTGCTGCGGGACTCCGATTTCGTCAGTGTGCACGTGACGATCACCGGCGAAAGCCGCGATCTGCTCGGCGAGCGCGAGCTACGGCTCATGAAGCCCAGCGCGTATCTCATCAACACCTCCCGGGGTGCAGCCGTGGACGAGGCGGCCCTGTACCGGGTGCTCAAGGAGCACGCGATCGCTGGCGCGGCCATCGACGTGTTCGTGCAGGAGCCGCTTCCGGCGGACAGCCCGCTGCGCGAGTTCGTCGGGGCCGACAACGTGATCCTCACGCCGCATATGATCGGGCACACCAAAGACGTCATGGACTCGCTCCCCGCCGCTGCGGTAGAGAACGTCCGCCGGGTGCTGGAGGGCGAGCCGCCGCTGTACACCAAGAACCCGGAGGTCATCGAGCGCTGGAAGGAACGTCTCCAGCGGATCGGGTAACCGGCCGGAACAGCGAGCAGTTCACGCCGCCGTTCACGCAATGGCGCCCGGGAGGCTGCACGGGGCACACGATCGGAATGGGAGGGATTGGCATGAACAGGCGGACTCGGCTTCTGCTCCTATTGGCAGTCGTCGCTACGTTCGTGTGTCCCGCCGTAGCTTTTGGCCTGGGCACTCCGGTCCAGCCGGGCAGCGCGACCGCAGCGGGGTTCCTGCCATCCTCAGGATGCGCGTGTCACGCCGCGCGGGTTACAGAGTGGTCGACCTCGATGCATGCCAAGTCCATTGTTGACACCGTGTTCCTCACGAAGGTCGGCGAGGCTCAAGCGGAGGCGGGCGATTCGGTCGCTATCTTCTGCAAACGGTGCCACTCGCCGATCGGCAACATGACCGGTGATCCCAACGCCTCTGCGAGTCAGGTCGCCAAGGAGGGCGTGACCTGCATGTTCTGCCACCAGGTGACAGGACTGATCGGAGTGCCGGGCAACGTCGATCAGCTCGTCGATGCAAGCCTCATACGTCGTGCGCAGCTGACGAACCCGGCCGCGCCACATCCCGCCGCGTACTCAAAGTTGCACGAGTCCGCCGAGTTCTGCGGAGGCTGTCACAACGTGAACCACCCCACGAACGGTGTACACCTGGAGTCCACGTACGCCGAGTGGAAGGCCGGCCCGTACGCCGCGGAAGGCACGGTCTGTCAGGACTGCCACATGAGCAGCGCGCCCGGCGTCATCGGCCCTTCAACGGGAACCGCCTGTCAGGGCGGGGCGCAGCGCGACAACATCTTCGCCATGTCGTTTGTTGGTGCGAACGTGGGTCAGGGACCAGCTGAAGCCTCAACAGCGCTGCTCAAGAGGGCTGCGACGGTGGAGCTGGATATCCCCGGGATCGTGGCCGAAGGCACGTCCGCTACCGTGACGGTCACGGTCTCCAATACGGGCGCAGGCCATTATCTTCCCACTGGTCTCACGGAGGTTCGCCAGATGTGGCTGAGCGTCTACGTTGAACGTGAAGATGGGGGCAAGACAACGCTCGGCGAGCGCCGTTTCGGGACGGTTATGAAGGACGCAAAGGGTGCATACCCCGCCGAGATGTGGAACGCGGCCGGTGTTCAGTCCGATGACCGGATCCCGCCTCGAGGCTCTATTTCGGCAAGCTACTCTTTCACAATGCCGAGCACCGCCGAGAGGGCCAAGGTGGTCGCTGCGCTGCTCTACAAGTCAGTCCCAGATGACCTGGCGGCGAAGGCGAACGTCGAGAATCCAACTACTGAGATGGCCGTGAGCAGCCGGACTGTCTTTGTTTCGGCAGCTGCCAAGGGCACCGCGTCGGGCACTGCCGAGCCAATCGAGAGCACCGGCAAGCCTGGTAGCGTGTTGCCGTTCGTCGCGGGCGCCGTGGTCTTGGTTGTCATCGGCGTCATCGTGGGCTTGCGTGGCCGGGCGCACAAGGACAAGACATCGCTTACATAGGTCGAGCCTTCGACCAGAAGGGCATGCATCTCGCAAGGCTCCGGTCAGGAGCGTGACGCTGTGGGCATCGGCATCAAGCTCGAACGCAGAGGGACTCCTACGGGGCGAGACTGTTATCTCCGAATCGTTTCATCAGCGGCTCGGAGCACGGCTTTGGCCGTCTCTTCATCAACGACAAGGGTGTCCACGATACCGGACCGGATGGCCCCGAGAACCGCCGGCGTGTTTTCAACGCCGTTGACGACCGCCATCACATGTGGAATGTTCCGCAGATTCTCCCACGTGATGCCTATAGTGCGCCGATCGAGCTCCTCGTCGACAGGTCGACCAAGGGCATCGAAGAAGCGTGCGCACATGTGTCCCACGGCGCCGGCTGCGGTCAGCCGCTCTATGTCCCGTGGCGTGACATGTCCGTAGCGGTAGAGAACGGATGAGGCCCCGTCGGCCGCGTTCATGCCGATAACGGCGACTTCGGAGGCTCGCGCAGCTGCCAGCCCTTCCTGGACACCCGGCGTCGCCCGCAAGGCCGCAGCGAGTTCAGGAGATTCGACGATGGCCGGCGCTGGCACGAAGTGGGTGATGCTGCGCGCCGCTTTCGCAGCGCATGCACGGATTAGCTCATGCGGCTCTGTGCCAGGAATGACATCGCCGTAACTGCCAACAAGCTGTGAGACTTCCAGCGGAGCTACATCAGTGAGCTCAAGGTCATCGACAAGGTCACGCAGGAGTGGGTCCCACGCCAGTCCTAGTCTGAGGCCGTCTTGCAGCAGGTCGCGCAAGTACATCGCCCCTGAGCGTCCGGAACAACCAGGATCGCGGCTCTCGCCCTCCGTTATGATGACCTTGGTCAGGCCGAAGCGTTCCTCCAGACGTGTACCGGGTGAGACTGCCGCAATGTCGTCAGGCAGTACCTCGATGGTGATGATCCTCCGCCGCTCGGCGTCAGCGAGATAACGAGAAACCGTGGAAGGGTGCACGCCGATCAGGTGAGCCACTTGTTCCTGGGACCTGCCCTCCATGTATAACGAGAGGGCGATTCGCTGGAGAACATGCGGGTCGTGTGTGGCCGTGGTCGGCGCCTTTCCGCACGGTGAGCTTCCGGGGTGCCTGCTCCAGTCGTCTGACGGGGAGAGGCCAAGCTCTTGTGGAAGGAGAGACCCGACGTGCTCGCGAAGAATCGCCAGCGCCGTCGCCGAATCCGTTACGAGCGTATCTACAACACCGGAACGCAGAGCGCCAACCGCCGCTTCCACCTTGTCAGCACCGCGCGCGACGGCCACCAGCTCGGGAACTGACTCAAGGGTTTTCCACGTGGCAGCTAGCGTACGCCGGTCGATGTTCCCAGTGATCGGAGTGCCACAGTTGTCGTAGAAGCGGCAACACATTTCTCCGACCGCATGAGCGTCTTTGAGTTCCTCGGCATCGGCTTTCGTTATGAAGCCGAAGTGCTGCGAGTTCAGACTGTCGGAAAGCGAGCCGATCTCCACCACCGCCATGTCAAGCGCATTCATGGCTTCAAATGTGCGATTGACCGTCTCCATGTGCATTGCTTGATCAAGCAGTTCGCGCACAGGAAGCAGCGCGGGTATAGGAAGGTACAACAGGCGGCTGCCAGGGCAGCGCGCACCGAATGCGCTGAGAACTTCCTGAGGTTGGCTTCCTGGAGTGGAGTCGCCGTACGTTCCTACCAGTTGCACGAACGAGAGATGAGAAGCGATCGGCATCTCAAGGGAACGGCCCACTTCGGAGAGAATCGATCCGCCGCCAAGCCCGATCGTGATGCCGTTGCGCAACAGCGAAGCTACCCAGGCGCTCATGGCGCGCGCGAAGCCAGGATCGTCACACGAATCCATGACATGCACGCGTCTGACGCCAATCTGCCGCGCCAACAATGCCTCGATGCCGTTGTCGGCGTTCTGAGGTTCCTTCACGATCACGCGCACAAGTCCTGAACAGCGCGCACGTTCAATGAGTCGCGTGACAGTCGAAGCGTGTACGCCATAGCGTGCAGCAGCGGCTTTGCGTGACATGCCTTCGAGAAATACAGCGCTTAGAATTTCGTGCGAGCGGTGCTCGAACTCACCGTCAGCACAAAAGAGCGACGTGTCATCCACCTGCCCCGTTTCCTCCTTGCCGGCAGAGATTACGGGATCTTGTGACACACCACGACCGTATGGGCAGTCTACCAGCGGTGTTGCCGGAGTGCAAGAAATTGCGCGTCCCCTTGTATTGACGGTCTTCGCCCACGGGTCATAGTTTAGAAGCGCCTTATGTAGGCTCACACGGATTTGTCCGATCGCCCGCAGCTCCGGCAGGCTACGAAGAAGGCGAGAGGTGTGGGACGCTGCGACCGTGATCGAGGCGACTCAAGAAACGCAGGGGAAGGGGTGGTGCGGATGGCACGACCGGTTTTGCTATTCCACGAAGGGTTCATATCCCAGACGTATGAGTCCGTCAGAGACAGAGGGGGCGGTCGCTGATGGGCACCCGGATCTCTATCGCCATCACCGTGGTCGTGATTGTGGCTCTTGGCGTTGTGATGGCGGTGAGTGCCGCCGTGATAGTGCCGATGAACGCAGGAGACACATCACGTACGTACGATGTGCTCTTTAATAGTCGCGGTTGGCTTGTGCTCGCGGCGGCAGCGCTCGGTCTGCTTGCCGGGGCCTTCACCCGCCGCCCGACTGTCCGCATTGAAGACGGAATTGTAGAGCGCCACGACGGCGTGGCGATCTTCGAGCACTGGCTTCACGTGGTGGCTGTTCTCCTGCTGCTCGGGTCGGGGATCGCCCTGGGTTTCT
The DNA here is from genome assembly GCA_021373175.1 of Actinomycetes bacterium. Taxonomy (GTDB): domain Bacteria; phylum Actinomycetota; class Coriobacteriia; order Anaerosomatales; family Anaerosomataceae; genus UBA2286. The sequence continues at coordinate 17,707 of JAJFTE010000004.1, forward strand.
TGTTCATCCCACGCCTGGTCACCGGTGCTCACAATACCGGAGTCGCTTTGAATCTTCACTGGGTCGGCGTTGTCTTGTTTGCGTTCTCGGGCGTTTACTACGCCACGAACACTGTGCTCTCAGGGAGACTGAAGGAACACCTCGCCGGTCTCGAGGACATCAATGTCGGGATCGCTCACTACCGCGCCCAACTCGCCAAGAGCGAACCGCCGGCCGAAGGCAAGTTCTACGCCAGCGAGCGCATCGCGTACGTCTACATGCTGGTTGCACTCGGCCTAGTGGCCCTCACCGGCGTCGTGAAGCTGCTCGCGTACGGTATCAACATGCCGGCGGGTCTCATGGGAGTCGTAACGCCACTGCATGACGTGGGCGCGCTGCTTGTGGCGTTGTTCCTGATCGCTCATGTACTGATGGGTGCTGTCGTGCCCTGGTCATGGCCGGAGCTGCGCTCGATGGTGACCGGTAAGCTTCCGTTGGAGTATGTGCAGCAGCACCACAAGGCTTGGTATGACGAGCTCATGGGAAGCCCTGCGCGCTCTAAGGAGAACCAATGAGTGGCGATACGGAAGGAGCCGTGATGGCTGAGAACGAGGGCAAGAAGGCACTCACTCGGCGTGAGTTCGTGGTGGGCATGGGTGGAGCGGGCGTAGGTGCTGTTCTGGGCGGAATCTTCGTCCACGGGATCCTGCTACCCGACGAGATAGTGGCCCTGCCTGCATCGGAAGGTTACCTGCTCGTCGACACGAAGAAATGCGCGGCTTGTCAGACCTGCATGCTGTCGTGCTCGCTTGCGCACGAAGGCGAGACGAGTCTCTCGCTGTCGAGGATCCAAGTGGTCTCCGACCCCTTCGCGGGCTATCCCGAAGGGCCGCAGCAGAACCAATGCCGTCAGTGCCCGTACCCCGCGTGCGTCGAAGCGTGCCCAACAGGCGCGAATCATGTGGATGCTGCGAACGGCAACGTACGAACCATCGACGCGAGTAAGTGCATCGGGTGCGAGCGCTGCATCCAGGCGTGTCCATTCACGCCCTCGCGCGTGGAGTGGAACTTCGAAGAGAAGCACTCACAGAAATGCGATCTGTGCTCGAACACGCCATATTGGGACCAGAAGGGCGGTCCGGGTGGTAAGCAGGCCTGCGTGGAGCTGTGTCCACTTAAGGCCATAGCGTTCACGAATGAGATTCCCATCCAAGGTGACAAGGGCTATTTCGTGAACCTCCGCAAGGGCGATGCCACATGGCTGGCGTTTGGCTTCCCCGATGGGGACAACGCAGAGTACCTCAGCGCACCTGCAGCACAGGCTGGTGAAGGCACGCAGTAGGATCCACCTCAGGCGCGAGGCTGTGAGACGAGCGCCGGTGCGCCGGTAACCATCGCGGATAAAGCGACATCAGGAGGAATAGCCAATGAATGGCGGATATACAGGCAAGATCTTGAATGTGGATCTGACCAGTAGGAAGACGTCCATCATCGAGACCGCCAAGTACGAAGATTGGGGTGGCGGTCACGGGATCGGCTCGGCGGTCTTCTGGGACCTGTGCAAGGACAAGACCGTAAGCGGGTTCGACCCTGGCAACGTCGTGACGATCATGACGTCTCCGCTGTCGGGAACGAACGCTCCGGCCGTGGCGGGACGTACAGAGGTTCAGGGTATCGGAGTGCAGGGTTATCCGATCGAGTGGTTCACGCGCTCCAACTTCGGAGGGCGGTTCTCGGGTATGCTCAAGTTCGCGGGCTGGGACGGGATCGCCATTCAAGGCAAGGCCGACAAGCCTGTGTGGATCGACATGCGCAACGACGACGTTCAGATTCGTGACGCAGGCGATCTCTGGGGACTCGACACGCTTGAGACCCAGGAAGAGATCTGGCGCAGGGTCACCGGGGAACTCAATGACTGGTGGTCCACCGGAAGGGGTCGCGACAACGGTCGGACAACGCAGCGTCCCGCTGTCCTGACGATCGGACCGGCAGGCGAGCGCATGACCCGGGTAGCGGCTCTCCTGCATGATGCCGGGAATGGCGCGGGTCAGGGCGGTTTTGGTGGAGTCTTCGGTTCGAAGAACCTCAAGGCGATAAGCGTCATCGGGACCGGTGGTGTGAAGGTGGCCGACCCCAGTGCCCTCATGGCTGCGCGCGAGTGGTCGAACAAGTACGCGATTGCCGGGAACTGGGACAACTACCAGCCGGCTCCTTTTGGGATGGGTTTTCATTCCGCCCCCGGTTCCGCGGCAGCTGCGTACGCTCCGACGCCGCCCATCCCAATCGGCCCGATGGGCTGTATGGCGTGCCAGCATAATTGCCGAGTCCGCTTCGGAGGAGGTCAGACGAACGGGTCGAGCTGTCTGGACTTCCTCTTCTACATGTGGGACGCGAGGAAGCATGGTGGTAAGCCTACCCAGGTCTTGCAGGACGCCGTGGACCTCGTGCAACGTGCAGGGATCAACACCTTCGAGATGGAAGGCACCATCATCTGGCTAGCCAACCTCTATGGGATGGGCCTCATCGGCCGCGGCAAGAAGATCGAGAGCAGCCTTCCATTCGATCAGATCGGCGAGACGATCTTTGCCAAACAGCTCTTTGATGCGATCGTGGAGGGCAAGGATATCGGCAAGGACCTGGCACAGGGTTCCGCGCGTGCGGCCGAAGCATGGGGCCGCTACGACGAGGATACCGCGAGCGGCGTCCTGCCGCTCCAGGCATGGGGATACCCACAGCATTACGACGCACGTACTGAGGTTGAATGGGGCTACGGCTCTCTGTTGGGCGAGCGGGACATCAACGAGCATGATTTCAACATCTGGGTGTACTGGGTGCCCACCGTCGCCACTCTCTCCGGCGCGCAACCCCCGATGTCGGCCGAGGAGCTCTCAGAGCTCATGGCTAAGAAGCTTGTTCCGTACAGCGATCCCATGATGATGGACTACAGCGATGAGGGCATCTACTCTGAGTCGATGGCGAAGCTCGTTGCCTGGCACCGTCACTACACACGCTTCTACAAGCAGTCGCTGGCTTACTGCGACTGGTCGTGGGCCGATTTCTACAATACCTATGGCCCCGACCATGTGGGTATGACCGGAGAAGGAGAGCAGAAGTTCTTCAATGCCGTGACCGGCAAGAACATCACCTTCGAGGAAGGGCTGGAGACGGGTCGGAAGATCTGGAACCTCGATCGAGCGATCTGGGTCCTTCAGGGGCGGCACAAGGACATGGAGTTTTTCACGGAGCAGAACTATCAGGTGGGCGCCGTGCCAGGGTTCACGACCTTCGAAGCTCCGTACGTAGTGCCGGTCCATGAGAACGGAACGTGGAGTTACAAGAACGTCGCCGGCCGCAAGCTCGACAAGGGCAAGGTCGAAGAGTGGAAGGTCAAGTACTACAAACTCGAAGGCTGGGATCCTGAGAGCGGCTGTCCGACGCGGGAGACACTCGAGAAGCTGGGGCTTGCTAACGTGGCCGACGAGTTGGCGGCGGCCAAGAAGCTGCCGGCATGATGGGAGGTCTTGTAATGGTGCACGATCTTCCTGCGCCTGAAGCGGAGCTCGCCGAACGGTTACTAGCGACCGTGCCCTTCGAGCAGCAGCTCATGGGGTCGCGGCTGAACCCGATGCGCGGCTCGGTGCGCGTCGACCTTCGGACGCTGAACGAGGCGGCGTCGTTCATGGAGACAGCTGCGTACGAGGAGATCATGGATCCCCGGGCGCAGGCGAACATCGGTTACGTCGATCCTCTGGGCCTCGCATTGTGGATTGAGACGGTCTTCGGTGACACGGGGCTCGCTGACGCGGTGAGAGAGGTGGCCGCAGGCGCCGCTTCGTATGCGGCTGCCGTCGGTCCCGTGCGCGAACTCGTGCTGGGACGGCTCGAGCAGTGCGAGCAGGTGCTTGCCGCCGAAGGAGCGACGGACGAACGTGTGGCCTCTGACGCGCCACAGAGCGATGGAGAAGCAGGATAGCGTGCGTTAGCCGGAGTTCGATCGTATAGCCGTGCCGGGCCATGAGACTGGCTGGTGGGACGCTCATGGCCCGGCCTCCGATAAAGTCCTCCCGAAAGGTGCAGTCTCTTGGACGTTGTGCTCTTCAACGCACCGGTAACGAGCCGAAATCTGCACGCGCGGCTCTCACCTCCGTTGGGCCTGGCGTACATCGCGGGTGGTCTCGTTGAGGCTGGCTACCGGGTGAGCGCTTTGGACTTCAACGTGAGTGGCCTTGAGCTTCGCAGAGTCGATATGGTGATGGCGCACGATAAGCCAGCTGTCATCGGTATCTCGGCTATGACGGAGACATACGGCAACGCGTTGCGGATCGCGACACGAGCAAAAGAGCTGAACCCTGACACAGTGGTGGTACTGGGTGGCGCGCACCCAACGATCCTGCCCCGTGAGGTGATGGCGAGCGTGAACGTCGATTATGTCGTGGTGGGACCAGGTGAACGGTCCATGGTGGCACTCGTCAACGTGCTCCTGAGGTCGGAAGGCGACCTCGACCAAGTGCCCGGGCTCGCTTATGCACGACGTGGTCAGGTGGTGATGAACCGTCCGGACGTGCTGCGTGCTCCGGAAGATATGCCCGAACCTCAGCGTGGCATCTTCCCAATCGAGTTGTACGAGGACAAATGGAACGTTCTGACGGCCACGGGGAGCTGCCCGTACCGATGCCCGTTCTGCTCCGCAGCGTCGCTGTGGCAAGGGCGGAGACGGATGCGCGATCCCGCGCATATCGTCGCTGAGATTCGTGATCTCACAGCCACCTATGGTGTGAGCGATGTGTTCTTCACCGATGACATCTTCACGCTCAACCGTCGGTGGGTGCGTGAGTTGATGGACGAGCTTGGGACGCTGGAGCATCCGGTCCGGTGGGGCTGTGCGACGCGGGTGGACTCGGTGGACCGCGAACTGCTCACCTTGATGGCTGACAGCGGGTGTAGCGGTATCCAGTTCGGCGTGGAGTCAGGCTCCCAGGAGGTTCTCGACTCGGTGAAGGGTATCGAGAAGGAACAGGTCATCGATGCGGTGACCATCAGTCTCGAACTGGGGATAGAACCGGTTTGCTCGTTCATCATGCCCTTCCCCGAAGACACCGAGCAGACGCTGCGCGAGACAAAGCTGTTCATCAAGGAGTTGCATTCGCTCGGATCAGGCATCTTCTTGTCCTACATGTGTCCGTTTCCCGGCACGCTGTACTACGAACAGGCCGAGGAATTGGGCGTGCATATCTTGGGCCGAAGCTGGGATGAGTTCGATGCCAAGCACGTGGTCATGGAAACGAGGCATCTGGGCGCCAAACGCATAACGGAGATCATGGAGGACATCGCGTCAGAGGTTGGAATGCGCCGGTCAGTACCGCTCCATCACGTTGCTGCCGAGGATGCCACAGACCGATCCCTGTGTGTGCGCACGATGGTGCGTCAAGACGCAGAAAGGGCTGAACTGGCGGCTGCGCCGATCGAGTTGATCTCTTCCAGCCGGGTTCGACAGGCACCAGAGCTATGAAGAAGACAACGAGGGACTTTGAAGGGAGCGGAAGACCGATGAGAAGCCTGCTTCGTGCGCTGCTCGTTGCGTCGATTGCTGTGTTGATTCTCGGAGTGCTGTTGTTGGGCGCGGGATGTACCCCAAAGGAGGAACCCACGAGTACCCCGATCACGACGCCCCCCGCAACGGAATCCACGCAGACCGAGTCCGCCGAGCCAAGTACCCCTCCAGAGGTCGTCCTGGAGGGCGCTTGCACCCAATGTCATTCGACGACACAGATCTTCCTTCAGCCCACATACACGGACTGGAAGTCCGTCATCCTGAGGATGGAACAGGCGCACGGCGCGAAGCTGACTGACGCGCAGAAGACCGCTGTTGCCCAGTTCCTATCGACACGGCAAAGGCCGCTTGGCGAGCAGGTCATCGCAGGGAAGTGCACCGCGTGTCACACCTTGAGCCGCATCTATGCCAAGCCGAGCGGCACCGACTGGAAGCCGATAATCAAACGGATGAAGGAGGCGCACGGTCTGGCGCTGACGCCACAAGAAGAAGCAGCGGTTCTCGATTACCTGGTCTGGTGAGCGACAGCCTTCGAGTCTTAGCCTCTAGCAGCGAGTTCCGAATACCGGCAGGCGTTCGACGATTTGTCGAACGCCTGCCGGTATTCGCGTCGTGCGCCGGCGGCTCAAACTCACGCCACGAAGAGTCTTGACAGAGCATCGTGGGTAATATGATACTGCTGCAATAGCAGTTAATGAGGAGAGCGGTCCCTGTGCAGATAACGCGACGTGCCGACTACGCTATCCGTCTCCTGCTTGAACTTGCCGGAACAACCGAGCGTCCCCTGTCGGTGCGCACCCTCTCGGAGCGCCAGGGTGTCCCGTATGCGTTCGCCCGCGCTGTGCAGCGCGATCTGAGTGCCGCGAACCTCATCATGACCGTGCGCGGCGCGGCCGGTGGCGCGATTCTCGCCCGACCTCCGGAAGCGATCACCATGCTCGACGTCATCGAGGCGACGCAAGGCGCCCCCTCGATATCGGTATGTTCGCACGACCCCGATTGGTGCGCGCGGTCGGGTGAGTGCGCGGTCCATCGTGTCTGGTGCGGTGCCGATAGCATGCTCAGGGAGTACCTGGGCGGCAAGACCCTGGCGGGTCTCATACGAGGGTGAGGAAAGCGAGGTGGGGGAATGGACGTAGTCGTGCTCTCCAAACTGCAGTTCGCAGTGACGGTCGGCTACCATTTTCTGTTCGTGCCGCTGTCGATCGGGCTGGGGCTTGTGCTCGTGCTGGCCGAACGCCGGTTCTACAAGAGCGGGCTTGAGGAGGACCGCTCGGCTGCCGACTTCTGGGTGAAGCTCTTCACGGCGACGTTCGCGGTAGGCGTTGCGACCGGTATCACTATGGAGTTCGCGTTCGGCACGAACTGGGCGACGTACTCGCGCTTTGTTGGCGATATCTTCGGTGCGCCGCTTGCTGCCGAGGGACTCTTCGCGTTCTTCCTGGAGTCGACGTTCCTGGCGGTGCTGATCTTCGGACGCCGCCGAGTCTCGAAGAGGTTCTTCTACACGAGCGCTTGGCTTGTGTGGGCGGGATCGCTTCTCTCGGCGCTGTGGATCATCATCGCCAACTCCTGGATGCAGACTCCCGCAGGCTACAAGATCGTCGGCGAGGGCGCCACGCGCAAGGCGCAACTCGTTGACTTCTTCGCCGCGGCGTTCAACCCCTCAACGCTTCCCCGGTACTTTCATACCGTCGATTCCACGCTCATCGTGGGCGGCTTTCTGGCGATGGCGATCGCGGCGTACTATCTGCGCCGTGGCACGCACGTGCGCTTCGCCCGCGCCACGATGAAGACGGGGATAGCGATTGCCGCGATCACCACGGTGCTGATCCTTCCCATCGGGCACTGGCAGGCACTTAACGTGCTTGCGCATCAGCCGAGCAAGATCGCCGCGTTCGAAGGCCACTGGGACAACGGCCCGATGTCCCTCGGGCTCATCGGTTATGTCGACCAGGCCAATGGCAAGACGGTCTCCCTGGCGATCCCCCGGGGCGTGAACATGCTCGCCGGTGACTTCGCCGGAAAGCGGTCGTTTACCGGGCTGAACAGCTTCGCGCCTGCGGACCGGCCGCCGCTGCAGCTCACCTATCAGACCTACCATCTGATGATCGCGCTGTGGGGGGTGATGCTCGTTCTCGCCGGGGTCTCGTGGTACCTGAACCGCTCGGGAAAGCTGGAGCACAACAGGCGGCTTCTCGGTCTGCTGATGTGGGCGCCACTCGTTCCGATGCTTTCGATTCAACTGGGATGGGCGGCCGCCGAGGTCGGTCGTCAGCCGTGGATCGTCTGGAACGAGCTGAGGACCGTCGATGCTGTCTCGAAAGCGGTGCCCGCAGGCGAGGTCCTGACGACGCTCGTTTTGTTCGTCTTGTTCTACACCATCATGTATGTCGCGTGGGGCCGGGTCGTTACCAAGATGATCAAGAACGGTCCCGCTCTTCCCGAGGAGGTGAGGTAGATGGGACTCGGTGAGATCTGGTTCGTGCTCCTGGGCGTGCTGTTCGCCGGATACGCCATTTTCGACGGCTTCGACCTGGGCGTCGGCATCCTCTACCCGTTCCTGGGCAAATCCGAGGGCGATAAGGCGACGATGCGGTTTTCGGTCGGCCCCATCTGGGATGGCAATGAGGTGTGGCTTCTAACTGCGGGCGGAGCGCTCTTCGCGGCGTTCCCAGCGGTATACGCTACCGTCTTCAGCGGCATGTACATCGCGCTTATGCTCCTGCTCTTCGCGCTGTTGTTCCGCGCGGGCGCGCTCGAATTCCGTAACCGTGATCCACAGTGGGCCGGGTTCTGGGACTGGGCGTTCTTCCTGGGGAGCGCCATTCCGGCGCTGTTGTTCGGCGTTGCCGTGGGCAACATCATCCGCGGCCTTCCCCTTACCGACGCGGGTGAGTTCATCGCCGGCGGCGGCCAGCCGGTCTTCCTCGGCAATCTGCTTGCCGCGCTCAACCCGTATGCGATCGTCATCGGAGTCTTGAGCGTGGCGTGGATCATGGTTCACGGCTCGGCCTGGCTTGCGCTGAAGACAACCGGCGAAGTGCACGAGCGCGCCGCAAAGGCGCGCGGCGCGCTGCTCGTCGTGTTTGTGGCGGTGCTTGTGGCGGCCACCGTGGCTACGATATTCCTTGCACCAGACGCATGGGCTCGGGCAACGGACAGTCCGCTGGGATGGTTGTTCGGCGTGCTCATCTTCGTTGGCGCGGGGCTGGTCCTGCTCGGGACGCGCAAGGGCGATGTGATGAGCTTTCTCGGCTCGACGCTTGCTGGCGCATCGATGGTGGCTACGTGGGCCGCGGCGATCTTCCCGGCGCTCGTGCCATCCATTGGGCCGGGCCAGGCGCTCACGATCGCCAACGCCGCGGCATCGCCGGTCGCCCTTACGGCCATGCTGGTGATCGCGTGCATCGGTGTGCCGCTCGTGGTCTTCTACTTCTTCTTGATCTACCGAACCTACGCCGGCCGCATCAGCGCAACGGATCTAGGGGAGCACTACTAGCGGATTCGGAGTCCGAGGGAACGATGAGGGGTCGCCTGCGGGCGGCCCCTCCTTTTTCAAGCATCCGCTGCGCTGAGCGCGCCGACGCTCGCCCCTGTCAGGTAGGCCGCAGCGTGGTGGTCCGCCCGTCCGGATGGCCCACGAGTATGACATCCGCCCTCCGATGGGCGAAGACCCCGCAAGCGACAACACCGGGCACGGACTCCAGCTGCGATTCCACGGCGGCCGGATCGCTCAAGTTGAGTCCCGAAACGTCAAGGAGCGCGTGCAGCGGGTCGGCCGTCCATCCTTCTCGGACACGGGGGCTTGCGCCCCACGCGTGAAGGACGCTTATGACAGCTGGCAGGCCGGGTCGTTCCACTTCGAGTGGAACAGCGGCCCGAAGGCCCAGATGCGGGACGAGTTTGCTCTCGTCGACGATGCAAACCCACGTCAGGGCCGCGTGCGCCACCCGCTTCTCCCTGGTGTGCGCCCCGCCGCCACCCTTGATAGCGCGGCCGAGGGCGTCTATCTCGTCCGCTCCGTCCACGTACAGATCGATCGGGCCATGCGCCGATTGAAGCGGCACGACCGCGACCCCGATCGCCCGGAGAAGGGAGTCGGTCTCACACGAAGTGGACACCGCCCGAGAAGGACGCACGTCGGACGTGCCGAGTTCGTCGACAAAATGCGCGACCGTGCTTCCGGTACCCACGCCAAGCAGACGGTCGGGACGCACGAAGGCGAGAGCGGCCCGCGCCGCAGCCCGTTTCGCCGCGTCGTGCATACTACTCGGACCGTTCGATGATCTCCCGCATGCTCAGACCGTAGGGCCAGAACATGTCGCGCTCTCCCCGGTCCCAGGCTGCACGCATCTCGGGGGTGTCGATCTTCCAGTCCGGCCTGATTCGCGAGCTGATGTCGCGGAGGTCACGATGCAGCTCGTCTGGAGTGGGGCGCCCCCAGTACCAGTAACCGTTGTAGATCTTGTAGATGACAAGGCCCGGCTCGAGCACGATGGTGTGCGGGATCATCACGTCGTTCAATGGGTCTGTGTACTCTTTGATGTCGAGATCCTTCTGGATGGTGCGCTCAGGGTCGTGAAGAAAGGTCCAGTGCGCCCCCACGCCGAGCTTGAGCTCGTTCAGCTGCAGGATGTCGTCGCAGGTGATCGTCACGATGCGGGCGTACCCGACGTCCATATGAGCGTGAAACCCGACGAGTTCTTGAAGTTGCTGGCGATCCTTCGGGCAATAGTGGCCCCGCAGCAGCGTGAGGATCATCGGATCGTCACCCTGGAGCTCGGACAACATGTGCGGTTTGTTCTTGTGGTCGCGAAGCTTATAATCCGGGAACTTCGAACCTGGCACGATGTCTTCTCGCATGACGCTCACCCTTCGACGTGGAGCTTTACGCATACATACCCATGAAGCCATGAAGCTCTCTCGCGGGGTCTCAGGGCTGAGACACTTGACGCCGGGACGCCTCCACGCTGGGCGACGCTGTCCTTTATCACCGCCCCGGATGCTGTTGGCGCGCGCTTATCATCACCCAGCCGAGCGGCAGCACCGAGGCAGCCATCAGGAGCTTGCCGAACCCGGGATCCGGACCGTAGAGGATCGCGCCGGCGATCAGCAGCGCGGCGAACACCAGCCCGCCCGCGATCCGGCTGACCGACCGCTCGAGTCGTCGAACCCGTAGGTCGAGCACGGGCGTCTGCACGTTGAGCTCACCGCGCTCGATGAGCGTAAGAACCCGATCGGCGCGTGCCGGGAGGCCCACCAGAACCTGAAAGATCTTGGTCGCCTCGGCAACGATCGTCTGGAACGTGGACGTGCCTTCGTCGGCGATGAGTTTGGTCGCGTATGGCGCGATCGAGCTCCACAGGTTGAACTCGGGGTCGAGGCCGGTGCACATGCCGGAGAGCACGGCGATCGACCGCCCCAGCAGCAACAGGTTCTCGGGCAGCTGGAAGGGCAAGTCGAGCATCAGTTCGCGGAACTGCAGGCCGAAGCTCATCATCTCGGCATGATCGATGTCCTGCAGCTCGCTCATGCTCATGCCGCCGAAGCGGTCGAACACCTGGATGCTCGCCATCTCGATCAGCTTGAGGTCGGCGCTCGGCAGGAGTACGTCAAGCGTCTTGAAGCTCTGGACGAGTCGCGCGCCGTCTTGCGTGCCGATGGCGATCACGGCCTCGCGCAGGCCTGTGCGGAGGTTCTCGGGCACGCGGCCCATCATGCCGAAGTCGACGAAGGTCAGCTGCCAGTCGCCCGTGGGGTCCGCGTCGACTCCGCCGAGTGGGGTCACGAACAGGTTGCCGGGATGCGGGTCGGCGTGGAAGAAGCCATCTTCGAAGACTTGCTGCAGATACGTGTCCGCAAGCACCTTGGCCACCTGCGAGCGGTCGATTCCGGCAGCGGTGATGGCGTCGTAGTCGCCCAGCTTGATCGCCGAGACGTCTTCCAGCGTCAGTACCCGGCGGGTCGTAAGCTCCCAGATCACACGCGGTGCGCGAACGCGCGGATCATCGGCGAAGTTCCCGGCGAACGTCTCCGCATTGCTGCCCTCGGCCAGGTAGTCGACCTCCTCACGCGTGGTGGTGGCGAACTCCTCGATGAGCGCGTTGACGTTGGCCCGGTCGCGAACCGGCTTGTATCGCTGCAGCCATCCGCCCACACGGCGCAGTGCGGCCAGGTCGACCTCGATGACCTGGTCGATGTGGGGACGTTGCACCTTGACGACAACGTCCGCGAAGCCCTGCTCGGCGGCGTCGGTCTGGCGCAGACGCGCGCGGTGCACCTGCCCGAGCGAGGCTGCGGCAAGCGGGGTCTCGTCGAAGTACGCGTAGTGCTCGGAGAGCGGCAGGCCTAGCTCGGTTTCCGCCAGTGCGCGGATCGCCGAGAACTTCTCGGCGGGGACTTCGTCCTGGAGGCCGGCCAGCTCGTCGGTGATCTCCGGTGGCAGCACATCAAGCCGTGCCGAGAGGAACTGGCCGACTTTGATCATGAGGCCGCCCATACCGATGGCGAGCGCGCGGAAGCGCACTGCCGTGCGGCGGTTGCGCTCGGAGCGGTTCCGGCGCGCCAGGCCGCTGAGACCGATGCGATGCGCGACGATCTCCCAGAAGATGAAGCCAAGCGTGACCCGGGCAAAGAAGAACACGATGCGCCGATACCGGGCGCGCAGTTGTGACGAGGTCATGAAGCCTCCGGTTGCCTATGCGGTACGGTCTGGGTGAAAGAAACGCTATCGCCAAGCAGGCCCGCGATCGTGTTAACGACTCACTGATTCGTTCGCATGTCGCGTCTCGTCCGAGCCGTATGATCCAGCGGCCCACGTCGATAACGTGGGCCGCTTGTGCCGATGCTTAGTCCTCGGCGAGGAGGGTGTAGAGCTTCTTACGGGCGTCGTTCAGGACCTCGATCGCGGCCTCGGCCTGAGCGCGCGTTCCCGTCTTGCCGATCTGGAAGACCACCTGCATGAGCCGGCCGGCCGCCTGGCGGTAGCCAGCGACCCCCGAGTCACTACTCTGCGCGGCGTCTTCCCAGGGTGCGGGCTCGTCGGCGGTCTCCGCGACCGCGGTGACGCCTGCTTCCGTAAGGCTGAAGACCTTCTTGCCCGCCGTCTCCTGCGCGCTGACAAGACCCTCATCGGCAAGCAGCTGGAGAGTGGGGTAGACCGAACCGGCGCTGGGGCTCCATGCGCCGCCGCTTCTGGCCGAGAGTTCCTGGATGATTTGGTAACCGTGCATAGGCTTCTCGGAAAGCAGACGCAGAATCGCCGAGCGGACGTCGCCGCGACGCGCACGCATGCCGCCGGGGCCGCCGAAGCCGTGCATGTGGCCACCCATACCGAACTGGGCCTTGAAGCCATGTGGGCCGAACTCGGCATGGTGGCGTGCGCTACGGTCGCAGAACGCGTCGCTGTGCTGTGAATCGTGCATGTGAGTTCCTTTCGCTACGGGGTAAAGCGATATATCGCTACCTATCGCAACGCAGTAGCGAGGAGCGTGCCAGGATTGGCGGAAGCCAGCCACGGCCTTACGTGTGACGGTCGCACCGTTGAGCGCTGCCCCGCTGCCATTCGGCTCCCATCCTTAATCGCTCAGCGGGGAGCGACGTGCGTCATAGTTGATTAGGCTGCGAGCGTGAGTGTATCGTGTGGAACATGCCGCCGATGCGCTCGCTGGCGCGGCTTGGGATTCGGAGGGGGGCTCCGATGCGAGACTGCCGCGTTCTCGGCCACTCCTGTTGCAGGCTGCCCCCGTTCAGGTACGACACACAGAAGGGGGAGCGAAATGCGTAAGAAGCTGTTGAGTGTCGTCGTGATCGTGGCGATGCTTGCCCTGATGCTTCCGGCAGTCGCCGGCGGGGCCACCGTTGTGTCGAAGTCCTCGGTGGACATGCCGAGCAAAGCTCGACCGGACGACAGGCCAAGTCCCGTGGCCGACAAGCTGGCTGCGCTCAAGCAAGTCGCGCTGGAGAAGAAGCTTGCCGGCAAGGCCAAAGGCGAGGTCATCGAAGTGGCCGAAGGCGAGTTCGTCAAACTCGCACTCGAGGGAGAAGATCCCGTTTGGACCATGCTTGGCGAGTTTGCGGACTTCCCGCACAACAACATCGCCCAGCCGAATCGAACATACGACAACACCACCATTTGGGAGCCGGACTTCAGCAGGGACTACTTCTTGAAGCTGCTCTTTGATGAGTCCCCCGGCGCGAACTCGATGGGAAGCTTCTTCCTTGAGCAGTCGAGCGGTCGCTATACGGTGAAGGGTGACGTGACCGATTGGGTCACGGTGCCCAATGGTTACCGCTACTACGACGACAGCGTCGGCGGCGAGGACACCTCGGCGAACGTCTGGCTGTTCCTTCAGGACATGGCGGACGGCTGGTACGCTCAGCAGGTCACTGCCGGCAAGACGCCGGAACAGATCGACGCGTACCTTGCGACGTTCGACGTCCTCGACCGGTACGATTACGACGCCGACGGTGATTTCGCTGAGCCCGACGGCTACATCGACCACTTCCAGGCGCTTCACGCTGGCGAGGGCGAAGAGGCCGGCGGCGGCGCGATGGGCGGCGACGCGATCTGGAGCCACAGCTGGTACGCCAACTACGCCGACGTCGACAAGACCGGTCCCAGTTTCAACAAGCTGGGAGGCGTTCAGGTCGGCGACAGCGGCCTATGGATCGGCGACTACACCATCCAGCCGGAGAACGGCGGTGTGGGCGTTTTCACGCATGAGTTCTCGCATGACCTCGGCGTACCGGACCTGTACGACTACAACTACCGTGAGAACGGCACGGGCTTCTGGACGCTGATGTCGTCCGGCTCGTGGCTCAGCGATGGCACGTACGACATCGGGTCGAAGCCTGGCCACCTGGGCGCGTGGGAGAAGTTCGTGCTCGGATGGCTAAACTACGACGTCGCGCATGTCGGTGACACCGCCAGCGTGGTCCTCGGCCCGTCGGAGTACAACTCCACGGCGGCTCAGGGCCTGTTCGTGGTCCTGCCGATTCAGCACGTCACCGAGGTCATCGGCGCACCCTATGCGGGCGCGAAGTTCTACTTCAGCGGTGCGGCTAACAACCTGGATAACAGGATGACGAAGGCGTTCACCCTTAGCGCGGGTGCCACGCTCTCGGCGAAGGTCAACTACGGTATCGAGGTCGGCTACGACTATGCCAGCCTCATCGCCTCGAAGGACGGCGGCACCACGTGGGAGACCGTTCCCACGAACCTGTCGAACTCGAAGGTCGAGGCCAACAGCATCGACGGCTTCTCCTCCGGCTGGGTCGACCTCACGGCCGACCTGTCGGCGTACGCGGGCGACGTCATGCTCGGCTTCCGGTATGTCACAGACGGCGGCGTATCCGAAGCCGGGCTCATGATCGACGACATCGCGATCAGTGGGTACGCGCTCGACGGCGCTGAGACCGGCACCGGTTGGGCCTACGATGGATTCCGCACGACGAGCGGTACTGAGGAGAGGGATTACCCCCACTATTACATTGCCGAGAACAAGCAGTACTGGGGCTACGACGGAACGCTTAAGCTCGGACCGTACAACTTCGGATTCCTGGACAACCCGATGCTCGGCAACTATGTGGAGCACTTCCCGTATCAAGACGGCATGCTCGTGAGCTACTGGAACACGCGGTACATCAACAACGATACCGACCCGAGCCGTCCGGGCACCGGCATGCTCCTGTACGTTGACGCGCATCCGCAGGCGCTGAAGCGGCCTGATGGCAAGGTATGGCGCAACCGCGTCCAGACCTACGACTCGACGTTCTCCTTCGATCCGACTGACGCGATCACGTTGCATATCAACAGCAAGGCGTCCAAGATCAAGAGCCTCCCGGGTGTGCGCGAGTTCAACGACCTGTACGCTTACTACGACATCAAGAACCCCTACGGAAGCGTCCTCACTCCCAAGACGGGGACGAAGATCACGATCATGGGCGTAAGCTCATCGGGCAGATACATGCAAGTGAATGTGAGTCCTGCGAAGAGCCCGGCGAAGTGATCTCGCTTGCCGATCGTGCTCGCAAGTAAGACAAGGGCGCCCCGCGGGGCGCCCTTCTGGCCTTGGCGAACCGGCTCGCCTCTTCGCGACCGGACTGAAGGTGATGCTTCACGGCGGCGGGTGCCTGCACGGGAGAAAGACCCGTGCCGGGAAGGGATGCGCCGGGTGCGCCGGTCCGGTTCGGGGGAATAGACCCCGTGTTGCTTCTCTAAGGAGGGTCGAATGCCCGACGATGCTGGTCCGGGTGTCGCGCAGCCGCGCGGTCTCCTCGTTGCGGTCGCGATCGTGATCGTTCTGGCGAGCGTGCGTGCGGCCACAACGATCGTGGTCCCGGTGATCATCGCCGTCCTCGTGACCGTTGTCGCCGCCCCGTTTCAGCAGCGGCTCATAGCACGGGGCATGCACCGGTTGGGTGCCTTCGGGACCGTTCTCGCGGCCACGAGCGTCATCGTCGCGGGTTTCTTTTGGGCGGTGGATCTGTCGCTGTCCGCCTTCCTGGCGGACCTTCCCTCGTACGCGCCGGGAGCCGAGCAACTGCTAACCGACACGCTCAACCTGGGGAAGAGCATGCATCTCGACTTCACGCATCTTGTGAGCGTCGGTACTCTCGTGAGCAGGACGTTCACGGAAGCAGACACGCTCACGCGGTCGATCCTGTCTTCTATCGCCGGTTGGGTGATCGCGCTCACCCTCACCGGCTTCATGCTCCACGAGGCGCTCGACTTCCCCGGGAAGGTCCGTAGCCTGCTCAAGGACGACAGTCAGTTCAACCGCCTCGCAGCGTTCGCCCGTGACCTCTCCGGATCCATGGCCATCATGACCGTGGGTGCCGCTCTCACCGCGGCCGGCGATCTTGGCGTCCTGGTGGTCCTGGGGGTGCCGTCCGCACTTCTGTGGGCCGCCCTCGCGTTCCTGCTCAGTTACATACCGAGCATCGGCTCGATCATCATCGTGATCCCGCCGACCATCGCTACACTCGTCCGCTTCGGGCTTGCCCGGGCGCTGCTCGTTCTTGTGCTCATGCTGGTCATCGATAATGTCGTGGGCATCCTGATCGTACCCCGGCTCGTGCGCAGGCGACTTGATATCACGCCGCTGTGGGGGATGCTCTCCCTCGTCTTCTGGGGATGGTTGCTCGGGCCGGCGGGCGCCATTCTCGCGATCCCGCTCACCATGTTGGCGAAGTTCCTGCTGGAATCATCTCCGGTGACGACGCCGCTCGCACGTCTCATGGCGCCTGTGAGGGTGACGGACACCTGATGGGCTCCTGATACGAACGCCGGTGTCTCCTCTCGACTCACGTCCCGTAGCGTGCGACGATGGCGGCAGGAGGACCCACATGATCGGACTGCTGATCGGCGCATTGCTTGCATCGGGCGCGACCGCGTACGCCATCGGTTACGCATTCATCATGCCGCCCGAGTCGTTCTTCCGCACGAAGGTCGGCATGTTGGTCCTCGTGACCATAGCGCTCACGTTTCCGTTCCTTCCGCCGCAGCTCATGAGCATGGGTTCGTCGCTCGGCGGGCTGGGCGATCAACTCGGCTCGGGGCTCGCGGGGGCGCTGGCGTGGCCGGCAGGACTCAATCGCGAAGTCTACCGTTTCAGCTGGATCGGGCTCATGATCGTCGGTCTGCTGACCGGCATGCGCATCTGGAATGCGCGGGATCCCGACTGGCGGCGAAGTGGCGCGTCTCTCGACGCCTCCTCGGCAAGTCGCGCCGAGAAGTTGCTGCCGCTTGCGGATTCGCTGCAGGATGCGCTTGAGACGCTCGGCCGCGCACGGCTCACCCCCAGGGATGCCGAGCGACTCGCGCCGCAGCTGCAGGCCGTCGGCCGGCGCTTCGGCCACCAGCTTCCCGAGCGCAACAGCGCGGCGTACAACCTCATCGTGCGGCATGTCTCTGCGGCGGTAGCGGCAATCGTTACGGGGCACATACTCGAAGGAGCGGTCCGCACCGGACGTACCACGCGGGAGGAATGATGAACGAACGACTCGATGAACTGTCCATCAACACACTGCGGTTCATCTCGGTGGACATGGTGCAGCAGGCGAACTCGGGGCATCCGGGTATGCCGATGGGTGCGGCGGCGACCGCGTACACGCTGTGGACCCGCTTCGTGAAGTTCGATCCGGCCGACCCCGCCTGGCCAGACCGGGACCGCTTCGTGCTTTCAGCTGGCCACGGTTGTGCGCTGCTCTATGCGCTGCTCCACCTGACCGGCTTCGACCTGTCGATGGAGGAGCTCAAGCGCTTCCGGCAGTGGGGGAGCAAGACGCCCGGCCATCCCGAGTTCGGGCGCACGCCCGGCGTTGAAGCGACCACCGGGCCGCTGGGGCAGGGCATCGCGAACGCCGTGGGCATGGCGATCGCAGAGGCGTCGCTCGCCGCGCGCTTCAACCGCCCGGAGCACACGGTCGTCGACCACTACACGTACGCGCTCTGCGGCGACGGCGACCTCATGGAGGGCGTGTCGGCCGAGGCCGCGTCGCTCGCGGGGCATCTGGCGCTCGGTAAGCTCGTGGTGCTCTACGACGACAACCACATCTCGATCGAAGGCGACACCGGCCTCGCGTTCACCGAGGATCCATGTGCGCGCTTCGCGGCATATGGGTGGCACGTGCAATCGGTGGCGGACGGCAACGACGTGGACGCGATCTCCTCGGCGATCGAGGCCGCGCGCGCAGAGCCAGCCAAGCCGTCATTCATCGCGGTGCGAACGCACATCGGCTTCGGCAGCCCGCACAAGCACGACGACGCTTCCGCGCATGGCGAGCCGCTCGGCGCCGAGGAGGTGCGTCTCACGAAGGAGGCGCTCGGCTGGCCCACGGAGCCCGCGTTCCACGTCCCCGCCGAGGTGCTCGCCCACTTTCGCGAGGCGCTGCCTCGGGGCGACGCCAGGCACGAGGCGTGGGACCGGCGGTTCGCGGCGTACCGCGCCTCGTTCCCGGCGGAGTCCGCCGAGTTCGAGCGTCGCATGCGCGGTGAGCTCCCCGCAGGCTGGGACGCCGACCTGCCGGCCTTCGGCGTGGGCGCCATCGCCACGCGCGAAGCGGGCGGGCAGGTGATGAACGCGATCGCCGCGCGCGTGCCGGAGCTGATAGGCGGCTCGGCGGACCTCGCGCCCAGCACCAAGACGCTTCTGAGCGGCGGCGGGGAGTTCGGCCCGGGCGATCGCGGTGGGCGCAACCTGCACTTCGGCGTCCGCGAGCATGCGATGGGCGCCGTCGTGAACGGGATGGCGTACCATGGCGGCTTCGTGCCCTACGGCTCGACCTTCCTCATCTTCAGCGACTATATGCGTCCGCCGATCCGCCTCGCGGCACTCGGTGGCTTGCACGTCATCCATGTGTTCACGCACGATAGCGTCGGTCTTGGCGAAGACGGCCCCACGCACCAGCCGGTCGAGCAGCTCGCGTCGCTGCGCGCTATCCCCGGCGCGATCGTGATTCGCCCTGCCGATGCGAGCGAGACCGTGGCAGCATGGCGGTTCGCGATGGGCGCCGGTCCGCACCCTGTCCTGCTCGCGCTCACGCGCCAGAAGTTGCCGGTGCTCTCGCCGGAGCAGTACCCGCAGGTCGCCGATGGCGTCGTGCGCGGTGGCTACGTGCTTGCCGACGCGCCGGGAGCGCCGGACGCGATCGTCGTAGCGTCCGGCTCCGAGGTGCACCTGGCGCTTGAAGCGCGCGAGACGCTCGCTGCCGAGGGCGTGGCGGTGCGCGTCGTGAGCATGCCGTCGACCGAGCTCTTCGCGCGCCAGTCGCTCGCGTACCTGCAGAGCGTGCTTGCGCCCGGCGTGCCGGTCGTCTCGGTGGAGGCGGGCGTCACGCTCGGCTGGACGACGTACCTCGGCCAGGGGAGCACCGCCGTGGGTATCGATCGCTTTGGTGCCTCGGCGCCCGGCGAGACCGTGCTGCGCGAACTTGGCATGAGCGCCGAGCATGTCGCGGCAGCACTCAGAGGTGCGCTCGGACGGTGATGTCCGGCGCGTGCTTGACGTGCGCTCTCGTCGAGCAGGCGTAGCCGCTCGCCGACGATCGTCACCAGATGCTCCGCCGGTATAAGGCTTTGTCGCGTGGTCCACGCCTCACAGCGGCAGGTCGAAGATCCTCCACGTCTTGTACCGATGGCCGCCCATGAACTCCGATGCTCGCAGGACGAGGTCGTTGTCCTCAAGCAGCATGGAGATGTCACAGGTGGTGTACCCGCGAGTGTTCGCGTACTCGTGAATCTCTTTGAACAGCAGTGCATCCACACCGCTTCGACGGTGTCCTGGAACGATGCCGAAGAACATCAGGCGCACCCGGGGTATGTGGCGCCGCATCAAGAGCAAGCGCGCAAGGCGCACGGCGTCGCTATCGCCGTACCACTTCCAGCGCGGTCTCAGGGCCCAGTTCGGGTCGGGGAACGTGCCGAGAACGGCCACCGGCTCGCCGTCGATGAACGCGAAACGGACGAGCCCCGGATCGATGATCGGCTTCAGACTCTCGGCAAGCGCGTCGGCTTCCTCCTCGGTGATAGGAAGGAAACCCCAGTTGTCGGCCCACGCCTGGTTGTAGAGGCTGATGACGAGCCGGATGTCTTCGACGAACCGGGACATCTCCACCGGTCGTGTCGTGATGTTCCGGCGCGCCTGGGCGAGTTCGGCGATCTGCGTAATCCGCTCGGATGAGGGCTTGGTCAGATCAAGCAGGTAGGCGTGGTAGTCCTTCGCTTTTTGAAGGCCGTAACGCTCGAAAAACTCGCGGTAGTAGGGCGGGTTGTGCGTGAGCTCGACGGCCGGCGGTGTGTCGAAGCCGTCGATGAGGCACGCCTGGCGCTCATGCGTGGCGTTACCGTATTCCCCCGGGCCGCGCATCGTGTCCATGCCCTGCGCCTTGATCCAGTCGCGGGCGGCGTCCAGTAGTGCGGCGGCGGCCTCGTAGTCCTCTTCGACCTCGAAGAACCCGAAGTTCCCGATCTTTGAGCCGTAGTACTCATTGTAGCGGCGGTTCACGACGGCCGAGATGCGGCCCACCGGCCGGTCGTCCCGATACGCCATGAAGTGCGTCGCCGAGGCGGTCTTGTGGTAGGGGTTCTCGGGGGTGAGCAGCCCGATGGTTCCAAGCAGCTTGTTGCCGAGCAGGTCCGCGTTGAGCTGCGGCGTCCAGAACGGATCGCCCTTGTACAGACGCCAGTGGAAGGCGACGAAGTCTTTGATGCGCGGATCGCCGAGCGGAATCTCCACGATCCGAGGAGCGGGACGGTTCCCGCTTGTCTGGGCGAAATGCTCGGTTTGCGGCATGGTGATGTGGCGCGCCTCCTCGGTCGTGCGGTTCTCCTCGAAAGAAATGAGCGTAGCAGAAGACGCGCCGTGTCGCATGAGGGGACTGCTACACTTGGTTGTGCGCGTGGGGCTCCGGGAGAGAACAGGTTCGCGTGGACTTCGAGTCACTGGCCAACAGCAGAGCAGGCATCGAGCTTGCGCTTGGCGTGAGCCGTGCGACGCCGCCGTTCATCGGTCACGCCGTCGCCCGTCTCGCAGCGCACAGGTTGGCGGCTGACCGTGATTCCGCGATGGTCCGGGCGATTCGCGGTAACCAGTGGATGAGTTCGGGCATGACACTCACCGGCCCCGCGCTCGACGCTGCGGTTGAAGAGACGCTCGCGATGAGCGGACGGTTCCTCTACGACATCTATCACCTGCCGAGACGCCCCAAAGCGCTTCTGGCCAAAGTGGCGATTGACGAGACGGCAGAGCGGTTTGTTCGCGCGTCGGCAGAGGGGCCGCGAGTGATCGCTGTCGTGCACCTCAGCAACTTCGACCTGGTAGGGCGGGCGCTTGGCTTGTCGGGCTGGCAGGTCCAGGTGCTTTCAATCGCGAACCCGAATGGCGGGTACGAGGCGCAAAACGAGATGCGCACCGCGAGCGGACTTGAGGTGACGCCGGTCTCGATGGAGTCGCTCAAGCGGGCCAGCCGACGGTTGGCAGATGGCGGCTCGGTACTCACGGGCATCGATCGCCCGCTTCCCGGTGCCGACCTGCGTCCCCGATTCTTCGGCCGTCCGGCACCGTTGCCGGTACTGCACGTGCGCCTCGCGATGCGCGCGAAGGCTCCGGTCGTTGTAGCTTCGGGAATCCTGCGCGAGGATGGGCGCTACGCCCTGCAGGCCTTCGAGCCCATTCAGATGGAGGGGTCGGTCAAGAACGAAGCGGACGTTCTCGCGAACGCGGAACGCGTGCTGCGCTTCGCCGAGGAGTTCATCACCCAGTCACCCCGGCAGTGGGCGATGCCCCATGCGGTGTGGCCCGATATATCGGCACCCTAGCAGGCCTGAGACAACCGGAGGTACCGCGAGAATGGCAGACATCAAACAGCACAAGCGCGTGAATGACATGCTCCTCGGCCCGCTCGAGCGCCCGGCGCTCCGGTGGCTTGCCGGGCGCATGCCCGCATGGGTGACTCCCGACCTCCTCACGGGCATCGGTGTGGTGGCGTCGCTCATGATCTTCATCGGGTACTGGCTCACGAACGCCAGTCCGTGGTGGTTGTGGTTCGTCAACCTCGGCTTCGCGCTCAACTGGTTCGGAGACAGTCTTGACGGCACGCTCGCGCGCTTCCGCAAGATCGAACGGCCGAAGTTCGGGTTCTACATCGATCACACCGTGGACGCCGTGGCCGAGTTCCTGACGATCATCGGCATCGGCCTTTCGCCGTACATGCGGCTCGATATCGCTGCCTTCGCGCTCATCGGCTACATGCTGCTCTCGGTGCATGTCTATGTGCGGACGGCAGTCGACGGCGTCTTCAAGATCAGCTACGGCAAGATGGGCCCCACCGAGCTGCGTGCGATCATCATGCTGGTGAATGCCGCCATCTTCTTCTTCGGCAATCCGAAGGTCACCGTGCCGGTGATCGGTGCGACGACGGCGTTTGACGTCGTCGGCGCGCTCCTCGCCGCGGCACTGATGATCGCATTCCTTGCGGCGTCCACGAAGTTCGCGATGGAACTTGCGAAGGAAGGCACGTAGCACGATGTGGCCGTTCGGTCCGACGAGGCTCGGGTACGCGCTTGGGAGCGGGAGCGCGCGCGGGCTTGCGCACGTCGGGGTTCTGAAGGCGCTTGCCGCCGAGGGGATCGAGCCCGACGTCGTCACCGGTACGAGCATGGGCGCTATCGTCGGCGCGCTGTATGCTGCGGGACACACGCCAGCGGATCTCGAACGCATCGCGCTCGGTCTCGATACGAAAGCGCTCTTCTCACTCGTTGACGTGACGATTCGAAGCGGCGCATTGCTATCAGGAGAAAAGATCGAGGAATTCTTGCGCCAGTATCTGCCGGAGTCGTTCGAGGAACTCCGGTTACCCTTCGGCTGCGTCTCGACCGACCTCGCTACCGGTGAAAGGGTCGTCCATACCGCGGGCGGCCTGATCAGCGCTGTTCGCGCCAGTGCATCGGTCCCGCTCGTGTTTATGCCGGTTCGCACCGGAGAGCACGTGCTCGTCGACGGCTTCCTGACCGATCCGGTGCCGGTTTCGCTCGCTCGCACTCTGGGAGCAACCGTCGTGGTCGCGGTGGACGTGTCCGGCGACGGACGGGTCGACGTGGGCGGAGATGCCGAGGGCGATCGAGGGTTCTTGAAGGGCTTTCGCACGGCGCTGAAGGGGGAAAGTCCGCACAACCATCGTGGACTCTCAAGCCGTGACGTCGCCACCGCGGCGGTCGAGGTGCTTGAGCGTCATGTCGCGCTGCCGGCGCTCAAAGCCGCCGATGTGGTGATATCGCCAGACGTGCACGAGTTCGCCGGGTACCAGTACCTGGCGGTGACCCGCTTACTGGAGCTCGGAGAGCGCGCCGGGCACGACGCAGCCGCGACCATTAGGAAGCGCGCCCGTCTCGTCTGACCGATGCATCCCGCGTCTGTCGGCTGCTTTCGTCTATCGCCAGCGTGGCGTACGTGGATCGAACGCTTGCGCCGCTGATACCACGCTTCGTGCAGCGGAGGCGAGACGACGCGCGCCTGCCTCGAAGTGGTGGAAGTCTAGCTTCTGGACGAGTGATGCCACCGGAGGAAAGACGCGCCGGGATTCCGCCGGAGGACTGACAGTGCGCCGACGCCCGGCGAGCGGGTATCATGGCGTGATCGTGTACCCGGAAAATGAAGTCGCCGGGCCGCATAGCAACGCTTCCGAGAGGAGAACCTGTGCACCTTCTGCCGGCCCGTACCCGCACCGCGCTCGCAGCCGGAGCCGTGCTCGGAGTACTCGTGTGCGTGGCAGCCGTTGTGCTGACGCCGCCCGACGCGAAGCTCGGTGTGATGGTCCGCTTCGTGATGTTCCATGGCGCTTCGACGTGGGTGAACATGGCAACGTTCACGCTCGCAGGCGCGTTCGGCATCGCGGTGCTGCTCGGTCACGAAGGCGCGAGACGATGGGACGAGGCGCTGCGCTGGGTGTCGCTCCCGCTGTGGTGCGTCAACAGCGTCCTTGGCTTGTTGTCGATGCAGCTCATCTGGGGCGGCGTCCTGTGGAGCGAGCCGCGTTTGCGCATGACCTTCGGCGTGCTCGGCGGAGCGCTTGTGATCTTTGCGGCGCAGATGCTCTTCGCCTCTCCGAAGGTGACGGCTGCGCTCGACGCGGTCCTGGCGATCGCGCTGTGGACGTTTGTGCTCGTGCTGCCGAATCTCTTTCACCCCGACAGCCCCGTGTTCCAATCGGGAAACTGGGAGTACATTGGCACGTTCCTCGGCATGGTCGCCGGGGTGGGGCTTGCGGTGGGCTGCATTGCCACCCTTGTGGCCCGGCGGGATGGATCGAACGCAGCAGCCGAGTAACCGCTAGGACAGCACGCCGAGTTCGTGCCCGATCCTCTCGAACGCCGAGAGGACGAAGTCCATCTGCGCTTCGGTATGGGTCGCCATGTACGACGTCCGCAGGAGCGCTCGTCCCGCCGGTACCGCGGGCGGACGGACCGGGTTCACGAACACTCCCGCATCCAGCAGCCGACGCCAGAACTCGAAGACGAGCATCTCGTCGCCCAGGATGATCGGGATGACCGGCGTCTCGCTCGCACCGGTGTTGAATCCCATGCGGCGGTACTCGGACTGCATTCGGCGCACTGTCTTCCAGAGGCGCTCGCGGTGCTCGGGCTCGGTCTCTATCACATCGAGCGCGCCCAGGCACGCGCCCACGCTCGCAGGCGTCATTGCCGCCGAGAAGATGAACGGGCGTGAGTTGTGCCGGATGTAATCGATGACAGCGGCGTCGCCCGCGATGAACCCGCCCAGCGAAGCGAAGCTTTTGCTGAACGTACTCATGATGAGATCGACGTCTTCAGTCACGCCGAAGTGCGCGGGGGTGCCTTCGCCGTGCGGACCCAACACGCCGCTCGCGTGCGCGTCGTCCACCATGAGCCGCGCACCGAACTCCTTGCATAGCGCGACCATTTCCGGCAGCCGGGCGACGTCGCCTTCCATGCTGAAGACACCGTCGGTCACAACGAGTACGCCGCCGTGTTCAGTTTTCACCGAGGCGAGCGTCTCACGCAAGCTGTTCATATCGTTGTGCTCGTAGCGAACGACCTTGCCGTAGCTGAGCTTGCAGCCGTCATAGATGCTCGCGTGGTCGTCCTTGTCGATGACAGCGGTGTCATGTCTGCCTACGAGCGCCGAGATGGTGCCCAGGTTCGTCTGGAAGCCGGTGGAGAAGACGAGCACATCCTCTTTATGCACGAAGGTCGCAAGGCGTGCTTCCAACTCCTCATGGATGCTGAAGTTCCCGTTTAGGAGGCGCGAGCCGCTGCAGCTGGGTCCGAACGCGTCAAGCGCCCGGCGCGCCCTCTCGCGAACATGCGGGTGCGTGGTGAGACCCAGATAGTTGTTGGAGCCGAGCATCACCAGATCGCGTCCGCCGATACGGACCTTGGAGTCGGACTCCGATTCGATCACCTGGAAGTACGGGTAATACCCGGCCTGCTTTGCGAGTGTCGGTTCGATGTAATCGCGGCACTTCTGGAAGAGATCCATGACCACCCCTCGTTGTCCCACCGGCCAGATGCGTTCGTACGATTCTAACCGTTCTCGGCCCAGAGCGGGTCGCCCCTGTCACCAGAGAGCGCCGGCGCGTACAATGTGAGAACAACCGAATAGCGGTCCTGGGTGCCCGCGATCAGCGGGAGAATAGGGAAGCCGGTGAGATTCCGGTACGGACCCGCCACTGTTACGAGGGAGCGTTCCTCGAAGTCAGGAGACCTGCCCAGGATTCCGCGATGCCGCCTTCGAGGATCGAGGCTCCGTCGCATGCGCATAGCGCGTGCCCGGAAGACCGAGAACTCGAAGACCCGCCAAGAGCGGGTCTTCTTCGTTCCGGTCGCGCTGTTCGGCCAGACGGGTACGTGCGATGCGAAAGAGAGGTACTGCGATGAAAAGGACGTGGTTCAAAGTCGCGCTGGTGTTCATGGTGATGATCGGAGTGCTCGCACTTGGCGGGTGCGGTAGCAAGGCCGAGGAGACCGCCAAGCCGGCGGGCGCGTCGTTCCCGGTGACCGTGACCGACGACGCCAGCCGCACCGTCACGATCCCGGCAAAGCCCGAGCGTATCGTGAGCCTTGCGCCAGCCAACACGGAGATCCTGTACAGCCTCGGCGAGCTTGACAGGGTCGTCGGCGTGACGACCTATGATGACTATCCGCCCGAAGTGAGCACGATCGCCAGGGTGGGCGACTTCGTGACCCCGAACCTGGAGGCGATCGCCGCGGCCAGGCCTGACCTCGTGTTGGTGACGACCGGCGTTCAGGCCGACGTCATCGGCAAGCTCGAGAAGACCGGCGCCGTGGTGGTGGCGATCGATCCGCAGTCGCTCGAAGCCGTCTACACCTCGATCGGCACCGTCGGCAAGGCTACAGGCGAGACAGCGAAGGCGGCCGAGGTCGTGCAGGGCATGAAGGACGAGCTCACGAGCGTCCAGGGGCAGATCGAATCTGCTCCCGTGCGTTGCTTCGTGGAAATCGCGCAGGAACCGCTCTTTACCTCCGGCGCGGGAACGCTTGTGAACGACCTCATCGAGCAGGCCGGAGGCGAGAACGTGGTCACCCAGAACGGCTACGCCGCATACTCGCTGGAGCAGCTGCTGAAGGACGATCCCGAGGTCTACCTCGCGACGAAGGGCTCCATGAGCGACCCGAAGTCGCTCAAAGACCGCCCGGGCTACAGCAAGCTGTCCGCGGTGAAGAATGGCCGCGTGTACGTGCTCGATGACAACCTCGTGAGCCGTCCGGGGCCGCGTGTCATCCAGGGCATCCGGCAGATCGCCGAGGCGCTGCATCCCGACGCGTTCGGCAAGTAGACTGATGGCCTCGGACTCGCGCCGTTCGCCGCGGCTGGTGATAGCCGGCCTCGCGCTGTCGCTTGCGCTTGCGCTCGTCGCTGGCGTGATGTTCGGCGCGGTCCGGGTGCCCTTCACCGACGTCCTCGGTGCGCTTGGAAGGGCGCTTCGCGGTGCATCCGAAGGTGTCGGCGACGCCGTGATCGTCGACCTGCGCCTGCCGAGGGTGCTTCTCGCCGGGCTGGTTGGCGCATCGCTGGCGACGGCCGGCGTGCTGTACCAGGCGCTCTTCCGCAACGCGCTCGCCGACCCGTACATCCTCGGCGTGTCTTCAGGCGCGGGGCTTGGCGCGACCATCATGCTCGTGGCGGGCGGCTCGTCGCTTGTGGGACGCGTCGTGGGTGTGCCGCTCGGCGCGTTTGCGGGCGCGCTTCTCACTATCACGCTCGTCGTACGCATCGCGAGCCGCACCGGTCGGCTTGAGGCGACGTCGCTCTTGCTCGCGGGCGTCGCGGTCTCGTACACGCTCTCGGCGGTCACCTCGTTTCTCATGGTGGTATCGCACGAGTCGATGCAGGCGGTCGTGTTCTGGATGATGGGCGGGCTCACCGGCGCATCGTGGCCGTATGTCTGGCTGCTCTCGGGTCTGCTGCTGGTAGGCCTCGCCGTACCGACGGTCTTCTCACGGCACCTCGACCTGATGCTCCTCGGCGACGAACGCGCCGGGCAGCTCGGGCTCAACGTGGAGCGGTTCAAGATCTTCGCGCTGGGCTGCGCGTCGCTCGTGGTCGCTGGCGCGGTGTCGGTCTCGGGTCTCATCGGGTTCGTCGGCCTCATGACGCCGCACATGGTGCGCCTCGTGCTCGGCCCCGATCACCGCGCGCTGCTGCCGGCCTCGGCGATCGCCGGGGCGCTCGTGCTCGTGCTCTCCGACCTGATCTCCCGGCTCGTGCTGGCACCGGTCGAGATTCCGGTGGGTATCGTGACGGCGCTCGCTGGGGGGCCCTTCTTCGTGTGGCTGCTGGTGCGCGGGGAGCGTGTGCGGTGAGCGTCGGCGAGGTGCTCGTCTCCTTCGACGACGCGCGTGTGGGCTACGGCTCGCAGGCGATCGTCGAGCACGTCTCGTTCTCGGTCAGCGCCGGCGAGTTCGTGGGCCTTGTCGGCCCGAACGCGGCGGGCAAGTCCACGCTCTTGCGGGCGCTCACCGGCACCGCGCGCGTGCTCTCCGGTTCGGTTGCGCTGGCTGGGGCACCGCTTTCGCAACTCACACCGAAGGAGCGCGCGCTGCTCGTGGGCGTGGTGCCGCAGACGCCCAGCGCGACCTTCGCGTTTAGCGCGCGAGCGTTCGTCGAGATGGGGCGCAACCCGCACCTCGGCCCGATG
>JAJFTE010000018.1 GCA_021373175.1 Actinomycetes bacterium
CACGGCCGTTCTTCGTAGAACCGAGACCTTTCTTATGAGCCATGGTCGACTACTCCTTCGGTGCTTCGGCCTCGTCGGCCTTCTTGGCGGCGGGCTTGCGAGCCGCGGGCTTCTTGGCAACAGGCTTGTCTTCGGCGGCAGCCGCAGCCTTGGGGGCCGCAGGCTTCTTGGCGGCCGGCTTGGCGGCCGGCTTCTTGGCGGCAGCGGGCTTCTCAGCAGCTGCGACCTCGGTCGCGGGAGCCTCTACGGCCTTCTCGGCCTTCTTGGGAGCGGCCTTCTTGGCGCCGGTGAGCGACACCTCGGTGATCAGCAGCGCGGTCTGCGGCTGACGATGACCCTTGAGGCGCTTGTAACCCTTGCGCTTCTTGAACTTGAAGACGATCTGCTTCTCGCCCAGGAAGTGTTCCACGACCATTGCGGTCACAAGTGCCGTGGAGGCAGCATCGCCGTACACGACCGTGTCACCGTCGGCAACGAAGATCGCGGGCAGCGTGACGGACTCACCAACGGGCGCGTCGATCTTCTCGACAACGACCACGGCGTCCTTCTCAACGAGAAGCTGCTTGCCGCCGGTTTTCACGATTGCGTACATGGATGTGTACTCCAGTCTTAGGGATACAGACGCGAGGAAACATGTTAACAAACGCCCTGGTTAAGGTCAAACCCAAATAGCGGGAGACCGCACCGTGTGGGCGAGGAGGCGGGGTGGCTCCGGGCAGAGCAATCCGCGCTCCCCTACCGGGTCCATAGACTGCTGACCGGATGAGCGATCTGCCTTGGTAAGATTCTTACCATCACGTGGTGAGAATCTTACCAAGTGATGCCGCTCGTGACCGCGGAGATGCGGTCGTTCACATCGTATGCGCGAGACGAGAGCGTCATGGTCTCCGAGATGCCTATTCCGCCGCTTCGCCTTCATCCAATCTACTCAGCGCATACTCCATATTGTGCATGCTATCCCAGTGATGCCCGCGCCGCGCAGCCTCGATTGCCCGAATCAATGGCTCACGCGCAGCTGGCTCACCCCGCAAAGCCAGCTCGCTCGCGACTGACTCGGAGAGGCCGTCCACCTCGAGTAGCCTCAGCATCGACTCAGTCGTGCTCTCGTTCTCCACCATCGCTAGGACGCCGACAAGCTCCCCTCGCGTGCCCTCAGATCCCGTCCTGCACGCGGTCTCCACACGCATGACAACAGTTGGATCGTCCATCCTCGCGGCTAACCTCGATCTTTCACGAACCCGTTCCGGTCGGTCTCGGAATCCTGGAACCGGCCTCCTGCCACGATATCGCATCCGTCTGAGCGTCGCGGTGGTCGCCGTGCGGACCTCGCGAGCCCGGACGGGTCTTTCCGGGCCGTTTCCGCTCGTTCTGGGGCGCGATCCGGCGACCTTGCGGTGATCCGTATGCTCGGTGCTTGAGTGCAGGGGCTCTCTCAGCCCGGGGGCAACGCCCTGAGCCGCTGGAACGCGGTGAGAAGCACCTCGGCCCAGGGCCAGGAGCGCGGCAGGCGCAGCCGGACGCCCCGGGCGTGGGTCACGATCCTGCCAGCGACATGGAAGAGGCGGTACCTCAGACGCTTTGGCTCGGCGGTGGAAAGCGGGGTGCCTGAGAACAGCAGCATCCTCGCCCACGCCACCAGATCGACACCCGTGAGCACGAGCTCGAGCCACGCCGCGTTCATCGCGAAGAGGCGGAACGGCAGGTTGCGAAGCCGGACGCCTTGGCGCATCTGATCGAGTCCTCGATCGCCGCGCGGGAGCGGTGCACAGCCTCGAGCCGCGCGATACGGGTACCCATCTGGTTCGTGAGCATGACCTGGAAGCGGTGCCCGTCGATGTCTGTGAAGGAGAGCTGCGCTCCGGGGTGCGGGCGCTCACGACGGCAGATCGCACGTGTGCCGGCAGGCCAGGTCGACAGATCGATATCGAGTTCGGCCACCCATGCGCCGTCTCGCGAGTCACCCTCGCTGTCGAGCGCGGGCGTCCAGGCGTCCTCGGGCAGCTTGAGGATCGCGTCGCGCACCCGCCCGGACAGGTCACATCCCACCGAGAAGGAGAGTCCGCGATCGACGACCGCGGAAAGGAAGGCGTGTGTGGCCCCGGCCGAGTCGCATCTCACGAGCGTGCCTGGATCGACGGCGGACTCCGGCAGCTGAGCGAGCGCGCGGTCGAGCACCTCGATGTGGTCGGCGGCCGTGTTGGCTCCGGCGTTTCCCGGGCGCAGGATGCCGGCGAGCGCCTCTCCCGTCGTGGCCTCGAAGCACAGCAGCGGATGGAAGCCGAAGCCCCGCTTGTAGGTGCCGGCCGCGCCCTCCTTCTCGGAGTGCGCGGTCAGAAGCGTGGCGTCGATGTCGAGTATCACGCGGGAGGAGGGCGTGTCGGCGAGTTCCCACACACGGGCACGGGCGGAGGCGCGAGCCGTGCGAAGGCGCGAGAGCATCTCCGCGTCGAGACGCTCGATGCACCGGTAGGCGGTAGCGTCGGAGGCGACCGCTCCGAACAGCGCTCCCTGATCCCGGAGCGCTCCGGGATCGGTGAGGCAGTCCCCGCCGTCGGCGAGCATGACCGAGAGGTCCCGGACGATGCGGCCCGGCTCGTGACGGACGGCCCGGGAGTGGACGCAGAGCGCACCGGCGAGACCGGCGGTCAGGCCGATCGCGTCGGACAGCCCGGTGAGCAGGACGGTGCCGGCACGAGACGTCAGACCGTCCATGTCGCAGGTGACTTCAAAGCGGGAGGCTGGCGTGGTAGCGTTCACCAAGAACGGTGATCCTTTCTCGCGGGACTTCGGGCGTATCGCGACTCCCATTATCCCAGCTCAGAGGTTCACCGTCGCCTGTTTCAGGCGTGAATCTCAGTCGCTTCGTGAAATATCGAGGCTAAGTACGACCGGGAGGGATTCTGCCGCGCAAACGGCAAGTCATCACGCAGGAGTGTCTCGATCGCTTCGGAGACCGAGTGCGGTCCAGTCGCGATCCATGCCCCACGGGCCACGAGGGCTACCAGGATGAGCGCCACTACCAGCACGAAGGTCGTCCAAGGCTGAAGCCTGCGGTTGTGTGTCGCAATGGTCTTCATCTCAGATCCAGATCTTCCCACCCTTACCCGCGCGCTCACTCGAGCCACATGCGACTGGTGCGATTGATGGGAATCACGGTGCCATCTTGCCAGGAATCCGACCGCTTGCCATGCGTGCTGCGGCGCCCGCCAGCGCAGTGGCAACCACCCCCGCAACCAGTGTCGGCACAATGGCCCTGCTCCCATACACAAGTGCTCCCCAACCCACGCAAGCCAGCGCCTGCACCGCAACAGCGCCAGTCCATACGCGCAATGTCCGAACTGCGGCCCGACTCAGTGCCGCGTACGCAACGACAGACACGAACGTTCCCGTCCAGGCCAGCGCGAAGGCTACAAAGGCGCCCTCAAGTCCTGTCACGCCTGCACCTGCTTCCGCTCCCAGGCAGAACGGGTCAATGCCGCCTGCATGGGTCCTGCCGCACTTGTCAGCACCACTATCCCGATGAGAACCGGAAGGCCGTGAAGCACCCCCCGGCCATTACCACTCACCAAGAGCAGAGTCAGAAACGGAAGCGTGGCGGCCGGACCCATCAGCAGGAGAGCACCCTTCGGCACTCCGAGCAACAACGGACGCGCCCGCCGATCGCCGGCTTTCTCCGAGAGCGACAGCGCGCCGCCAATCCCACCCACGATGAGCGGCCACAACGATATGCCGAACAACATCCCAAGACTCTCTGGATCAAGCCCGAAGGCCAACGTCATTTGAACCACCTCACTCAGAGCACGAACTGAAGACCGAGCATGGAGTCCCCACGGTCATCCCGGCGATCACGGTTGCGATTACTCCGCAGACCACCGCTTGTTCATCGCTCGCGAGATTGCCGCCTCCAAATCACCCTGACTAGCCCCTCCCGCTCAATCCTTACGCCCCAGTATCGCGCTCGTTCGCTGCCTTTAGGGACGATCTCCGCCGACCGCGGCACGTGCACCCCTGATACAGGACACCAGCACCCCCGACATGACCAGCCCCAGGGTGCCTGTCACGAGCGCTATAAGGACGCCAGGAAACAACGGTAGCACGCGCGCGACACCCCCAAGAGTCATCGTTGACCAAGAAGGCGATATCGCCACGAATGTTGAGGACAGGACCCCGAGCAGGGTCATCACAACCCAGATGAGCAGACTCATCATGGCGCCCACTGCAGTCATGCGGCTCACGCGCAGGCGGAGCACCAGCATGAAGGTGATCGCCAGTGCCGCATGGAGCACGAGAGCGCCATCGGGTCCCACACCGTGCGACAGCCCGAACGGCAGCGCCACCCACACGAAGAGCGGTATCCATTCTGGAAGCCCCCGTGCGTTGCCGGTGAGCTGCAGGGCCCACGTGATGCCCAGGGCGTTGAGCGCAAGCCACGGTACGAGTAGCGCAATCACGTAGTCTTTACGCTGAGGCATTGTGTCTCCTAGAAGTCCTGCAGCGGTCTCAACACCTGCGGAAGAGCATGGTACCAGAAGTGGTAGTCGGACGCCTGCGCCCAGCTCGTTACCTGTACGTTGGTGTATCGTCCACTCACGTAACCCTCCCTGAGCGTCCCAGGGCTCTCCGGTAGCGGGTCCACCGTCAGCTGATCCACGTACGACTCATTGCAGATGACCTGGGCGATCTCATCATCTCCGCCGTAGAGGGCAGCGTATATCATGGACTGGGCGAAATCCCCACGCCTATGCGCCTCGTAGACTTCACGCTCCTCAAGCGACAGCTTCGCGACCTTGCCCCATCCAATCGCCTCACTTGCGCTCCCTGCGATCGGCGCTGCAGCCCCGCGCACAACCCCGTCCACCGTAACGACGGTTAGAGCCGTATCCTTCCCCCAAGGCCACAGGCTCTTGGCTGTTTGCCACGCTCGTCTCCAAAACCCTGGCCAGCGTACCGCCTGGATGCCGCGCAGGTGTCTGTTCCACTCCGCGGCTTCCTTCGTGCCCGGCTTGTGGATGCCCTTGCCAGGAGGATCGGCACCCGACGGATCATCGAGTCCCACCGGGTCCCCCAGGCAGTACACGAACGCGTTCAGACTCAGCGGGTCTCCGGCACTCGGCGGTGCGGGGTCCGGCGACAAGAAACGGTACGTAGCCGGATCGTAGTATCTCGCAGGCAAGTAGAAGAGTCCTGTCTCGGCATCAGCGTAGTACGCCCGGTAGCGAAGCGGGTTGCGGGTGGCGATCTCCTCACCTGTCGCGGCAGTGCAGCGTCCGTACGGGTCGTACTCGTAGGTCGCTGCCGCGATGCTGCCGTCCTCATCCGTCATCGCAACCACGCTGCCGAGCGCGTCCGTGTGGTACGCGAACGTCTCGGAGGGCTGTCCGGACCGTGTGCGGGTGACCGAGAGCGGTGTGCGGTCAGGACCCCACAGGTACGTGTAGCGGGTGCCGTCGGAGTCGTACTCGGCGGCGAGCAGGTCGCCTGTGTAGACCGACTTGGTCCACACCGTAGGCACGCCGGGGCGCTCGATCGTCTTGAGTTCCCGCATCCCCGACATACCGTACGCGTAGGTGATGGTTGCATCCTCAGAGACGACCTGCGTGAGGTGGCCGGTCGGGTCCCACGTGTAGGTGGTCACACCCGAAGGCGTCACACGCGATGTCCTGCGCCCGTAGAAGTCGTTCGTGTACGTGGCGGCCACCGAGCCGGTCGAGCCCGTGAGGCGGTTCTCGGCGTCATAGGCGAAGCGTGTCGAGGCACCTGCGACCGTCGCGGTCGTGACGTTGCCCGCCGAGTCGAACGCGTACGTGGCACTCGATGCAGAGCCGCCCGTGCGGGTCCACACCGTCAGCCGGTCGAGGTCGTCGTAGGAAAACGTTTCGGCGAAGTCGACGACACCCGTCGAGTCCATCGAGTCGATACGGTCGCGGGTATCGTAGCCGAGCGTCGTGGTCAGCAGGTGCGAGAACATCCCCGGGTACGCGATGCCCGACGGTAGGCCGTTCGTGACCGAGGAGAGGCGGTCATTCACATCGTGCGTGCGCGAGGAGAGCGCCATGGTCTCCGAGATGCTCGACAGCGCACCACCCTGACCGAACGCGATCTTCCACGCGCGTCCGCCGGAGGCGATCTTCGCGAGTTCGCCGGTCTTGGCGTACGTGTAGTCGGTGACATCGGTGGCTTCAGGCGTCTGGGGTGTGACCTTGAGCGGAAGGTCGGTGACATCGTATGTCACGTTCGTCTTGGTGCTCCCCGCGGGTCCCGTGGCGCGTCGCTCAAGGATCCGCCCGAGCGCGTCGTACGTCACTCCGGTGCTCCCGGTGATCGAGCCGGTGAGTGTCGTCGTCGCACGCGAGGCGATGTCGTAATCCGTCGTTGCCGTCGCGTACGGCATCCCCGCAGCGTCGTTGTACGTAAGGGTGCGCACCCGCGAGAGCGAGTCGTACGTCTGTGATTGCGCGACCACCGACGGCGTCGTGTCTTGCGCGGGAGCCATCACCTGCGAGGTCCGGCCGAGAGCATCGTACACGATGGCTGTACGAATCCCGGACGGCGACGTTGTGCCGCTTAGGCGCCCACGCGCGTCGTACGTGAGCACCGTCGTACGGTTGCCGGGAGCCTTTACCGATGACAACTTGCCAGCCGAGGTGTAGCTGAAGTCGGCTGTGATTCCGAGGCCGGACCCGGGCAGGCTCTCAACACGCGTGAGGCGGTCGAGTCCGTCGTACTGGCGCGCAGTCACCTGGATCGCGGACCCACCGCTGGGCGTCACCGACGCCGATATGAGACGCCCGCGGCCGTCGGAGACATTCGCTGACGACACGCCGGTCGATGATACTGCCGTTGTCTGGAAGGTGTGGGACGCCGAGTCGTAGGCGAAAGTGCCGGTGCCCCCCGCGGGCTCAAGTGCGACGGCGTCGAAGTAGCTCTTGCCACCGCCGGGCATCTGGTAGAGCCAGACGCGAACATATCGTGCGCTCGCCGGGATGGTCGCCTCAGCAGAGTAGCGCGTCCAGTCATGTGTGCCGCGCACGAGTGTCGGCGTGATACTCGTCTCCGCCGTCAGCTGCGTGCTCGAGTCTGCCGCGGTGTAGTAGCGCATGAGCACCTTCGCTCCGCCCACCGATCCCGCGGTCTTGATCGACACCCCGGCGCGATACCGCTCGCCGGGAGCAACGGCGGCAAATCCCGAGCAGAAGTAGCCATCGTCGCCGTCCGCAGTGTCATGTCTGATGAGGGCAGAGTACGCACCAGACACAGCCTCGTCACTCGAGAGTGTCTGTGAGGCATCAAAGGAGGTGGCCCTCAGGGTCCATGCCTCAGGTAGCTCGCCCGTCGTGAGCCTTTCGAAGGAGCCATTCTCGATGAACGAAAACGGTTGGGCCGAGTTCGCTAGCTCCAGGCGCACATTATCAAATGAAGCACCGCCCGTGTCGTTCGTGAAGCACTGCACTCGCACCTTCGCGGTATCAGTCGAAGGCCGGTAGCCAACCGCCATCCGCGCCAAATCCCCCGCCGCATCACTCACGGAAAGATACGGCACGGTGCGCGCGTAGGTCCCGTTCGCCTTGTACTCGAGGACACGGATGCTGCCGTTGCCACGGGCCCACGCCGACAGGCTGTAGACCTGACCGACCGTAACCGTCGTCAGATCCGATGTTGCGAATGCGTAGGAGAGTGACGCCGGCTTCCACAGCCGTAGCGTCCTCCCTCCGAGATACGGCTGCGTGGTGGTTGTCCACACGAGTCCGTCTGTGCTCTTGTCTCCATCCCAGCCATTGCCTGCCACAAGCGGACTCAGATCGAAACAACCATTCTCCAGGATGCTGTAGGCGGTACTCCCGTCTCCGGCAGCACGAGCGGTGTTCCCCCATTCGTCGTAAGCGCCCTGGGAGACGGCGCCCCCCTCGGCCAGTGAGTCGGTCACAGCCACGGTGGAGTTCACGGGACGCCAGGCAGCGTCGTAGCGCACTGTCTGCACGTTGCCTGTCGCATCCACCGATGACTCCACGTGGTCGTTGACGTACGAGGCGCTGGTCGTGCGGAGCACGCTTCCGCCCGCGGCTTGCTCGACGGTCACCAAGGCGTTGCCGCGACCGTCACGCTCGGTCCGCACGATGCGGCCGAGCGCATCTGTCGTCTTCCACACCTGCCCATACTCGTCGTACGCGACGCTCGTGAGAGGACCTTGCCCGGACGCATCTTGCACCTTGACGCTGGTGGTCTGGTATCCGATCGCGGGATCGTACGTGATCACCCGTGTCGGCGCCGCAAGACCTCCTGCGGATGTTGTGACTGTGACCTTGTTGGTCTGGTAGGTGTAGACAGAGACCGTGGGAGTAGAATCGCCCACTTCGGTCACCGTGGAGACCCGGCCATAGGCGTCGTACGCGATGTTGAAACCGATCCCCCCCCGCATCTCGCGTTCCCGAGATGCGCCCGTTCCCGTCGTAGGTGTACGTAAGTACCGTGGTGTCGCTCGTTCCGTTCGACCGGATGAACCTCAGGTCGCTGCCGACACGAGCGACATCGACCACACCCACCGAGTAGGTCGATACTCCGCTCGATGACATTCCGCGCCAGTTGAGGTACTCGAGCTGCCCCGACGTGTTGCGAACCAGATCGACGCCACGTGTTGCCGTGTTCGACGCGCGGCCGGTGTTATCGGACACACCGGTGAGGCGCTGGGAAGCATCGCGCGTGACGAAGACGGGGTTCCCGGACGGGTCGGCCGTAGCAGTGATTGCGCCGGTCGTCGTGTATGCGACTGCCCCGTCACCGAGCTTGAGCACCGGTGCCTCGATCTCGCAAACGTGGAACCCATCGTTGCCAACGAGCGAGTTGCCAATAGCGACGATTCGCACGAAGCGTACGCGCCGTGGTGTGAACGTGTGCTTCATCCACGATGCACCCGTAGTTGTATCAACCGCCGTGGCCCACGGCCCTGTCGCACCCTCGCTCGTCTGAACCCTGTACGTGTACTGTCTGGGCGTTACCCCGCTGGACTCCGCGTAGTCCCACAGGTGCAGATCGATCTCCGAGAGCAGCTCGGCCTTGTCCAACTCGTAGGTAAGCGTACTCGTGCCGTCGGCCTTCCAGTTGGTCTCGTCGTAGTTGTACTTGTCGCCTCCGAGCACCCCGTCGGTGCCCTCCCATACTTCGCCGAGCTTGGTCGAGATACCGTCCGCACCCTTGAGGGCATTCACCCGCGTGAAGCGTATGCCTGGCTCAAGGGGGTCTCTCGTGTAGAGTCCATCCCCCACCTGACGGAACGTACGCCCCGTCCCATCGGCATCGGTGAACTGAAATCCGTGGGTCAGGAGTGATACGTCATCCCAGTAGGTGTATCCCTTGATGTTCTTCGCTTCTAGATGGACGGTCGCGTACGCCGCCTTAGCGGGTGCCACCGCCTCGAGTCCCAGCCGCCACCAGACTGCTGTGCTCGTCGGACGGAATCCTGGCGTCGTCGCGGACCCGCCTAGCAGCGTGCCCGCCGCGTCGTAGAAGTGAATCTTCATGAGCGCGCCGTACTCGGCCTGGGTCGTGTTCGGCGTCAGCAGATACGTCTTGACCCACGCCGAGAGACTCAGACGCTGCCCGGGATACACCGGGGTGCCGGAGTATCCGCCGCTGTTGTTGCGCACGTATGCGCTGAAGTACCCGTTCGCGGGGTTCTGGCCCATCATCAGGTACTTCGAGCCGCCGTGGGGCGTCGTGCTTGTGACGACGGCGGTCACTAGATCGTTGTTCATCAGCCAGTCGATCGGGTTGTTCGAGCTGTTCGAGCTGTTCGCGCTCTCGAAACCCGCGTTTGGTAGGATCTGTGCGGACGGGCTGACTGTCGGTGCGCCGAGTGTCCATCCCCGCCCGTAACCCTGTGAGTCAGCGGTGCCGGCAGAGTCGTATCGCAAGGTATAGCCAAGCGACCCACCAAGGCCTGTCCTCGCGAAGTCCGAGCGTGCACCGATGAGCCTGCCCGATGGGAGATCGACCGCAAGCCCTGCTCCGACCGCATCACTCGCTCGGATCGGTGAGTATCCCTGTCCATCGCTGGAACTGAGGAGCGACTTCCTGTCGAAGGGCTGCCAGTCCGTCCAGTTCGACGCGGCATCCAAACCGTTCGCTTCGCACCATACCCGCATGCGTATCCAGTAGCGGTCTTGGGTCCATCCGCCAGCAGGCGCCGGGATGTCCATTACGGTGGCGGTAGTATCGATGTCAAGGGAGTCGAAGGCTAGCGTGTAGTTGGGGACTGAACTCGCCAGCTGCACGCGAGCCTTGCTCTGCTTGTTGCCGAGACGGTCGTCGTAGCGCCAGTGCGCGTGGATGGTTGTGGCCGCTGTCGAAACGGGTACCTCTGGCGACGGCGCGACGATCTCAACCTTCGGCTCGAGTGTGAACACGACCTTGAGAACCGGGGCCGACGGCTCGCCCGCATACTGGTATGAACGGAACTTCGACCAATACGTGTTATCCACGGTCTCGTTCGCCGCGTAGATCCGGAACCCATAGTTTGGGTGCTCCCCAAGTGCGAACTGCCGCGTCGTACCCGTGACGTCCCACTCGGCCCAGGCTCCGTCCGAGACCGGAGCACTCGAAATATCGGGCGTTATCCCAGGCTGGTTGTTGTACGTGATTCCGGTCTCGCTCCAGTCGCTCTCGACGCGACCCACCTTGAGCGTCGGTGTCGTGGCTGGATAGAACAGGTGATAGCAGTACAGCCGAAGCTTCGCTGAGAGGATCGTGTAGCCGTTGTCCCAGAAGTTGCCGATAGCGGGCTTGATGTAGGTCCGGTTTAGACCCGCGTTCACCCCACCATAGTTGTAGCGACCGACTTTGAGCTCCGTGGAGAGACCGTAGTTCGTCGTCGGATATGCGCTCGTGACGAACGAGTCGTAGTTGTAGATGCTCTGTGACCAGAACGTGGTCGGGTCGATCCGCACCGGATAGACGCGCTCCGGATCAGAGAGCCACGCGTCATCGGCGACAACGTCGAGCCGCCAGTTCACACCGAGGCTGCGAAGCTCGTAGTGCACTGCATCCGAGTACGCGTGGTCACCGGCGGCGTTCTTTGAGGAATCCTCCATGAATGGCGGCACCATCGCGAAGCGGACTTCCCCGGTAGCAATCGAGGTGAAGGCGATCGAACCGGATGCCTCCAACGAGGGCGTGAAACCAGGGCAGTCCAGATCGAACGAGAATGTGCTCTTTCCCGTGTCGGAGCGAAGGACGATAGTCTCTTTGAGTCCCTGGGCGACAGACTCGTACACAAGATCCGTGCCGCCGAACGCGTGCTCATAACTCCTGGAGTTGCCCGTCATCGGCGTGGGGACCGATGTCTCCTCGTACGCCTCGTGCACCGGCGCCTCACCGAGACGTCCTTTGGGACGCAGCCGGATGGAGCCAAGGTCGTCCGAGATTGATACCGTCTGCTCTGCGACGGTCTCGGGGAGGAAGACCGCGAACCCGTTGCGTCTGTTCTTGTAGCCTCTGCCCTCGGAGGTCACCGTCTCCTCGAGCGAAGAGTCAATCTCATCGAAGATACCGGTCTCATTGTTGGCAAAGTGAATCGGCTCCAGATAGCTCTCGTATGTGAACGTGCCGTCGCGGTTGTCGTACGTCTTGGAGAATTGCGTCCGCTTGTCCACAAGCTCCCGGCGGGCGGGCGGCATCGGGGACGGCGATGCATACGCCGGAGCGACCTGGATCGTACTGAGCGTCAGCGCGAAGGACAGAACCAGTGAGAGAGCGCGAACAAAGATCCCCCGGGAGAAGCGCATGCGAAGACCCCCCTCTTCGGCGGACGCCCCCCGGGTGTCCGCACAGCAACAGCTACTCAACGCAGCAGAACAGAAATGGAGCGCCTCGCGCAAGGGATTATGGAAAGTTCGGAGCAACCTTATGGACGCGCTGAAGGCTCGCTGGACCGCGGCTCCTACGTCCCCGCCACTCCCCCGCGTCCCTCGATGATCACCTTCACCTCAGTGGCCGCGCAGTCGGGGTCCGCCATCAGCGTTATCTGCTTGCCGGTCTCGGCCTTGAGGATGGGCACCGCGTTGTTGCCCGGAGCCGTGACGAGTGCATACGTCTCCGGATGCAAACCCAGCAGATACGCGGCGGAACGGCCGCTCAGCAGAATCTCGCGGATGCGTCGCTCGGCGGCGATCCGCCTCGTCGCGTCGGACAGCACGCGTCCTTCTCCGTGGCAGACGGGACAGGGCTCTGTGAGCACGCCGTAGAGCCCGTCGGTGACGTTCTTGCGGGTCATCTCCACCAGTCCGAGGCGCGAGATCTCCGAGGCGCGCGTCTTGGTCCGGTCGCGTTCGAGCGCCGAGGAGAGCCGCTTAGACACCTCGGTCCGGTGATTCGGGTTCTCCATGTCGATGAAGTCGATCACGATGATCCCGCCGATGTCACGAAGCCGCAACTGCCGCACGGCCTCCTCGGCCGCTTCGAGATTGGTGCGCAAGATCGTGTCTTCGAGGTTCTTGCGCCCCACGTACGATCCGGTGTTCACGTCCACAGCAGTGAGTGCCTCGGCCTTGTCGATCGTGAGGTGTCCGCCAGAAGGCAGCGGCACCTTGCGCAGGATCGCGGTCTCGATCTGGGGCCGTAGCGAGAACGCCTCGAACAGTGGCGTGCGGTCCTTGTGCAACACCACGCGTTTCACCAGCTCCGGCGACGTCTTCTTCAGGAAGGAAACGACTTTCTCGTGCAACCGTTTGTCATCGACGATGAGCCGCTTGTACGCTTCGCTGAACGCGTCGCGCACCATCCGGAGCGCGAGATCCATCTCGGTGTAGACGACCTCCGGCGCGAGGGCCTCGTGCGCCTGATGCTGCACGCGACGCCATAGGCGCAGCAGGAACTCGAGGTCGTTCTCGAGGTCGCGCCGGCTCGCCCCGGCGGCGGCTGTCCGCACGATCACCCCGAGACGCTCGTCCACGAGCGGCGCGACGATGTCGTGCAGCCGGTCGCGCTCGTCGTCAGGAAGCTTCCGGGATATGCCAACGAATGCCGAGAACGGCATGAGCACCAGGAACCGCCCGGGAAGCGTGATCTCGGTCGTGACCCGGGCGCCCTTGGTGCCCATTGCGTCCTTGAGGACCTGCACCATGATCTGCTGCCCCGGCTTAAGCAGCGATTGAATGTCGCGTCGCGGAACGTCGCTCACGCCCTCCGGCGCCACGATCTCGTCCACGTACAGGAACCCGTTCTTGTCCAGTCCGATGTCCACGAACGCTGCCTGCATGCCCGGCAGCACATCGCGTACTTTGCCGAGGTAGACGTTGCCAACCACGCTCCGCTTCGGCCGTTCGATGTACAGCTCTACAAGCCGGCGATCCTCCAGGATCGCGACCCTCGTTTCATGCGCGTCGTGCGAGATCAGCATCTCGCGAACGATGTCAGTCACAACACAACCCCCGATGTCACAGCGGGTCGCACCAGGAACCGTCGTCTGCTTCCACGAGCAGTCCCGTGCGCGTCACAGACACGACACGTCCATCCTCGGCCGCGTGCGCCAATGCCGCCGTAACGAGGGCTTCGGGGCGGAGCGAGCCATGCTCGCCGATCCTGACCGCCATCTCGACGACCGCCCGACCTTCGATCGTGCTGACGACCGGCTCCTTCGGGAGCGCTGACGCCAGCTCGAAAACCTTCCGTTTGCCCTTGTGCTCGACGGCCAGAACGCCTCCGGCGATGATAGCCGACAAGGAGCCGGTCAGCCCCTTCTCAAGTCCCACTCCCCCTTCTACAACGACTTCGTACGTGGCTATCGTCAGTGCCGCGCCGAGCGATGCCTCTCGCTCGGGCACGTACCACGCACGCACTGGGGCCAGCGACGCGGGTGACGCTCCACTCAGCCGGGCCAGGGCCTCCTCCGATGGCACGTACGAGCGCAGCCATACGTCGAGATACTCGCCGAGACCCGCCGTTCCAACCGGCAACGCCGGACCGAACGCCACCCTCATATGCGGGCTGAACCCCTGTGTCACAGCATACGGCAATCCGGCGCGACGCGCAGCGCGCTCGCAGGCCCGGACGACCTCGAGATGGGAAAGGTACCGCAGCCGACCGCATTTGCGATACCGCACGCGTAAGCGGAATGTCGTTTCAGGCACGGCGCTCACCGGCCAGCACGTTGCGCACGACCGGCGCTCCACACACGCCGCAGCCGGTGCATCCGTCGAAGGTGCAATCCGGCGTCCTCCTCGCCGCCAGCGCGTTGCTTCGTTCGATGCGCAGGTACGCCCGGCTCACGCCAGCCGAGATGTGGTCCCACGGGAGCGCCTCGTCGACTCGACGCGCCCGGTTGGCGATCGCCACGGGGTCGACGCCGGTCGCCTCGAAGGCGAGCGTCCAACGCGCGGGCTGGAACTCCTCGGTCCACGCATCGAACCGCGCACCGCCGCGCCATGCGGCTTCGATGACGTCAGCGACCTCCCGGCCGCCGCGTGCGAGCACGCCCTCAAGGAACGACACCTCGGCATCGTGATACGAGAGGTCGACCCCTTTCTTCGGCATCGCGTCGCGCAGCACCCGCTGACGCCGCCGCACTTCTTCGATGGGAATCTGCGCTTCCCACTGGAACGGCGTGTGCGCCTTTGGCACGAACGTCGACACCGACACGGCCACACGCATGCCTCCCCGCTCGGCCGGTGGCGTCACCTCGCGGGCGGCCTCGAGCACTCGCGCGACGAGTTCGCCGATGCGAGCGACATCCTCGTCGGTCTCGGTGGGAAGCCCGATCATGAAGTACAGCTTCACGCGGCGCCATCCTGCCGAGAACGCCTGCGTCACCGTTGTCAGCAGGTCTTCCTCGGTCACGTTCTTGTTTATGACGTCGCGCAGACGCTGCGTCCCCGCTTCGGGCGCGAACGTCAGTCCGGTCTTCTTGCCGCCGCCGAGCAAACGCGCGAGCTGCACGCTGAACGCGTCAACGCGCAACGATGGCAGCGAGACGCTGACGCCCGTGCCCTCGAGCCTGCGGGCAAGGCGTCGCAGCACCTCTTCGATCTGCGAGTGATCGGCTGTCGAGAGCGACGTCAGCGACACCTCCTCGTATCCGGTGCATGTGAGAGCCGCGGTCGCATCCCGCACGATGCTGTCGGCGCTCCGCTCGCGTACGGGGCGATAGACCATGCCGGCCTGACAGAAGCGGCAGCCGCGGGCGCAGCCACGTAGCACCTCTATACCGACGCGGTCATGCACGACGTCCATGAATGGAACGACCGGGCAGATAGGCGATCGGTACGCGTCCAGGTCCGGCAGAACGCGCTTCCTGACGGTGTCTGGCGCTCCTTCAAGCGCGGCCATGCCGGCGAAGGCACCGCCACTGAGCCGCACCTCGTACAGCGAGGGCACGTACACCCCCGGGATCCGCGCGAGTGCCCGAAGCGTCTGCGCCCTTGAGCTGCCGGCCGCCTTCGAAGCCCGGTGCGACGCCACGATGTCCGCGACGGCTTCCTCGCCATCGCCGATGAGGATCGCGTCGAAGAACGGCGCCACCGGCTCCGGATTGAACGCGCACGGCCCGCCACCGATGACGATCGCGTCGCCCTCCAGACGGTCCGAGGCCCGCAGGGCGATGCCGGAGAGATCGAGCACCTCGAGGATGTTCTGGTACGTGAGCTCGTAGGGCAGCGTGATGCCCACCAGATCGCACGCCGAGACCGGCGTGCACGACTCAAGCGTGAACAGCGTCACGGACGCCGTCCGCATCGCGTCCGCCATGTCCTTCCACGGCACAAAGACTCGCTCGGCAAGGACATCTTCGAGCGCGCCGAAGCGCTCGTAGAGGATCTGCAGGGCCTGGTTCGCCATACCGATCTCGTACACGTCGGGATACACGAGCGCCACGCGATACCCGCTGTCAGCGTGCGATGCTCCCCATTCGGAATCGATGTAGCGCGTAGGCCGTTCGACGCCGGCAAGCAGCGGGTCGATCCGGCTCCACAGTTCACTCACGGGCGGCCCCGGCTTCCGCACCGGTGCCGTCCGCG
Organism: Actinomycetes bacterium; assembly: GCA_021373175.1. Taxonomy (GTDB): domain Bacteria; phylum Actinomycetota; class Coriobacteriia; order Anaerosomatales; family Anaerosomataceae; genus UBA2286. The sequence goes on from JAJFTE010000018.1 coordinate 16,002, forward strand.
AGCCCGGGCAGCTGCGGCTGCGACGGCTGCGGCTCGGGTGTCGGCAGAGCGGTCATCCGGTGTCTCCGGCGTGGCAGCTTCTCGGCAAGGGTTCCTGCGCTCTGTCGCAGCTTGTGCACCACGTCCGTCAGATCGGCGCCGTCCTCGAAGTACTCGATGGCGGCCATACCCATCGCCATGGTCCCGCCGTAGCCGATACCGCCCTTCACGGCCCAGCCGAGAACGGGCACAAGGCCGGCGACCTGACGGGCCGCTGTCCGTAACGCGAAGGCGCCGCCGACGACAGCGGCCAGCTCCCGAAGCCGCTCGGGACCAAGCTTCTCTCCGTACGCCGCCGCGATCTGAAGAAGCATCTTGGCCTGATTCGCGGTCATGATCGGCATGTCGGCGCCTGGCACGAACACCGCGGCACCAACGAGCGCATTCTGCAGAGCGGTGGCCCGAACAGACTCGGTGGCCACAGCGCGCCGCATGAACGGGAAGTTGTGTGCCAGCGCCAGACGCTTCGAGCCGACCTCATCGGCAAGCCAGGAAGCAAGCTTAACGTCGACGATCTCCTCGGCGCTCCCTCCGACCAGCAGGTCCGCGAGCGGCTGAGAAAGGCTGTCGACCAGGCGCGTCCGCGAGGCCTCATCACCCACGGCAACGACGGCCACGGGCGCGCGGGAAGACCGCGCCGCCGCAAGCGCCTGCGCAAGCGCAGCGCCGCCGCTCCCGGCCACGCCGATGACGGCGTCGGCCGGCTTAAGCGTCACCGCCGTGGTCTCGATTGCGACTTCCACCTGTACTGTGGCACCAGCGGTGAACGGCCTCAGGGCCTCCCGAAGCGTGTCGATGAGTGTGTCATCGGCGTCCACCTCGATAACGATCGCGATCGCCACCGGCTGCCGCCGATCCTCCTGCATTTTCGATCCCGACTTCACAAGATCGCGTACGTCCATTGAAAGTGCCATCCGGTCGTCCTCCTTCTCATAACAGACGCTAGGTGCCGTATCGCCTGGACCAGACCGACAGCAACAGTCCGACACCGCCAAGGTTCGTCACCATAGCCGAGCTACCGAAACTCATGAACGGCAGCGGGATCCCCGTGATAGGCATCATACCCAGCGACATGCCGATGTTCTCCAGAATCTGGAACGTCCACATCCCGATAACGCCGGCAACGATGAGCGCGCCATACAGATCGCGCGATGATGCCGCGATGGCCAGTGCAGCGACGAGCAGCGCTAGATACAGTCCGAGGAGCAGGATCGCCCCGGTGAAGCCCAGCTCCTCACCGAGCACCGCGAAGATGAAGTCTGTGTGCCGCTCGGGCAAGAAATGCAGGTTGCTCTGCGTGCCCGATCCAAGGCCGGTTCCCGAGATGCCACCCGACCCGATCGCGATCTTCGCCTGCGCGAGGTTATAGCCGGCTCCTTTCGGGTCCCGAGTGGGATCGACGAAGACGAGCAGCCGGTCCTCCTGATAGCCCTTCAACAGATGCAGTCCGAGAACAGCACCGACGCCGATCACGCCCACAAGCGCAAGGACTGCGAAGTAGCGGCCCTTCATGCCACCGATGAGCAGCATGGCCACCGTGATCGCGATGAAGACCAGACCAGTCCCGAGGTCCGGTTGAAGCATGATCAGCACGAGCGCCGTCGCAAGATACGCAAGAACACGCAGCGCGTCTTTGGGCTTGTCGATGCGTCCGCTGTACTCGGCAACCAGCGCCGCCATGATCACGATGAGGACGAGCTTCGCCGGCTCGGATGGCTGGAACAGGCGCACGCCGGCGATCTTCAACCACGATGTGGCACCTCTTGCGGTATCTCCAAGGCCGGGGATCCGGGGACTGATGAGCAGAAAAGCCATGAGCACCAGCAGCGGGCCGGTCCAGTGTTTGAGCTTCTTGTAGTCGAGCGCCCACGCTGCGACCATCGGCACTAGACCGACCACAACGCCCACGAGGTGCCGCTTGAACAGCCCGGCTCCGCCGGTCATCCCGGAGGTTGCCGAGAAGACCATGACCGATCCGTAGACCACCAGGCCGATCGTGATGACCAGCAGCGGAACGTTGACGACGTCACGCAGCCGCTGACCGGCTGTCTTCTCCACGCGTCTCATCGAGAAACGTCCGTCGCATGCACGTGCTGGACCTTCTGCCCCAGGAGCTTCGCCAAGATGTTCCGCCCAGCCGGAGCGGCCACAGAGCCGCCGTGGCCGCCCTGCTCGATCACCACCGCAACCGCGTACCGCGGGCTCTCAGCCGGCGCGAAGCCGCAGAACCAGGCGTAGTCGTCCTTCCCGTACACCTGCGCGGTACCGGTCTTCCCCGCGACGCTCACGCCAAAGCCGCTGAAAGCGCCCTTGCCGGTGCCCTGTGTCGTCACGCGCACGAGCGCGTTTCGCATGATCGCCAGGTTCTGCGACGAAATGCCGGGGTTCGCCAGCACCTCAGGCTGGTAGCTCTTGGCGATCTTACCATCGGAGCCCAGCACGTCTTTAAGCACATGTGGCTTCATGACGACACCACCATTCGCGATGCCGGCGTACGTGGTCGCCATCTGCAGGGGCGTGACGAGCAGGTCGCCCTGGCCGATGGCCATGTTCACGGTGTCGCCGGGAAGCCACGTCTGGTACTCGGGGTAGTTCTCATTGAACGCCTTCTTCCAGGCAGCGTCTGGTATGCGGCCGCTGACCTCGCCGGGAAGGTCGATGCCCGTCTTTGAACCCAGACCCATCGAGCGTGAGAAGGACTGCAACTCCTCCTTCTTGCGTTTGTAAAACTCGTAGCCGATCTCATAAAAGACGGTGTCGCACGATTCTTCGACGCCGCCGTCGAAGGTGATCACGCCGTGTCCGGAGTGCTTCCAGCACCACTTCGGCCACTGCTTTCCCATCGCCGTCCACTTGCCGGTGCAGTTGTACGTCTTACCGCTGTAGGTGACCTTGGTCTGCAGACCAGCCAGCCCAGTCACCGCTTTGAAGGTCGATGCCGGCGGGTACGCAGCCATGACTGCCCGGTTGTTCAGCGGGTATTCGCTTGACTTTTCAGTGAGCGCCTTCCACTCGTCTTGACTGATTCCGGCTAGGAACTTCGCCGGGGCGAACGTCGGCGCGCTCGCCATCGCCAGCACCTCGCCGGTCTTCACGTCGATCACGACAGCGGCTCCGGCCTTCGCCTTCCCGAAGTTCTGCCGGTGCGCCTCGGCGATGGCGTCGGCCAGCGCCTGCTCGGCCACCTTCTGGACGTCGATGTCGATCGTGAGCCTGATGTCGCGGCCCGGCACGGGCGCCCGTTCGTCGACGACCCGCTGCGGCTTGCCGGATGCATTGACCTCGATGAGCCGCTGGCCTTTGTCGCCCTGCAGCACGTTCTCGTATTGAGCCTCAGCACCGGCTTTGCCAACGATGTCACCGAGCTCGTATCCTGCTGCCGGGTCAGCGGCGGCCATCTGACTCTCAGAGATCTCACCGGTGTAGCCGATCACGTGGGCAGCGAGTCCTCCTTGCGGATACTCACGCACGGCGATCTCATCGATGCGCACCCCGGGAAACTCCTGCTGACGCTCGGAGAGCTGAGAGACGACATCGAGGGGCACATCGACCGCTACGAGCCGTGGCCGAAGCGCCTCGACGCGAGAGTCGGAGACCTTTGCGAACACTTGCTGGGGAGTCATGCGCAGCAGACCGGCAACCCCGCCGAATACACGTTCCAGATCGGCTCGAGTCGGATCATCGCCCTTGCTCGCACTCTGGGACTCGATGATCAGCTTTCGGACCTGGTCGTTCGCGGGATCGATCGACACGGCCAGCGTAGCACGGTTTGTGACGAGTGCCTTGCCGTTGCGGTCGAGGATGCGGCCTCGCGGCGCATCGAGCGAGATCGTGCGGATGCGGTTGTTCTTCGCCTGCGCAGCATACGATTCGCCCGAAAGCACCTGCATCGACCACAATCTGAGCAGGAGCGAACCCAGCACCAGGATCACGATCAATCCGAGTGCCGCAAAACGAGACTTCAACTGCTCCTGGAATGTTGTCATGAACAAGCGACTCCCCGAGAGCGCTCGGCTCTCGCGACCGGCCCTCGCATGCTACGCGAGCCGCCGGAAGGACTTCACTGAGCGGTCAGTGCGCAAGAAGCGCGCCAACCACGGATAGAGCAACAGGGCCAACACACTATTGTACACACCGCACGGAATCGCGACCCCGGCCACGGCCTTCCAGAAGGAAACACCGACGCCGAGCACGGCAAGCACCACCAGATACGAGAACTCCGCCGCTACCCCTGCGATGAATGCCACCGTGACCGGCAGCAACCAACCCTCGGCGAACAGGTTCGCTTCGAGCATGCCGGCGAGGTAACCGACGACTGTCAGCACAAGCGCCCAGGCGCCCACAGGTCCACTGCCGAGAAGATCGACCGCTAGCCCGGCGGCGAAACCGGCAGAAGCCCCGGGACCCGGACCCTGGACGAACGCCAACGTGATGACGACAAGCAAAGGAAAACTCGGCACCACGCCAAACGGCGCGATGTGCGGGGCGACCACGACCTGCAAGACGATCGATGCCGCGATCGCGCCTGCTGCTGTCCAGAAGCGGTTCACTCCACGACCCCCGCTCCGGTGCCGGTGACAGGCCCGAGTAACACGAGCACTTCCTCGATGCGGTCGATGGGGACCCGGGAAAGCACGGTGATCCGCGGATACAGGTCGGCCCGCAGCGCGTCAACGGCGACGACGTCGCCCACGACGAGCCCTTTCGGATAGATGCCGCCGAGCCCTGACGTGATGATGACATCGCCGACCTTCGGCACGCTCTTCTTGTCCACGAAGTCCATCCGCAGCGTCCGATCGATGCTGCCGCGGACGACGCCAACGGCCCGGCTGCTTTGGACCATCGCCGCGACACCGCTCTCGGGGTCGGTGATCAGGCGAACGCGCGAGGAGTTCGGCGAGACCTCTTCGATCTGGCCCACCAGACCCTGCAGAGCGAGGACCGGCATACCGCGCACGACGCCATCCGCGGACCCCCGGTCGATGACGATGACACCTTCCCACGAACTCGTCGGACGTCCAATCACTCGCGCGCCCAGCTTTGTCAGCTTGCGCTCCTCGGCGAACTGCACTAAGGCGCGCAGGCGGTCGTTCTCTTGCCGCGCCTCCTCAAGGTCCGCAAGTCGCGCTCGCAGCTGGTCGTTTTGCGCACGCACGGCGTCAATGTCCGTGCGGGAAACGCCCAGCCCCGAGAGCCAGTTGCCCGCAGCGGCGAACGGGCTGGCGATGGCGTCTCCGGCGTCTGAGAGCGGCGCCGTGACCGCGAGCATGACCTTTCGAGCACCGTGCAGGACACCGGAGTCGTTCTCCCGAAAGTACATGGTGACGAGCACGAGCGACACGACGATCAACGCAACGAGCAGTGTGACGTTGCCCCGTTTCGGTTCAGAGTCCGCGATTCGCATGGGCGCGTCCCCGGATTACCGGGTCACCGAGAGGACCTTCTTGAGTACGTCGATCTCCTCAAGGGCCATCGCCGATCCGAGGACGACGTTGATGAGTGCGTTCTCTGAGACATGGACCGGCATCGCGGTTTCATAGCGGATACGATCGTCAAGCGCTTTGAGCAGCGCGCCACCGCCGGTGAGCACGATGCCGTATTCCATGATGTCGCCCGCCAGCTCCGGCGGCGTCTTCTCAAGGGTACCTTTGATCGCCGAGACGATCGCCTGCGTGGGCTCGTCAACGGCGACTCTGATCTCTTCGGATGAAAGCTGGACGGTACGTGGCAAGCCGCTGAGAAGATCGCGACCACGAACCTCGACATCGAGTTCCTCAGCAAGTGGATATGCCGAGCCGATCTCGAACTTGATCTCCTCGGCAGTGCGCTCACCGATCAGTATGTTGTACTCCTTCTTGATGTGGGCGATGATCGCCTCGTCGAACTCGTCGCCGCCGATGCGGATCGACTGGGACACGACGATGCCCCCGAGCGAGATCACCGCGACTTCGGTCGTGCCACCACCAATATCAACGACCATGTTGCCGGTCGGCTCCTGGATGGGCAGACCCGCGCCGATCGCCGCCGCCATCGGCTCTTCGATAAGGTACGCCTGGCGGGCACCCGCCTGCATGGTCGCCTCGAAGACCGCGCGCTTCTCCACTTCTGTCACACCGGATGGGACGCACACGACCACGCGAGGCTTCGGCTGCCACGGAAACCGCTTGACGCGCGTCTTATTGATGAAGTAGCGCAGCATCGCTTCTGTGACCTCGAAGTCAGCGATGACGCCGTCTTTGAGCGGACGGATGGCGACGATGCTTCCGGGGGTGCGGCCCAGCATACGCTTCGCCTCGATACCCACGGCCAGCACGCGCTTCGTGTCCCGTTCAACCGCTACGACCGAGGGCTCGATCAGCACGATGCCGCGCCCACGGACGGACACGAGCGTGTTCGCCGTCCCCAGGTCGACAGCCATGTCGCTGGCCCACGAATTGAAGAACATATCGACAAGCGACAAAGCGCTCTCCTTTCGCAATCACGCTTCCCCTGACAACCGGAGAGGCGGAAGCGCACGCAAAGCGCGCGATTGGCACACCGCTATCGCGCGCGAAGACGCATACCACACCTGAGTCTAGCATAGACTGACCGGCCGAGACGCGGCGCGGCAAGAAGCAGTATAGCAACACCGCAGGTCGGCGGTGGTATTTGAACCGGAGTTCCTCACATGAGCCCGAGCTCGCGCATGCTCGCGTGCGCGCCGTTGTCACCGATGACCACGTGGTCCAGGACCTCGATTCCCAGCACGTCCCCTGCCCGAACGAGACGCCGCGTGAGCTGCGTGTCGGCACCAGAGGGCGTTGGATCGCCGCTGGGATGGTTGTGGACGACAACGACCGAGGCCGCGGAGAGATGCACGGCCTCCTTGAATAGTTCACGCGGATGCACGATCGATGCGTTCAAGCTGCCGATCGATACCTCGACGGTCTTGATGAGCTGGTTTTTGGTGTTGAGCGCCAGCGCCCAGAAGTACTCGCGATCCATCCCGGCCAGCTGCGGACCGCACAGACGTACGACGTCCTCGGGCGTGGAGATCGTCGGACGCGCTTCTCCGCTCCAGCATGCCGCTCGTCTGCCCAACTCAAGGCACGCGAGCAACGACGCCGCGCGCGCCGGGCCGACTCCACCGTGCGCACACAGATCCTCGGCACGGATGCGCCACAGCCCATGCGGTATTGGGTGTTCCTGAAGGACGCTGCGCCCAAGTTGCTCGTCGGTCTCCCCCAGCACAAGAGCCACCAACGCCGCATCGGACACGGCATCCGGACGTCCATCCAGCAAGAGCTCACGCGCTAGGAACTCTCGACCCACTAGGCGCGGCGCCATCGACCCGACCCCCTCTCGTCATCTCCCCGTACGTGCACTGCCTTCCAGCCGGGAGATGACGAGCCGGGCTGCGAAACCCGTTGCGATGCCGAAGGGGAGGCTCGCGAGCAGTGCCGGAGGAGCAATGAGAACCACTCCCGCCGCGCCGGTCATGAGGGCCGCGGCGGCGAACTGAGCAGCTACGTGCGCCGTCGCGCCCGCGATTGACACACCCACCAGCGAGAAGCCAACCCGACTTCTGAGAGCGACGGACATGGCGGCCCACGATGCCAACGCTCCGCTGATCGCCAGCAGCGACGTTGGCCCCAGCAGACTGCCGGTGGCAAGGCCGACCACACCCACGCGCAAGAGACTCACGGTAAGTGCGGGACCTTCCCCGAGCGACACCAGCGCAACCATAACGGCGATGTTTGCGAGGCCGAAGCGGACTCCCGGGATCGGCGACGCGATGGCGGCCTCGAGAAGACCCAAGACGCTCGCGCCCGCAAGGAGCACGCCGGCCTTTACAAGACGCCTCGTGCCGGCAGGCGCCCTGAGCGCGAGCGCTCTATCGCGCGACAGCGTCGAGTCCATCGCTGGGTTCACCCCCCACGCGCACCGTAACACCGTTCGGCACGCAGACAATCGCCTCGCCCGAACGCGAGATCGCCCCGGTGTGAACACAGACGTGGTCGGGACACGACGATTCGAGCACGGCTACGGAGCCCTGATGAACCGTCACCACGACCGGACCGCCGTTGCCTGCAATCATAAGCGTTCGCTCCGCGCCGAGGGGTACCGTCGTTGTCCCTGCCGGGCACGAGATGGTGACGGTCGACGCAGGCATGAGCCCGCTCGCCGCCCGAACCGCCGGACCAAGCGCCAGCGCAAGAAGCATCACGACGACGGTGAGAATGATATCGGCCCGGTTCACGTGCTACTCCCTGAGGCGGCTCCGACCGCATCCGGCGCAGACACGGCAGCAGGGCCCTTCCCGTCATAGTCCATACTGCGCACTGGTCCGGCGTACAGATCGATGCATTTCTGCGGACAGACCTTAACGCAGGTTCCGCACCCGGTGCACTTCGTATAGTCGATGACTGCCTGCAGATCCACGACGTGTACGGCGTCGGACGGACACTCCTTCTCGCACTTCTTGCATGCGATACAGCACGCCGAGCACGCCTTCTTCCGGTCCTTGGGCTTATCGTGAGCGTTGCACCGCACGACGACCGGCGCGGCTTCCGGCACGAGTTCCAGCAATGAGATCTGGCCTCTCGGGCACTCACGCACGCAAATCCCGCAACCGGTGCATGCGGCGGTGTCGATCACCGGCAGACCGCGCTCGTCGAGCGACATCGCATCGAAGGGGCACGCGCGCACGCAGTCTCCATAACCAAAGCACCCCGAGGAGCACGCCAGCGGACCGCCGGCCAACCGCACAACGGCGTTACAGCTCTGCACACCACCGTACTCGTACGTGCGAAGCACGCTGGCGCCGCCGCCGCAATGGCGGGCGGCAACCACGGCCACGACTTCGCAAGCGCCGGACCCCATGAGACCAGCGATCGCTTCGGCGACGCTTTGCCCGCCGGCCACACATGACGTGACAGGCAGCGCTCCAGCAACGATGGCCTCGGCCACGGCGAAGCACGAAGGGTTCCCGCACGCACCGCAGTTCGCGCCAGGCAGCGCCGCCGCTACCGCCTCCACGCGCGAATCGACCTCGACGTGGAACTGCTGAGAAGCGATAGAAAGCATAGAGGCCGCCAGCACGCCAAGCCCTGCGAGCGCCGCGACGGCCTTGATGATCGTCAGTAGCATCCTCGGTTCCCCCTACAGCCCAAACCAGCCGGCGAAACCGACGTACGCGAGTGAGAGCAGCCCCGCGGAGATGAACGAGATGGGGGTGCCCTTGAGTACCTTGGGCACGGGAGCGATATCGAGCCGCTCCCGCAGCGCCGTGAATGCGATAAGGGCGAAGCCATACCCAACGGCGACGCCAAGCGTGTAGATCAGCGCTTCGCCCAGGGTGTAGTTATAGGTCATCGCCATCTTGAAGAAGCCCGGCTTCGCCACCTCGGTCGCGGCAGCGAGCACGGCGCAGTTGGTCGTTATCAATGGAAGGTAGATACCCATGGCGCGATAGAGCACCGGGCTGTACTTGCGGAGATACATCTCAACGAACTGCACGAGCGCGGCAATGACCAGGATGAACGCGGGAATGTACAGAAACTCCCCCACGTTAAGGGGCACCAAGAGGAACTTCCAGACCAACCACGTTGTTGTGCTGGCCATCATCATGACAAACACGACAGCGGCGCTCATGCCGATCGCCGTGTTCATATTGTTCGAGATGCCGAAGAACGAGCACAGCGCGATGAACCGCGTCAGCAGGATGTTATTGATCAGCGCGGCGCCGATGAACAGCAACATGTAGTGGCTGAGGACTGACACGCTATGCCCCCTTCCTGGTAGCCGATCGTTGGTTGAGCCAACGCGTGAAGGCGATGATGAAGCCGAAGATGATGAACGCCCCGGGGAACAACATCAGGATGGTTGGCGGTTCGTAAGCACCGGGCATGCGAAGGATCGTCGCCCCGAAGAGGTCGACCTTCCCGCTGCCAAAGAGCTCGCGAATGAACGCCAGACCAACAAGAACGGTCGTGTAGCCGAGGCCCATGCCAAGACCGTCAGCGACCGATAGCCAGACCGTGTTGTGGTACGCGAATCCCTCTGCCCTGCCGAGGATGATGCAGTTCACGACGATGAGCGGAATCCATATCCCCAGCACCGCGTAGATAGGCGGGAAGAACGCCTTCATGAACAGGTCGACAACCGTCACGAACGACGCGATGATCACGATGAAGATGGGGATGCGCACCTCGTTGGGGATGAGCTTGCGGAACATCGCGATCAAAGCGTTGCTCATCACGAGGACGAAGATCACAGCGATGCCCATGAAGACCGACCCCTGCACCTGTGTGGAGACGGCGAGCGTCGCGCAGAGTCCGATCATCAAGACCGTCAGCGGGTTCTCGATCGACAGGCCGTCCTTAAACACCTTGAGCCATGCCTTCATCAGCGTATCTCCCCCGCCTGTTTAAGCACCTTCTCGTAGATGAGGCCGGCCGCTATCACGCTGTTTCGCACTCCTCGCGATGACTTGGTCGCACCGCTGATCGTGTCGAGGCTTTTGACGTCCTTCTCCGTGTAGCCGGGCTTGAGCTTCAGGAACTGTCCGAGGAACCACGGTTCTGACTTCACGCGCGACCCCAGCCCGGGCGTCTCGTTCATGCTGAGTATCGTAAGCCCCGTCACTTTCCCATCGCTGTCCAAACCCAAAACCATGTTTATATAGCCGCCATATCCGCGAGAGGCTACCTTGATTCCCCAGCCGATCGGGACGGAGGACCCGTCCAGTGCACGGTAGACCGCATCCACCTTTTCGTCACTGACCACAGCCTCAGCGTCCTTGAGCGTGGCGGCGTCGACCGGCTCGAAGCTCACCGCCTCAGGAAGCACCGTCTTGAGCGCGTCCACCTCGGCTGCCTTGTCCTGCGCCGCTATCAGCGGCGCCGTGACACTGTACGTGGCCGCGAGCGAGGCGGCCGCGATCACGCAGGTCACGAGCACCGACACGATCAGCCGTAACGGACTACTCTTCATGACGCTTCACCCACCCGAACGTCCTCGGCACGAACAGCTTGTCGAGGAGCGGCGCAAGCCCGTTCATGAACAGGATCGCGAAGGTCGTGGATTCCGGTGCAGGACCGTAGAAGCGACCGACCGCATTGAACACGCCGCACCCGATGCCATAGAGGAGCTTGCCGTTCTTTGTCATCGGCGACGATACGTAGTCGGTCGCCATGAAGAAGGCTCCCAGCAAGACGCCACCGGCGAGCACGTTGAAGATGGGGTCGGAACCGAACGCCCATGAGAGCAGACCCATGGCGCCGATGTAGCCCGCCGGTATACGCCAGTCGATGATGCCCTTTGCAAGCAACACCAGCCCGCCAAGAATGAGCAGCGCAGCCGACACCTCGCCGAGCGAACCCTCCAGGTTGCGCCACAACAACGGCTGGTACTGTGCTGAGAGAACGAATCCGTACCCGCCGGAGGCGGCGCGATCCGTAGCCGCGACCGCAAGCCGTGTGGCTCCGCTGATGGCGTCCAGGCCACCTGCCGCCGGGATATCGAGCGTCCTGAACCAGCCCTTGTCTGGCAGCTTCGAAAGCACGCCGGCCCATGACATCAAGACGAACGCTCTTCCGACAAGCGCGGGGTTGAAGAGATTCCAACCCAGCCCGCCGAAGACCATCTTGCCAAGCGCGATGGCGATGAATCCCGATACGACAGCCATCCACCACGGCAGCATCGGCGGCATGCACATGGCCAGCAGAATGCCGGTCACAAGCGCGCTCCCGTCGAGGAGCGTCTGAGGTTTCTTGGCAATCGCATTCCAGGCGGCTTCGGTGCCGAGTGCGGAGCCGATGCACAAACCGAAGACCCGTATCGCGGGCCATCCCATGCTCACCATTGCCCAGATCATCGCGGGAGCAAGCGCCGCGACGACCCAGAGCATGATATGAGTGCACGTCACGGGCGTCGTGATGTGTGGCGACGAAGCCACTGAAAGCGAGGCGGCAGCTTCGTTCGGTTCGCTCACAGCGCCGCTCCCTTCGCCATGACCGCGGACTTCGCGAGCCGGATGAGCTGAAGCAACGGTCGACGGGTCGGGCACGAGTAAGCGCAGACACCGCACTCGATGCAGTCGATCGGGTGGAGTGTCTCGGCAGTGATCCAATCCCGCCTGTTGGCGTGAGTCGCGATCGCGAACGGCTGCAGGGACATCGGACAACCGGCCACACACCGCCCGCATCGTATGCAGGGCTGGTCGCCCTGGACGAGCGGCGCGATCTCATCTGGGCCAAACACAACGATCCCGGACGTCCCCTTGCTGATCGGTACGTCAAGATCCGCGAGCGCCAAACCAGTCATGGGCCCACCAGCCACCACGCGACCCACGTCGCCGCTGAAACCTCCGGCGAACTCGATAAGATCGCTCACCAACGTCCCCAGCAGCACGCGATAGTTACCCGGCCGAGCGACCCGTCCCGTGACGGTCACCACGCGCTCCATGAGCGGCTTGCGTAGCTCTACTGCGTCAGCTATGGCAGCAGCGGTGGCCACATTGTGAACCAGCGCCCCTATCGCAGCCGGAAGCTTCCCGTGCGGAACCTCAGTCCTTAGAAACGCCCAGATAAGCTGCTTTTCCGCGCCCTGCGGATAGCGCGTCACGAGCGATCGCACTTCCACTCCATCGCCGGCAAGGCTGTCCAACGCCGCGATCGCGTCAGGCTTGTTCTCCTCAACTCCGATGACAACGCGTTTCGCCCCGACCGTCTCGGCGATGATTCGTGCGCCGGCGAGGACGCGCCCGGGCGACTCGACCATCAGGCGGTGGTCGCACGTCAGATACGGCTCGCATTCGCAACCGTTCAGGATCACCGTGTGGACCACGACGCCCTTCGGCGGGCTCAGCTTGACCGCCGAAGGGAACGCCGCACCGCCCAACCCGACGATGCCGGCTGATCCCACTCTGGCCCGCACATCGCCCTCCGGAACCGGCACAAACGCGTCGAAGTCTTGCTCGGCGAGAGGCGTTATGACCACGCAGGTGGCATGGCCCCCTCCGGTTGTGAGGCTCGATGCGATGGCGGTGACCTCGCCGTCGACCGGGCTGTGCACCGGCGCACTCACCGCGGCATCCACCGAGCCGACGATCTCGCCGCGCCGTACGCTGTCGCCGACAGCCACTTGTGGGATACATGCAGCACCCAGATGCTGGCTCATCGGAACGACCAGTCTGCCGGGTACCGGCCCCCTTTCGATCGGGCTAGAGGCGGTAGCCTCTTTGTGTTCGGGAGGATGCACCCCACCCTTGAACGCCGCCTTACTCAAGCACCCACCCTCTATCTTCGCCGTTCATCACTTGAAGGTACGAGCTTCGCTTCGTCGGCAACAGCCTCCTGCCAGACAGCGTCCGCCCGCCCCGAACGGCATCTCTATTCCCGCGAACGGCTGACCCACAGGCCAGAACACGCATGGAGTCCTCCACGCACCTCCAACGACGGCCTTCGGTGCGCCAACGCTCACCCGAAGAAGATCGAAAGCTCGCGCTCGGCGCTCTCGGGAGAATCGGAACCATGGATGATGTTCGCATCGAGCGATAGTCCGAAGTCGCCGCGAATAGTACCGGGCGCGGCATCGGCGGGATTCGTGGCGCCCATGAGTTTGCGCATGACGGGCACAGCTGCCTCGCCGGAGATCTGCAGTTTCACGACAGGACCCGACGTGATATACGACACGAGCCCATCGTAGAACGGTTTACCGACGTGCTCGGCATAGTTCGCGGTGGCCTGCTTAGGGGTCACCACGCCCAGCTCCATTCGATCGATCTTCAGGCCAACCGCCTCGATCCGGCCGAGTATGCGGCCGACCAGGCCCCGAGCGACAGCATCGGGTTTGATCATCACGTACGTCTTTTGAATCACATGCACCGCTTCCTTGTAATGGCGGACACTGTCACATCACTCGAAACAGGTTCGTCGCTCGCAACCGATTTCCTGCATTCACTCCTACGAACCGGAACCCGTGGATCGCCAGTCGTTCGTCACGCCGTTGACCTTCCAGCCCACGCCCTCGCGAACGAGCGATACACGGTACGTGAGCGGCGCACCCTTGTCCAAAACGACGGTCACATCGACCGTTGAGGTCTTCGCGCTGCGCTCGATGTCCTGTACGCTGTACGACGCGAATTTCGGAGGAAGATTGCTCATCTCCTTTTCAACGTCGGCCGAGGGAACAGCGACCCAATACGACTCGACCGCCTTGCCGCCACGATGCGCGTCGAGTAACCCTTTGACCGTCATGGTCTGGGTGGGATAGCCGACTCCGCTCAGCCACGCAAAAGCGATCGCTCCCACCACGATGAGCGCGCCTGAGACCCAGACCACAACACCGACCCACTCCCTCTTCCCGGCTTTGTGCTGCCTGCGCTCCGTCTTTCGCGCCTCGCGGTCAACGACACGCATCTCTTCGTCGGTCCGGGTGAAGAACGTCGAGGCAGCATCGGGTTTGGGGCCGCCCTCGACGACGGGAGACATCTCACCGGTGCTCCAACCTTCGACAACCTGCGGCGATTCAAGTGCAGCGCGCGATGCATCGGCGGCAGCCGCTGAAGCGCCGCTCAGCGGGTATCCGAATTCCTCGCTCGCACGATCGAACGCCTTCACGGCGTCCTGGTGCCGCCCGAGCGCCGCGTAGGCGAGACCCATGTTCGCGGCCGCCCGACCTCGGCCGGTGTATCCTTCGAGTTCGACCGCCGCACGATACGCCTCTACGGCATCCGCTGGTCGCCCGAGAGCCATGAAGCACAGGCCAAGGTTGTTGAGCGCCGTACCGGGATTGGGATTCGCATCGTCAAGCGCCGCTCGACGGTACGAATCGCCGGCATCCTCGATAAGACCGACCTCGAATTGAGCCCCGGCGAGTCCCTGAAGCGCCTTGTACCTTGATGTGTACGACGGGTCGTCCAGCGCGCGCTGATACGCGGCAAGCGCACGCTGATGCATACCGGCGTTGCACAGCGCCCTGCCAAGATTGGCGTTTAGCGGACCGGTCTTGGTGTACTCGTGATCCTGGAGCGCCCGCTCGTACACGTTCGCGGCATCATCGAACCGCTTCAGCCGCATGAGTGCGTTTCCCGCGAGATGGAATGCCTCACCGCTCCCGGGGCCTCCGTCGCCAGCCGCCGCCAGGTACTCCCTGGCGGCAGTACGCCAGTCTTCGGCCGCGTACGCTGCCGCAGCCTCTGCCAGATGCGTTTTGTCCACGATCGCCTCCCGGCGCTACTTACCTTCCTCGATGCGGACCGACTCCATGATGTCGCCCACCTGTGTGGCTTGGACCACGTCCATCCCCTCGATGACCTGCCCGAAAACCGTGTACTTGCCGTCCAGGAACGGCGCAGGCGCGAGGCAGATGTAGAACTGCGACCCAGCCGAGTCAGGACTCTGAGAGCGTGCCATGGCGACGGCGCCTTGAACATGGGGCTGCTTGCTGAACTCGGCCTTGAGGTTGTATCCAGGACCACCCGCGCCAACCGGGCCAGCGCCTGTCTTTGAGTACGGATCGCCGCCCTGAATCACGAACCCGGGCTCGACGCGGTGGAAGGTCGTGCCATCGTAGAAGCCCGCGCGCGCGAGTTCGATGAACGAGGCCACGTGGTTCGGCGCGTCCTTGGGGTAGAACTTGAATTTGATGACACCGCGCTTGGTCGTTATGATCGCGACCTCGTTTCCGTTCACGTTCACGTCGGACACGTGCATGTTGCCCTCCTCCGGTGTCGATGTCGACTCAGCCGTTTGCCGCTCGGCCTGTGTTGACGCTGGTTTCATCGCTCCGGTGGTCGTGCTCACATCGCCATCCGGGCGTCCTGTCGTGCCTGTACCGTGCCGTTCAAACCGCTCCATTCTAGCAGTCCCCCGGTCTGGCGCGCAGGACGGCCGAGCGACGCGGTGCTGGCTGATAACACACGTACACGTGTGTTATCGTCTGTGATTGCCGGGTGTTGTCCGGCGTTTGGCGATCGGTAGCTCTTCGCCCGGATTCCGCAGGCGTGGGACCCGGGTGCGCGATCTTCTGCGATCATCCGTCCTAAAGGAGGCGATGCTCATGGGAGCGTCCAGCACCGAGAAGGTTCGCAACGTCGTCCTGGTGGGCCATGGAGGCGCGGGGAAGACATCCCTTGCCGAGGCAATGCTCTTCATGGCGGGACAGACGAAACGCCTCGGCAGCGTCGATGAGGGCCATTCCACGCTCGACTATGATGCCGAAGAGATCAAGCGCAAGATGACGATCAATCTCGCTCTTGCTCCTGTCGAGCATAACGGCGTCAAGGTCAATATCATCGACACCCCCGGCTACGCGGACTTCATCGGCGATGCCATCGCTGGCATGGAAGCGGCCGAGATGGCGCTCTTCGTCGTCGACGCCGTTTCGGGACCCCAGGTCCAGACGGTCCGGCTTTGGAAACACGCTTCGGAGATGCGCATCGCTCGAGCGGTGTTCATCAACCGCATGGACAAGGAACACGCGGACTTCGACGCTGCGATGTCAGCGCTTGAGCGCGCATTCGGTCACCGCGTAGGCGCCGTTCAGCTGCCCATCGGCTCCGAGCACACGTTCAGGGGTGTCGTCGACATCATCCGCATGACCGCCTACCACCACGAGGCCGACGCCGAAGAGACGCTCGAGATCCCTCCCGACATGGCCGCAGCCGCCGAGGCCGCCCGCGAGAAACTCACCGAACTCGTCGCGGAAGCGGACGACGAACTCATGGAGAAGTACCTCGAGGGTGAACGTCTCAGCCAAGAAGAGCTGGAGAGACTTCTCGATAAGGCTATCGCCCAGGGATTGTTCATCCCAGTCTTCGTTGGCTCGGCCACCACGCTCCAGGGCGTCGAAGACCTCATGGACGACATCGTCACGTTCTTCCCGCAGCCGACCGCGCACGGCCCACTCGTCACCGTCGACGGCGCGGAGGTCCCGTTCAGCGTCGATGGAGACGTCGCGGCACACGTCTTCAAGACGCTTTCCGATCCTTACGTCGGGCGGCTGAGCTTCGTGAAGGTCGTTTCGGGCACGCTCAGGCCC
Source organism: Actinomycetes bacterium (assembly GCA_021373175.1). Taxonomy (GTDB): domain Bacteria; phylum Actinomycetota; class Coriobacteriia; order Anaerosomatales; family Anaerosomataceae; genus UBA2286. Next base: position 33,066 of record JAJFTE010000018.1, read on the forward strand.
AACGCCGAGCTCATCAACTCGCGCACTGGCAAGAAGGAGCGGGTCGGACACATTCTGAAGCTGGTCGGCAAAGACTCCGTCGACATCGACGCGGTTCCGGCAGGAGACATAGCCGTCTTGCCGAAACTCACGGAAACGCTCACGAATGACACGCTTTCCGCTCGAGGCGACATCGCGTTCTCAGCACTGCCCACTCCCGAGCCGCTCTTCCCGGTTTCCATCGTCGCCAAGACCAAGGCCGACGAGGACAAGTTGGGAACTGCGCTCAAGTCTATCGTCGATGAGGAACCGTCGCTGAAGCTTCGCCGTGACGAAGAAACGCACCAAACAGTTCTTTCGGCACTTGGCGACACAGCGGTCGATGTCGTGCTGAGCCGGCTGCGCGAACGGTTCCATGTTGAGGCGGAGCTGCAGGAATTGCGCATTCCGTATCGGGAGACGATTCGCAAGACCGCGCAGGCGCAGGGGCGTCACAAGAAACAGACCGGCGGCAGCGGTCAGTTCGGCGACTGCTGGCTACGCCTCGAGCCCAACCCCGGCAGTGGCTACGAGTTCGTCGACGAGATCGTGGGTGGGCGAATCCCACGTCAATACATCCCGGCCATCGACAAGGGCGTGCAGGACACCATGGTGCATGGGGTCCTCGCGGGGTACCCGATGAGCGATGTCAAGGTCGCTGTCTACGACGGTTCGTACCACGCTGTCGACTCTTCGGAAATCGCTTTCCGCACCGCGGCTCGCATCGGCTTCAAAGCGGCTGCCGAGAAGGCCGACATGGTGCTGCTTGAACCCATCGCGAGCCTCGTGATCGAGGTTCCCGACGCATACGCCGGCGCGGTCATGGGAGATATGTCCTCGCGTCGCGGCCGGATCCTTGGCATGGAGCCGACAGCGTCGGGCGGCCAGAAGATCCGCGCTCAGGTGCCTTACGCAGAAGTGGTGCACTACTCGCCACTGCTCCGATCGCTGTCGAGCGGCACCGGGTCATACACCATTTCCATCGATTCGTACGAGGACGTCCCACGCGAAATGGCCGCAAAGATCATCGAGCAGCACGAAAAGCACAAGACCGAGGAACACTAGTTTATCCTAGTAGCGCAGCGAAGGCCCGACCTCGATGGCCGGGCCTTCGTCATTTCCGGGTTGGTGCCCCCTGCAGGATTCGAACCTGTGACCTTCTGCTCCGGAGGCAGACGCTCTATCCCCTGAGCTAAGGAGGCGCGCGGACTCCGGCGAGCCGCCTGAGAACAGTAGCACAGAAATGAACCCGTTTCCAACCTGCGTGGCACCCGCTATCCTGAAGCACAGCGAACGCGCCTCCGCGCTTATGCAGAAGTCATGGCCCATTAAACCGAGGAGAGCGGATGTCTCTTGGCCGCACGCTCGTCATCATCAATCCAGAGGCACGCCACGGGCAGACCGCCGCACTGATTCCCGTCGTCGAGCAGCTACTGTCGAGCATGCCCCATAAGTCCGCGACGACCAAGCACACCGGTCACGCCGGGGATCTCGCGGCGGCTGCGAGTGACTACGATGTGGTCGTCGCTGTGGGCGGCGACGGAACGGCGCATGAGGTCCTGAACGGTCTCATGACGCTTCCTGCCGAAACAAGACCGGCACTCGGTCTGCTCCCCACCGGCTCGGGCAACGACACACGCCGCACACTCGGTATCCCCTCCGATCTTGCCGAGGCGGCGCTTGTGCTCGGCACCGGCGTTCGTAAGCGTTTCGACATCGGGTGTTGCAACGGCGTCTACTTCAACAACAGCTTCGCCGCCGGGCTTGACGCGAAGGTCACCGCAAAGGCGGTGGAGTACAAGGTCGCCACAAAGCGATCGGGACTGTGGTTGTACTTGACAGCGCTTTTGCATGTGCTCTTCAACGACCTCGGTAGCCTGCACGTGAAGATCTCGTTCGACGGGCTTGAACCCGTCGAACGTGACACGCTCATCATCGCTGTGACCCAGGGGCCCACGTACGGCGGCGGCTTCTTCATCACTCCTGACGCCGTGCCAGACGACGGCCTCTTCGACGTCTGCATGATAGATCCACTCTCGCTCCCGCAGGCACTGATGCGCCTCCCCTTCGTCATTGCGGGCAAGCACACCAAGATGCGCCCCGTCCACATGTCCCGCCATACCACGCTCAGCATCCAGGGCGACCGGCCGATTCCCGCGCAGATCGACGGCGAGGTCCTGTACGAACCCCGCTATGAGATCGCAATGGCATCTGCCGCCATCGAATGCATCGTCCCGAGGGCAGCGCGATGAGCGCGCTTCCGAGCGTGCTCGCGGTCGCGTTGGCAGCCTACCTGATTGGCTCGATACCGTTCGCCTACATGATCGCACGGGCTGTCACAGGACAAGACATCACGACGCATGGCACGGGCAACGTCGGCGCCATGAACGTTCGACGGACGACAGGCTCGTGGGGCTGGTTCGCCATTGCCATGTTCTTGGACCTCCTCAAGGGCTTCGTTCCTGTTCTTGTGATGCCCGCACTTATCCGATCGCTCGGGGGCGCCGAGACGCTCGCGGCCGGAGCGCGGCAGGTGGCCTTCGCCGGAGCCGTCATCGGTCACAACTACTCGGCGTGGATGGCGATCAAGAAGCGCGCCTTCACGCGCACCGGCAAGGGTCTGGCCGCAGGCGCGGGCGCGCTGTTCGCATACGATTGGCGCTACGCTGTCGCAGTCATCGTCATCGGCTTGCTGGTCATCGCCCTCACCAGATATATGATGGCAGGCCAGGTTGCCGGCGCGCTCGCGCTCCCCACGGTCGCCTTGCTGCTGCATTCAACCGACTGGCCGTTCGCGCTTGCCATGGGACTCCTGGTGTACTCCGCGCATCACAAACGGTTCGTTGGAATGCTCCGTGGGGAGGAACCCAAGCTCTACATCGCCGATCGGATGGGGCCCAGAGGCTGAACCGCTCACAGAAAGAAGGCCGGGCGAGCGCCCGGCCTTCTTTCTGTGAGCGGTTCACGATGCCTGCTAGGAGAGCTTGATCGCCTCGTTCGGGCACACGTCTTCGCACGTACCGCACTCGGTGCAGTCCTCAGGCCGGGCAAGGACCGCGACATCATCAAGATCGAGAGCACTCGTGGGGCACTCATCGACGCAGATACCACAGGCAGTACACAGATCAGGGTCGACAACCGGTTTGCCCATGCTTACTATCCTTCCACTCGGCACACGGCAGATCACCGTGTCAGATTCGGCTTTATGATACACCGCTTGGCAGCACAAGCCATGCCGGATTCATCGAACCTTGTCTGCGACCTCCAGCGGATCCCACAGACAGAACGGGTAGGTGCGGTCGGTCAGCACTTCACTCGCATCTCTGAGCGTATTCAGCTCATCGAGTTCCGCTTTGATCTCGCGGACGAACGGCTCCATCAGGGTGGCCATCTCGGCGTTCACCTCGCGTATACGGGCACCGATCGTCTTCTTGTCAGCGTCGGGCTCGGCGATAGCGAGGACAAGGTCGCACTTCTCGGCAGCAAGCGCGGTCACGCGCTCTCGTTCCGCGATGCTCTCGAACTCCATCTCTCCCAGGAACTGATCGGGATTATGTGCCAGACGGTTCAGCTGCTGCTCGACCTCGGCCACCTCAGCGTCGGTCACCTCGTGCGCTCCGAGTGGCAGATAGAGCGTCATCGAGGCCACAGCGAACCGTGGAGGCTCGAAGCCGAAGAATCGCGCGATGACCCCGTCGGTGACCTGGTCGTAACGGCCACCGCCCACGCCGTGGATGAACATGTCCGCGACGAACAGGCGCTCGAAGAGCGTGAGCGCAAGCGCCTTCGGAGCGATCGTGAGTTCGGCCGCGGAAAGCCGCGCAAGCGCCACGTCCGGCTCGGCACCCAATGCCACGATCACCTCGCCGTCGGCGAGCAGCGCGGGCGCGTCGCCCGTGCGGGCCCAGACGGTGCGGCGCCTACCGTCGGCGGCGAGCCACAGCGGCAACTCCACGAGTTCGGAAGAGACGTCAAGATCGGGAAACGGCTGCGCCTGAGATCGGGTCCCTGTTCGCTCGCGGAACGCGGCCAGCTCGCTGTTGTACGCCTGCGCGAACCGAGCGGCATCAAGCGTTAGATGCGTCACGAACCGTCGGAACGACGATGTCCGCGCCTGTCGCGTGAGCGGCAGCTCAAGATACGTGGTGCCCGCACGCGCTTCGTACCGTCGGCGCGCCACGGTTATCGCCGAGGCAAGGTCCTCGTTCTCGGCACAGGCGGATGCCAGACCGTCACAGAAGCATCCGAAATGCCGCAGCAGCGCCGGAGCCGGCAGCGTCTCAAGAGCCTCGCATCCGGCCTCGCGGAACGCGGCGACCTCGCGCTCGCTCGGCGACGGGGTGCACGCGTAACAGCCGTCCGGCCCGGACTCGGCGAGCACGGCCGCGCACCTGCCCACGCCCGTGCTGAAGCACGGCGTCCTGAGCTCGACCCGATCGAATCCGTCCGAGTCAACGACAACGTCGATCCCTGTCGCTCCGATCTCATCGGCCAGCCGCTGTAGCAAGAAGTCTTTCACCCACACGCCCGGATGATACAGCTCCGGCTGATGGCCGGTCATGACGATCAGCCCGCTGGCGTCGCCAGGATGCGCCACCGGAACGCCGAGCGATGCCGAGAACGAATCGGCAAGCGCAAGCGCCTCGGTGCGCGCAAGCGTCCGGAAGGCCCCGATCGGCATGCCAGCGATCGACCCCTCCCACGTTGCCGCTTGGGCCGCGTTCGAGGCTGCGATCCCGGCCCATTCCTCGTACACAGGCTCCGTGAGGACCTCGCCGTGCCCCACCGGTGTATGCCGCCTGACCCGCATGGCGCTACACCAGGTCCCGGATAGCGCGAACGCCGATCTCCTCGGCCGCGAAGAACGGCTCCCCCGCCACCGCACCGACAAGACCGCCCCAGTAGCTGGCGCGAGTCTCGATCATGCCGATAACGGAGGCATTCGCCGGGTTCGCTTCGAATTGCGAACGGTACGCGCGAACCGCATCCAATTTGGCGGCCAGGTCCGCCTCGCCAGCGGCGACGATGAACGAAGGCTTCACGTGCAGCGCCAGATGGACCGCGATGTAGTGATACAGGCGGGCAGGATAGTGCGGCTCGCCGCTCATGCCGGTCTTTGTGAACTTCGCGTAGAACCGAGCCCCGACGACGATGGCTGAGGCCGCGATGTGGTCTGGATGCGCATCTGCCGGATAAGGAGCGAACACCACACGCGGTCGCAATTCTCGAAATATCTCCGCAAGCTCCGTTCGAGCCTCCACCGAATCGAACAGATACCGATTCGGCATACCAAGCGTTCGCCTCTGAACGCCAAGGGCCGCCGCGGCGGCGGCGCTCTCGGCGGCACGGCTCTCGGGCGTCCCGTATGGGGTCGGCTCACCGTTCGTCAAGTCGATGATAGCCACGCTCATCCCGTCTCGGAGCATGTTCGCGACAGTCGCGCCCATGCCGATCTCGACGTCATCGGGATGCGCACCAACGCATACGACATCAACCATCACGCCCCTCCTCCAACGTCTGGGTCCATACACGCAGGTAATACGCGAGGCGGCGCTCGGGGTCATCAAGATCCTCCCCGAACGAGCGGTCGCCATCGAAGTATATTCGTTCGACAGGCAACTCCCGCACGCGCAACCCGGCCTGCCAGGCGCGCGCCCATAACTCGAGTGGCATCGCATAGCCGGGCACTTCCAGATGCACGCGTGACAGCGCGTCACCTGTGTACGCCTTGAAGCCGCAGAAGGCGTCCGTGATGCCCCAACCGGTGACCGCGTTGATCTCGGCGGTCACCCGCTCGTTCACGGCCTGCCGGCTCTTCGGAGCGCGACCGATGCGCTCGCTGTCGGCCAGATAGCGGCTGCCGGAAACGATATCGGCTTCGCACAATGCTTCGAGGAACGCCGGGATGTGCGCCGGCTCGTGCTGACCGTCGCAGTCCATCGTGACTACACGTTCGGCACCGATGGCGCGCGCCATGTCGAAGCCGTCCGAGAGTGAACGCCCGTACCCCTGGTTCTCCGGGTGGCACACGCTCACGATATCCCGGCGCGATCCGAGAATCTCGGTCGTGCCGTCTGCGGATCCGTCGTCGATCACGATCACGACACCGTCAAAGACGTCCCGAACCGCCTCAAGAACCGCGCCGACCGTGGCTGCCTCATTGTAGACGGGCAAGACCACCGCGTCTCTTTCGGCCAGTACGGCGATCTGGTGTTCAGACATCGTTTTCAGTTGTGATGACCTCGTACGACGTTGTTACGACCACTTGTGGGCCGAACATCCCCTTGACCGAGCAGTATTTCTCCTCGGAGAGCTCGATCGCCCGCTTCACGGCCGCCTCAGTGACATCGGCGCCCTTCACGATGTAGTGGACGTCGATTCGCTCGTAGTAGTGCGGATAGTCGTCTTCGCGCTGTTCCCCTTGGATGACAAGCTCGACACCGCGGGGATGCTGACGCTTCTTCTCCAACACCGACACCACATCCATCGCGGTGCAACCGCCGAGTGCGTATAGAACGAGTTCGACGGGACGGGTTCCGGTACCTTCACCTTTGAACGCGGCAGGAGCGTCCATCACGACGCTGTGACCCGCCTCATCCCAACCGATAAGCTGCCGTCCCGAAGACCAACGAACGCGAACTGAATCCATGTGCTGCCCCTTTCATGCGCCTCGGGCCTCTCTGTGACCTGAGAGTGTGTACCCGGCTTACAGCTTCCGGCCGAGCATCTGCGCGAGCTCGCGAGGCTCTTGCGCCTTACTCACGGCCTCTTCAAAGGTGATGCGACCGGCCTGGCACAGCGCCTTGAGATGCTGATCGAGCGTCTGCATCCCCATCGCGGCACCGCCCTGGATGATATTCGCCATCTGGTGCGTCTTGCCCTCACGTATCAGATTGCTGATAGCGGGAATGCCGAGCATGATCTCGAGCGCTAGCACGCGGCTCTTGCCGTCGGTGGAACGCAACAGAACCTGCGAGAGAACTCCCTCGAGCGAGCCCGAGAGCTGCATGCGCACCTGTTGCTGCTGGTGCGGCGGGAACACGTCGACGATGCGGTCGATCGTGGCGGGTCCGCCAGTCGTGTGCAGCGTCGCCAGCACGAGGTGCCCGGTCTCGGCCGCTGTGATCGCCGCCGAGATGGTCTCAAGGTCGCGCATCTCGCCAACCAGGATCACGTCCGGGTCCTGGCGCAAGACGCGCTTAAGCGCCGAGGCGAACGAGTGCGTGTCTTCGCCGACCTCGCGCTGGTTGACGTACGCCTTCTTGTTCCTGTGCATGAACTCGATCGGGTCTTCCATCGTCATGATGTGGACCGAGCGGCTCTCGTTGATGTGGTCGATCATCGCGGCAAGCGTCGTCGACTTACCCGAGCCCGTCGGCCCTGTCACAAGAACCAGACCACGTGGGCGCTCTGCAAGGAACCGGCAGACCTTCGGGAGACCAAGCTCGTCGATCGTCGGGATCTTGAGCGGAATGACGCGGAAGACGGCGCCCATCGAGTTGCGCTGCTGGAAGACGTTTGCGCGGAACCGGGAAAGCCCCGGTATGCTGTACGCGAAGTCAAGTTCGAGCTCGGTCTCGAAGCGCTGACGTTGCACCTCCGAGAGGAGCCCCAAGATCATGGCCTGCGTGTCCCTTGGCGTCAGGATCTTGGCGCCTTCGATCGGCAGCAGCTCACCGCGCTGACGGATACCGGGAGGGCTCCCCACGGCGATATGCAGGTCGGAGGCACCGCGGTCGATCATCAGGCGCAGCAAATCGTCGATATGCGGCGCGTCGCTCTTGTCCGGGTTCGGCGGTGCTTGCGTCTCGACCCTGGACGCCGATTGCTGCGGCGCGGGTAGAGACGAAGCTGCGGCTGTGGGTGCGCCGTACGCCTCGGGCGGCGGCTGCGGAGCGCCGTACCCGTCGCTATCCGAGACCCGGGCCACAACCGCTGGCGCGGGCTCGGGCACCGGACCACGCTGGACGGCAGCAAGCGATGCGAGCTTCTGGACAAGCGTCTCGATCTCGATCGCCATCGGCAGATGTGCGGCTGCACCCGCCTGACGCGCCTTGAGCGCGCTCGCCTCCGTAGGAGCCGACGCGACGATGACCACCGGGATGTCCGAAAGGTCAGGATCCGACTTCAGCTCGGCGGTGAACGCATAGCCGTCCATGCCGACGAGGTCGCCGTCAGCGATGATCACCGCAGGCTTGCGCTGCTTCGCGATGCCAAGGGCGCGCGGCCCCGATATCGAGTTGTAGACCTCCGCACCGGGAATCGCTGCCCGGCACGCGTTACTGACGCGCTCGAAGTACGCGGCGTCGTCGTGCACGACGAGAATCCCAATCTCTGCCACGATTCCGGACGACCTCCTGATCCAAAGGGCTGCTACCCTGCCCCGAGTACAGTAGATGCCCGCAATCGGGCACCCATACTCTATCGGCAGCGAGCGATGGGGACTGAAACGCCCGGGGCGAACAACTGCCGCTATCATGGAGAGCACACAACACAAGGAGCACTCATGCGAGTCGTCATAGATAGCCTAGCATACGGCGGAGCGGGAGTCGCGCGTGCCAAGGACGGGAGAATCGTCTTCGTCGAAGACGCATGCCCGGGTGACACGCTTGAAGTCGTTGTGACCGAGGAACATCCGCGCTTCATGAGAGCGCGAATCGCCCAGATACTCGAGCCGTCTGCCGAGCGGGTGCCGCCTCCGTGTCCATACTTCGGTGACTGCGGCGGTTGCCAGTGGCAACACGTCGCCTATGCGGCCCAGGTCGAGAGCAAGAAGGTCGCCATTGAAGACGCGCTGACGCGCATCGGCAAGCAGGCCGGCGCCAGAATCGGCCACATCGACCCCTCGCCGGAAACCTACGGATATCGGAACAAGATCGAGCTTTCCATGACCGAGACCCCGAAGGGGCCAGCGCTCGGGTTCGCACGCCATGCGAGCAACGACGTCATCCAGATCGACGCATGCCTGTTGCTGCCACACTCGGCGCGAAAGGCCCCCCGAGCGCTCTCGGGAGCGCTACGCTATCTCAGCTCCCGCATGCAAACGCCTGTCGAGCGTGTGTCGCTCAGGATCTCCCGCCTTGCTGAGCTTGAGGTCGATCTGTGGACCGCACCCGGCGCTTTCTCGCGACAGCTCGCTGCAAAAGTCATCGGCGATGCGGTGGGAGCGCGTACGGTGACGCGCGTCATCACGAAAGGTGAACCCGAAGCACGCAAGGTCACCCGCGTCGAGGTCCTCGCCGGTCCGGGTGCGTGGAGGGAGAAGCTGGGCGCATACACCTATCTCGTCTCGGCACCGTCGTTCTTCCAGGTGAACACCCGGGCAGCGGAGTTACTGCAACGAGCCGTCATCTCCAGCGTTGCCGCCGATGATACGTCGCTTGTCGCCGACCTGTACGCCGGCGTTGGAACGTTCACCCTCCCGCTTGCCGCCGCGTCGTGCGAGGTCGTTGCGGCGGAGTCGTCCTCTCACGCACTCTCGGACCTGCGCCGTAACCTGGACGCCGCGGGACTCAACGCCGACATCATCGGGGGCGACGCCGGTCGTATCGCCGAGGAACTCGGCAACGTCGATACCATCGTTGTGGACCCCCCACGCGCGGGTCTTTCGGAACACGCGGCGCGGGCCCTGATCCAGGCCCGCGCCAACAAGATCGTCTACGTCTCCTGCGACCCGACGACGCTCGCTCGTGATGCACGGGCCCTCGCGGACGCCGGATATCGCCTCTCGGCGCTGGATGCGGTGGACCTCTTCCCGCAGACGTACCACGTGGAAACGGTCGCCACGCTCATCCGAGAGGACTAAACGAGCTTTCCGACCTCGGGAAAATCGAGCACGTGCTCATCATGGGGAGCGTCGTCGTGCGCCACTGTGAGATCGACGCCGGCAGCGTGCATGCCCTCGTGATCGCCGTCGATCCACATGGAACTCTCAGTGAGGTCGTAGACCATGCCTTTGTACGCTACGTACGCCCGGCGGCCTTCCCGGCCATCGAACTGCTTCAGGTCCTCAAGCGTGAACTCCTTCATCGCGACCCTCCTGGTCATCTCGAGAATGCGTGCCGAGGATTGTATTCCCAACATGCGAGCGTAAGCTCATCGCACAAGCCGAAGTAGCAGGCCGGCGCCCCTGAAGATTCGCGCGACGGTCGCCGTTGATTTCAGGTGCGTTCGACCCGATCGCGAAGTGCGAAGAGGTCGACGACCACTCGACGGCCCTTCGTGCCGACGACCCCCTCCTTCGCAAGCTGCGAGATCACGCGGCTGGCAGTCTCGCGAGAGGTGCCCGCCAACGTAGCGACCTCATAGTGGGTCAGCCCCTCGATGACGGGAATTCCTCTTGACTCGTATGACGCCGTCGCGACATTGAGCAGCACCCGCATCACACGGTGTGTCGCGTCATGAAACGCCATGTCCTCAAGGCGTCCGATGAGACTTCTTACGCGTCGAGAAAG
>JAJFTE010000023.1 GCA_021373175.1 Actinomycetes bacterium
GTTAGGTGGAGCCTCCTCTCGAAGGCGTCAGGGTCCGGGCGCCGCACCCGCGATCCGGGCAGAGGTCACGTGGTGGGGGCGGCTGAAGGCGAGAACCAGATGCACGGGTGCGAGTCGCAGGACCCGTCCCGGTGCGCTCGCCAGATACACGCAAGCCAGTCGTCGGGTCGCGGGCTGGCCGCCGGATACGCGTCCGTATCCAGCGGCGATGTCCACCAGCGAGTCTCACACCCACCTAACAAGTGCTTCCAGCCGACTCACGCAGGCATTAGACTGAACTGAAGCCGCTCGTTCACGGCTGAAGCACTGGATCGTTAGGCAAACACAGGGAACACTCTGCGCATGACCACTTGGTTTCTCGCACTTGCCGCCCTGGTCTCATTCCTCGCCGGCGCGACGGCCTCCATCGTGGGCTTCGGCGTCGGCAGTCTACTCACGCCGGTCGTCGCCCTCACGTTCGGTACGGATGTCGCCGTCGCAGTGGTGGCGCTGCCGCATCTCGCGGGCGGCCTCTTGCGCGGGTGGCAGCTGCGGCGGGCCATCGACCGGCGGATCGTCGTTCGTTTCGGGCTGCTGAGCGCACTCGGTGGTCTGCTCGGCGCGCTCGTATTCGCCCGCATCGCGCCAGCCGTGCTCACGCGAGTGCTCGGTGCGCTTCTCATCACGGCTGCGACAGCGGGAGTCACGGGCTGGGCGCAGCGCTGGACCCCAAGTGGTCCCGTGACGTGGGCCCTCGGTGCATTGTCGGGGTTCTTCGGCGGTGTGGTGGGCAATCAGGGTGGTCTCAGGACGGCCGCTCTTTCCGCCTTCGGCCTCTCTCCAGCGGTCTTCGTTGCCACATCCACGATCATCGGGGTGATGATCGATGCCGTGCGTGTACCGGTCTACCTTGCGCGCGCCTCAACGAGCCTTGCCGGCTTGTGGCAGCTCGTCGTCCTGAGCATTGCTGGCGTGGTTGCGGGGACGCTCATGGGTGACAGGATCCTGCTCGGGCTGTCGCGCGAGCGCTTCCGCATCATCGTATCCGTGGCGATCGGTCTGTTGGGGCTCTGGTTCCTGTCTGGACCCGCGTGATTCAGCTCGGTATTGCCTAACAAGCGCATCGAGCAGGCGGCGGAAGCTACAATCATCCCGAGGCGCATGACCGCTGCTCATGCGCACCACGTTAGCCAGTGCACATTGGAGAAGAATGGGTGAAGAAGTCGTTACCGTACAACGTCCAGCTCAGCAGAAGGCTACATGGTCTCTGATAGCGGGACTGATCGCTGTGTTCGGACTCTTCCCCCTGATACAACTACCTGCTGCGGTCGCGGGGCTCGTTTTCGGCATACCTGGGCTGAAGTCTACGAAGCGTGGACTTGCCATCGCGGGTATCGCCCTTTCGACGTTGGCGCTCATAGTGCTCATCTGGCTTGCTGTGTCGCTCTACGGCGCTATTCAGCATGTCGGCTTCGATGAGTTCCTTGGACAGTTTCTCGCTGACTAGTGGCGGCCTGGCTAACCAGCGCATCCAGCCGACGGCACAAGCGTTAAGCTACGGAGTGAGGCGCACGGCCGCGGCTGATGCGCAAATGCGTTAGGCGGGCAAGGGGAAGCTTTGTGATCGATCGCGAGCAGTTGGAGGCGACCTATCGTCGGATGCGGCAAGTGTGTCTCGGTCTACTCGTCTCGCCTGCGATGCTCACCCTGGTCGCATGGAGTGTTAGCGCTCAAGCGGCGATCTCAGGTGGACCGGGATCTGGGGACGCGCCTTTGCCATGGCTGCTTGGACTCGGCGCCTTCGCGCTCTCTCCGCTACTGGCGGTTCCGCTTGCTCTCGCCCTGCTGCGCAGAGCCTACGATCAGCCAGCTCGCCCGGACGCGGCGAACCGCCTTCAGGCCCTCATCGGGCTCGAGAGCTACGTCGCCTGCTGTCTTTGGGAGATCACGACGCTCGCCGCATTCGTCGCCTTCTTCATGGGCGGGCCATGGTGGTTCCTTCTGGGCGGCGTCGCGATCACCTATACGGGCTTGGCAGTGAGCTTTCCTCGCTGGTCGCGATGGCTCAGACGTGCTGACGAACTGGGCGGAATGGCCGGGGAGCACTCGATCCCGGCACCGCTCTGAGCCGCCTAACAAGTGCTTCCAGCCGACTCAATCAGGCGCTAGACTGAACCGAAGCTGCTCGTTCGCGGCTGAAGCACTGGGCGTTAGGTGGATTGAGGGGGTCACATGAGGCGCGGCTGCACTCCGACATGGCTTGATTCGCAGGGAGGGTATCACCCGCTAATCGGCATCTCGCGCACGGACGCTGGGGCCTACGACGAGGCTTTCCTTCAGAAGACGATGCACGAGTGCCCAGGCGTGGTGCCCGCGGACGAATTCGAGGCCGATTTCGCGCCGCTAGTCTCCCTCGGTCGGGAGATTCCAACTCAGGCCGGTCCGATTGACAACCTCTTCGTCTCTCCAACGGGCAAACTCACCCTTGTTGAAGCCAAGCTATGGCGCAACCCGGAGCAGACACGCCAAG
>JAJFTE010000025.1 GCA_021373175.1 Actinomycetes bacterium
GGTGAGAAGCAGCGGGCCGTTCACGGCACCCGCAAGCGCAGCTCCGCCCAGTGCGTCCGGGAACGTCTCGCCTGTCGCGACGACAACCGTCGCAGCCGAGCCGAACTTCTTGGACGCTTCGACAGCGGTCAGATAGCGATCGGTCCCCTGTACAGGGATCGCGACGGGGTCGCCTGCGGTGGCCGTGGCAAACACCTTCACCAGCCCAACCTTCGGTCCCGGACCCTCAGCAGCGACCGCGATTGCTGGCGCGCTCAGAGCGATCACCAACCCCGCCACGAATACGCCGAGTAACCCGGCGCGTCTGGACGGACCCCCTCTGTTTCTCATGCTGTACCTCCTTCGCTCGCTTCACACCACACGCTCCAGACTCGCCCTCGGCGCGCCCGCTAATCTGCATCAATGTACCCGCAACTCAATCCGCGTGTACATACACCCCCAGGTATTCGGTCGACGAGAACGATGAGAGGCCCTTCCCCCTACCGCCCCTACCGTACCTCCGGATAGAGGTAGCACGACACGAAATGCCCGGGCGACAGCTCTACAAGCTCAGGCATCTCAGTCTCGCACGCGCACCCGATGCAGCCGGTCCTCGCATAACACCGGCTCGCGAACCGGCACCCTGGCGGCGGATCGATGGGGCTGGAGACATCGCCCTCAAGCAGGATCCGCTCCCTGCGATACGCGGGGTTCGTGACCGGGATCGCCGAGAGCAGCGCCTTCGTGTACGGGTGAAGCGGGTTGTTGTAGAGCTCGCGTTTTGGCGCCAACTCCACCAGGCGGCCCAGGTACATCACGCCCACCCGGTCGCTGATGTGCTTGACCACGTTCAGTCCATGGGCGATGAACAGGTACGTCAGACCGAACTCGTCAGAGAGCTCGGAGAGCAGGTTGAGCACCTGCGCCTGAATCGACACGTCGAGCGCCGAGACCGGCTCGTCGCACACGATGAGCTTCGGCTCCATGGCGAGCGCCCGGGCGATGCTCACCCTCTGGCGCTGTCCGCCGGAGAACTCGTGTGCGAAGCGGTTCCGGTACGTCGCCGAGAGCCCGACGGCATTGAGCAGGTAGCCAACACGGTCGTCGACCTTGTTGGCCGCCAGTAGATGGTTGATGCGGATCGGCTCGGAGATGATGTCGCCCACCGTCATGCGCGGGTTGAGCGACCCGTACGGGTCCTGGAAGATGAGTTGGATGTTCCTGCACTGGGAGCGACGTTCGCGCGCCGACATCTGCGCCAGGTCCTTGCCCTCGTACCAGATCTCGCCGGCGGTCGGCCTGTACAGGTTCACCAGCATCTTGCCGACGGTCGTCTTGCCGCACCCGGACTCCCCCACAAGTCCGAGCGCTTCGCCCGGGAAGATCTCGAACGACAGGTCGTCGACCGCCTTGAGCACGGACGTCGTCTGGCCGAGAAGGTTCTTTTCCACCGTGAAGAACTTCGAGAGGTGCTTGACCTGGAGTAGCGGCTCGGTCACGTGTTCGCCCCCTCGGCATCAGGGTCGAACAGGAAGCAGCGCAGCTGGCGCCCTTCGACCTCGTACAGCTCGGGGAACTCGCGTGTGCACCGCGGCATCCGTCGCGAGCAGCGGGCGGCAAACGCGCAGCCCCTCGGCATGTGAAGCGGGTTGGGGACCATGCCCGGGATCATGTACAGTGGCTCGTCGTCCCCGGAATCGGCCATGGACGGGATCGATTCCAGTAGGCCGAGCGTGTACGGGTGCTTCGGGCAGTCGAAGAGGTCCTGCGCCGTCGCCTGTTCCACCACCTGGCCAGCGTACATCACCACAACCCGGTCGGCGGTCTCGGCCACCACTCCCAGGTCGTGCGTGATGAGCAGCACGGCCATCCCAAGCTTCTCCCGCAGGTGGCCGATAAGCGAGAGAATCTGCGCCTGGATGGTCACGTCCAGGGCGGTGGTGGGCTCGTCGGCGATCAGAAGGTCGGGCCTGCACGCGAGCGCCATGGCGGTCATCACGCGCTGGCGCATGCCGCCTGACATCTGGTGCGGGTAGTCCGTGATGCGCTTCTCTGGTGACGGGATGCCCACAAGCCGCAGCATGTCGACCGCCCGCGCACGCGCCGCCTTCTTGTCAAGCTTCGTGTGCGCGCGGATGCCTTCGGTGAGTTGGTCTTCGATCGTGAACACGGGATTAAGACTCGTCATCGGCTCCTGGAAGATCATCGAGATGTGGTTGCCGCGAACATCGCGCATCTCGGCCGGCGAGAGGGCAAGCAGGTTGCGCCCCCTGTACAGGATCTCGCCGCCCACGACGAGGCCGGGCGGCTGCAGCAGTCCCATCACCGACAGCGATGCCACGCTCTTGCCCGAGCCGGATTCGCCCACGATGGCGAGCACCTCGCCTTCGCGCACCGAGAAGCTCATGCCCACGACGGCGTGAACCGTCCCCTTCTTCATGATGAAGTCCGTGCTGAGGTTCTTCACTTCCAGAAGGGTAGACACGCTGTGCGGCGCGACAGCCGCGCTCTTGGTGTTGTTCGCATGTGTGGTCACGGTCGTCGGCTCCTACTTCACGCGCGACTTAGGATCGAGGGCATCGCGCAACCCGTCCCCGAGCAGGTTGAATGCCAGTACCGTGAGGGTGATGGCCAGACCCGGATACAGGAGCGTCCACGGGGCCTGGAAGATGAAACCGCGAGCGCGTCCCAGCATGTCGCCCCACTCGGCCTGCGGCGGTTGCACGCCCATCCCGAGGAAGCCGAGAGCGGCCGTGTCGAGCACCGCGCTGGAGATGCCAAGCGTCGCACGCACGATGATCACCGAGAGCGCGTTGGGCAGTATGTGCCGGAAGATGATCCGGAAGTCGGTGTTCCCAACCACACGCGCGGCCGCTATGTAATCGTTCTCCTTGATCGACAGGATGTTGCCGCGGACGATGCGGGCGTATTCCGGGATTGAGACAAGCCCGATCGCGATCACGGCCTTGTCGATCCCCTTGCCAAGCGCCGCCATGAGCGTGATGGCGAGCAGTATCGACGGGATCGCAAGCATCATATCCATCACGCGCATGATCACGCTGTCGAGCCAGCCGCCCGCGTAGCCGGCGACCGCGCCCAGGATGATCCCGATCGTGAGCGCGATCGAGACCGCCAGCAGGCCCACCGTGAGCGAGACGCGGGTACCGGCGATCACACGGCTGAAGATGTCCATGCCCAGCTGGTCGGTGCCGAAGAGGTGCGCGGAACTCGGCGGCCTCAGCGATTGGGCCATGTTGGTCGAGATCGGGTCGTACGGCGTGATATACGGGCCGATGATGGCGATAAGCACGAGGAACAGGATGAAGATCAGGCTCACGAGCGCCGCCCGGTTGGCGATGAGGCTGCGCCACATCTCAAGCCACTGGTTCTCGGGCTTCTCGTCGAGCGTCTCGTCGAACTCCGGGACATCGCCGTCGGGCAGCCGCTCGCCGAGCGCCATGGTCTCATCGGCCAGATGGGTCTCTGAGGACGGATCGGGCAGCGGAACCGGGTTGGGGTAGTCGAACTCGCTCATGTAGCGCTACCCCTCCTTCTTCGATGAGTACTTGATGCGGGGGTCGAGGAAGGCGTAGCCCAGATCGGCAATGAGGTTGATGGTGACGAAGATGACCGCGACCAGGAGCACGATGCCCTGGACCACGGGAAAGTCCGATTTCAGGATGCTATCAACGGTGTACTTGCCGATCCCCGGCCACGAGAAGACGCTTTCGGTGAGCAGCGCGCCGCCGAGCAGCGCGCCGAACTGCAGGCCGATCACGGTGGTCACCGGGATGAGCGAGTTGCGCAGCGCATGCTTGCCGATGACCTTGGTCTCGGAGATGCCCTTCGCGCGCGCCGTGCGGATGTAGTCCTGGCCGAGGGTGTCGAGCATGGACGAACGGGTCATGCGGGTGATGATCGCCATGGAGTACATGCCAAGCGTGAGCGCCGGCAGAATAAGGTGCCAGCCGGCGTCCTTGAACCCGTCCCAGTTGCCCTGGATTGCCGCGTCGATCATGTAGAACCCGGTGACGTGCGCGGGTTCCAGCATGACGTTGATGCGCCCACCGGAGGGCAGAATGTGAAGGAACCCGGCAAAGAGCATGATGAGCATGATGCCAAGCCAGAAGATAGGGATCGACACGCCGATCAAGGCGAACAGCGAGCCGGCCGCATCGAATATGGAGTTCTTCTTCACCGCCGCCATCACGCCGAGCAAGACCCCCAGGACAGTCGCAAAGAGGATGGCGGCAACGGCGAGCTCGATCGTCGCCGGAAAACGCGCACCAATCTCGCGCGCGACGGATGACTTCGTGTAGTACGAGGTTCCCAAATCACCTTTAAGCGCGTGTGAGATATACGTGAAGTACTGGTTGATGACCGGGGCATCGAGCCCGTTGGCGTGTCTCCACGTTGTGATTGACTCCTGCGTGGCGTGCTGACCGAGCACGATGGGCGCGGGGTCGGGCGAGAAGACCCGCATCAGGGAGAACACGATGATGGACACCCCGATCATGACCGGAATGACCATGAGTACCCTCTTGATCACATACTTGAGCATGCTGTGGGGCCTCTCGTGTGGTTCCCCGAACATGCAGCCGGAAGTCACCGCTCGTGACTTCCGGCTGCACCGTGAGGTTCGCCAAATCTGGAGCTACTGCCCGACCACTGCCTTCGACAGGAACACGTTACCGGTCACGTGGTAGTTGAAGCCGGAGGCTTTGGGTCCATAGGCCGCCAGCGTCTTAGCATGCGAGATAGGCAGCCAGATCGCACGCTCGGCAACGTACTTCTCCATGGCAGCGTACTGAGCATCACGCTCGGGGCCGTTCGCTGTCTGGAGACCCTTCTTGATCATGTCGATGTAGACGGGATCCTGCCACCGGGCGATGTTCATGCTCGGGTCCTTATCGGCAAGCAGATTGAGGAAGTTGTCAGGATCGCCGTTATCACCGATCCAGCCGTAGAAGGCGATGTCATAGTTGCCTTCCTTGACCTTGGCCTTGTAGGTGGTCCAGTCAAACGTGTCGATCGTGCACTCCACGCCGACCTTCTGCAGGTAGCCCTGGATCGCTGTCGCGAGCGCGACACCAGTGGCGGCATTGTAGGGGCGCGGGTTCGTGTAGGCGATCATGTGGATCTTCTTGATGCCCGCAGCTGCCAGACCGGCCTTCGCGGCGGCCTCATCGTATCCAACCTGCTGGACATCGGCGCTATAGCCAGGAACGAACGTCGGCAGAATCGTCGTTGCCTTCTCGGAATAGCCTTGGTAGAGGCTCTTCACAAGTTCGTCGACGTTGATGGCCTGCGAGACGGCCTTGCGAGCCGCGACGTCCTTGAACATGGCGGTCGTGGTGTTGTAGGCCATGTAGTTGACGTTCATGCCAGGGGCTTCGAACAGCTTGTCGCCGCCCTGTGTGACCTTATCGACGACCGTGGCATCGATGCCGTCGATCATGTCGACTTCACCGTTGTTGAGCGCAAGGACGCGGGCGGAGTTGTCCGAGATAAAGCGGAAGACGACGTTCTTCGTCTTGGCCTTCTCGCCCCAGTAGTCGTCGTTGCGCACGAGGACGACGTTCTCGCCCTTGCTCCACTTGACGAACTTGTAGGGGCCCGTGCCAACGGGGGCTTCCATCACACTGTTGTTGCCGTCGGTGAGTGCCTTGGGGCTGACCATCGGAGCGGCCAGGCTCATGGCCAGGTTCGCCAAAAACGCCGTGTTCTTCTGGTTGAGGTTGATCGTCACGGTGGACGGATCGACCACCACGACGTCTTTCACCGAGCCGAACACGAAGCCCGCATAGCCCATGTCCGCGGTGACCTTGGGCGGAAGCTGGCGGTCGATATTGAACTTCACGGCGTCGGCGTTGAAGTCGGTGCCGTCGTGGAACTTGACGCCCTGCTTCAGCTTGAAGGTGTAGCTCAAGCCGTCATCGCTGATCGTCCACGACTCCGCAAGGGCGGGCTCGACCTTCGTCGAGTCGGGGGCGTACTTCAACAGCCCCTCGTAGATGTTCACGATGATCTTCGAGGACTCTCCATCATCCACGAGAGCCGGATCGAGACCGCGCGGGTCCGCACCCTGCGCGTACGTGAATGTGTCCTTGAAGGTTGGCGCGCTGGCGGTGGGCTTGGTCCCCGACGACGCACTACACCCTGCAAGGGCGGCGACGCACAGGGCCACAACCAGCACCAGTGCGAGCGAACGGACATTTCTCTTCATTTCCCACCCCTTCTTTACTCGTCGTGCCTTCGGTGGATCCCCCACAGCGGAGCGCCGCTCCGTTAACGTGGTTGAAAGAGTGTATCGCACCGTTGCGCCATGAAACAGTCACAACTGTTTTGACATGACCACCACCTCCTGGCCGAGGTATTCGCATGTTTGGGTGACGACCCATCCAAGACGCACGTAGAAGGCCGCAGCATCCGGCGTGTAGAGGTACAGGCGCCGCACCCCGAGCGCCCGGGCTTCGGACTCTGCGCGACCCACGAGCGCGGTCCCGTATCCGCGCCCACGGCAGGCAGCGACGACGTACAGGCCCGCAAGCCATGGGGTGAGTTCCCGGCGCGTCTCCATGTCGTTGGCCAGAAGCATCGCGGAGCCGCACAGCTTCGCGTCTTCCAGCGCCACGAGAGCGGTCGGAACGCCGCCGCGGCCGCACCCGGCTTGGAGGCGCGCGACGCGCTGCTCGAGCGTCTCCCCGGGGCGAAGGTAACCCCACTGCTCGAAGTGGAGACGGGCGAGCTGCGGGACGAGCGAGGTATGCTCCGAGAGATACTCGATGTGCATGAACTGCCACTCTCCGCGCCCGGCGCGAGGCCGGCGATGAAGCACAAGACGATGACCGGGACGAATGCTACGGCCTCGCTCTGGCCACCGCAAGCCACCGTGCCCGATGCGCCCCGCTCAAGACAGAAGAAGGCCCCGCAGACTCGCGGGGCCCGGATTCAGATTCGCAGCACCAGGTGCTTCGACAGGGTCGATCGCGTGAGCCAGTGCGTGTCGTTCTATTTGAAGAGCAGAGCATCCAGTGCGTACGCGCCCGGCCCCGTAAGGGCAACACCCACCGCCACCGCGATGATCGCCCAGTTGTACTCGGAACCACCGGCCGTGGCCATGTAGCCATTCTTGCCGGTCACGGTGAAGACCGCCACGAGCATCGTCACCACGATGAGCGCGGACGCGAGCGGGGTGAGCAGGCCGAGCGCGAAGAACAATCCGCCAGCCGTCTCACCGAGGCCGGCCAGCGTCGCCATCGTCGTGCCGGGCTTGATGCCGAGCGAGTCGAAGAACGCACCGGTTCCGGCGATGCCGTTGCCGCCGAACCAGCTGAAGAGCTTCTGCGTTCCGTGAACGGCGAATGTGAGGCCAAAGACGAGGCGAATGACGAGCAATCCAAGTGAAACCATCGCGTATTCCCTCCTAAGAATCCATACCTATTCGGTAAGGATTAGAAGCACGCCGCGTGCCAACCGGTCGGCTTCGACGATGCGTTCGCGCCCAAGCGGGCGGAGGCCCCACGGGCTCGCGGGGCCTCCGCCGTGCTCATCGGGATCGGGTCACTCTGGCACGGCGCCCTGGGGCTTCTGCGGGCCGACGAGGACCTTGCCGTCCTCGACCGTGCTTTCGTATGCGCGCAACGGACGGGGGTGCTGAACGAGTTCGGCGATCGTGAGCACCGGACCCTTCCAGTCGGTCCACCGCAGGCAGCTGCCATCGGTCACGTCGAACTGAGAGTGATGCGACGGGCACGTCACAACGGTGCCGTTGAGCTCGCCCTCGGCAAGAGGGCCGCCGATGTGCGGGCAACGAGCGTCGGTGACGAAGTAGTCGTCGCCGACACGCGACACCAGCAGCTTGTGACCGTCCAGCTCGACCGCGCGCATCGTTCCTGGTTCGAAGCTCTCGGTCGTCGTGACCTCGATGAATCCTTCCATGATGTACACCTCTTCTCGAGCGGTTCGACAGACGAGGTATTCCCCAAACGCGTCGATGGGAGTCGCGGTGGGTGTGAGCGCGAGGCTAGTCGTTCAGCATACCAGCAAGGTGCTCCGCCACGTCGCCGGTGAAGGCAACGCACTGGTCGACATGCGCGGGTGATCCGACGAGTCCGAGCACCATCACGCCGCCAGACAGGGCTCCGCAGGTACAACCGCCCGTCCCAATCCCGACCGGGAATCCGGAGGCGAGCTTGATCGCCTCCGGAGGCAGCGGCTACCAGCCACCGATCTCGCGGGTCGACTGACAACAACGTCCGTGGGAACTACAGCTAGGTAACAGGGGGACAGGCGCCCGCCACCTACTGATTGGTCACCAGATTCGCGACGAGGATGTACCGGTTCGGCGCACTGCCGACGTAGTTGAAGGGATAGCAGGTGGTCACCGTCAGGACGGCATGGTCGGCAGGCACGATGACCGTCTTGTCATCCTTGTCGACGATCCTGGTCCGAACGATCTGGTAGGTGAAGCTGCCAGCCGAGGTTTCTACAACCAGCTGGTCGCCCACCTTCAGCTTGCCGAGCCCCGTAAAGACCGTGTCGCGATGGCCGGACAGGACGCAGTTGTCCCGCACCCCCGGGAGAACGCTCTGCGTGAAATGCCCCACGCCCCTCTTGAGCTCCTTCGCACCAGTACCTTCGATGATGGGGAGCGTCTGCTTCAAAGCCGGGATCGTCAGGCTCCCGACGGTGTCACCGACGGCAGGGTACTCGCGATAGACAACCTCGTCAGAATCAGGGTTCTGGGATGGAGCGTCCGATCCTGGCAGGGCGACGCCGTCCTCGGCCGTCGTGGCCTGCCCCGTGGCCGACGCGGTCTCACTCGAGGCAGGACTCTGGTAGGCGTTGATGGGCTCGCCGGACGGTGCCCCGATGTTCATCGAAGCCCACCACACCACGCCAAATCCCAGCGCCAGCGCTCCCAAGGACAAGCCGACGGCAAGGGAGCGCCTGCCCCGCGACCATTTCTCCTTAAGCATGGATCCTTCTGGTCGTTCTCCAGTAACCCATGGCTCCCAGGAGCATCAGGGCAATGCCTGCGACCAGGGCGTTGTACCAGGGCGTGGCTGTCTTCGGGATCTGCCCGCCCGTCACGGTGCTCACAGCGACACGAACGGACGCGGTATCGGTGATAGCCGTCTCGCCTGACATGGCCATGGCGGTGGCGATGTTCGTCGTGGTTGCGGTCAGTCGCGTCGTGCCGGTGTAGACCCAGGTCTCGCCGGATTGAAGCAAGCCGTCAGTGTTGGCGTCACCGGAGGCATACGTCACGGGACTAAGCTTGTTGTCGGTGACAACCACATCGCTGAGCGGGTTCGTGCCCGGGTTGGTGACCCGGTAGGTGTACGTGACCGAGCCCGGTCCAGACGTCAATGCCGTTGGGCTCGCCGTCTTCGTGATCTGGATGCCCGGGACCGTCTGCGCGGCACACAGCCCGTTTGTGATGGTGTTGGTATCGAGCGTGACCTCGCCGTTGCGTGCCAGTAGCTGTCCTTGGATCGTCGCCCCGGTCTGTGCCGCAATGGACGTCAGTGCGAAGATATGTCCCGCGAAATGGGAGTTCGTGCCCAAAGTCGCCGAACTTCCGACCTTCCAAAAGACTCTGCAGAACCGCGCTCCGTTGATGAGATCGACGTTACTGGCTGATGCCGTGATCAACGTGGAGTCGGTCTTGAAGATAAAGACGCCGTCGGGGTCGCCCTGGGCGTCAAGTGTGAGCGTTCCCGTAATCTGGAACGTGCCACTTTCTGAAGCGTACACGCCGGGGTTCAGGGTGGCCCCACCAAGCTCGGTGGGGATGATCGTGACGGGCGTCCTTCCGGCAGCGTCGTCGTATGCGGTGACCAGATCGTCCTTAGCAACACCGGCGACCGCATCGTTGATATGCACCGTGCCATTCACGGTGGCGCTCGCCTGCCCGGTGAACGCGGTACCTGGAAACAGTCCGACGTCTCCGTTGATCGTGGTCGGCCCGGTGTTGGTGATCGTCTCGCCGGCCAAGACCGCGAAACTGGCGGTGGACCCGAGGTTCACCGTCGGCTCAGCGGCCATGGTCCTCGTCGGCACTGCCATCATGACCACCAGAATCAGCGTCAGCATCAGCGATACGAATCGTACCTTCTTGAGGGTCTTCATCGTTGTATCCAACCTCCCCACTCCACTCGCTCTTCGTGGTCCACGTACCCATGAACGACGCCGAGCCTGCGTCAGACAACGCGTTGCGAACCAGCCCCGCGCCGCCATCAGCGCGACCTGCTCCCCTTAACGGCCCCGCGTGAACAGGTTATACAGCAGAACGATAAGTGCGATCACCAGCAAGATGTGAATCAGACCACCGCCGATGTGGAAGCTGAAGCCAAGAAGCCAGAGAATCACGAGAATGACGAAGATGGACCACAGCATGGTGCTCTCCCTTGAACAGAGGCGCCCGTTTGTCGCTGTACGTGGTGTAGCTTCCCAAGCGGCGCATGCCTCTCACACGCGCCGGGTGAAGGCCACGGGCAGCACCTCCTGATCGAGTTGCCCAATCTCGCGGTCCAGCCCTCGTGAGGTTGTTGGATCAGACTCTGAGCCAGCCCACGACAGGGAAGCTCGAGAACGCGGTGAGGTCGGGTGCCACCTCCTGGAGCTTGGCCGTGGAGCCGAGCGACCGCGACGGTCGAAGCGGCGCGATGGCCCGGTCGGCGTAGGCGTACCGACGGATCCTCAGCTCACACAAAGGGCCAGACCTCCCGGCCCGACCCTCATTTCATGTGTATGGTGGCCAGATACGGACTTGAACCGCCGACACGGGGATTTTCAGTCCCCTGCTCTACCACCTGAGCTACCTGGCCGAAGCATGCTGAAAGACTGTAGCGAACGGCCGCCGATAATTCAAGGCGACGGCCGCCCCCTACACGCCCCTGCGCTTGCGCAACGCGCTTTTCACGTAGTTTTGAACGACGCCCTCGCCCGCGTCCGCGCTCAAGAGCGCATAGAACACCAGCGGCAGGTCCGACGCGCTCGGATACACGAGGTACCTCGGCTCCCATCGTGGGTCGAATTTCTCCTTGTAGGCGTGCAGACCCTGGAAGTTGTAGAACTGGTTCACGTGGTCGTAGACGAGGCCCAGGGCCTTCTCCACTGCCGGGTCCTGCGTCTCTCTGCCCACGTCCGCAAGCGAGCTCAGCCCCAGGTTGAACGTCTGGCACCCCGGTCGCGCCGCGCACCACTCGAACAGCCGCACGAACATGAAGTCCATCGTCCCGCTTGGCGCTTCGGGCAAATGCCGCATGAGGTCGATCGTGATCTCCGGACGTTGGTACTCGCTCACGATATTCGCGAAGGCGACCACGCGCCCGTCCGCCGCGTGCACGGTCATGATCGGGCATGCCGAGATGTACTCCGGCAGGAACCAGCCGAGCGAATACCGCTTCTCGGTACCGTTCATCATCGTGAGCCATTCGTCGCTCACCTCCTGCAGTTCGCGCATGAGCGCGGCCGGGATCGGCGGCTCGTGCACCACTGCCGAGAAGCCCTCCTCCTCCAGATGCCGGATGCGATTGCGAATGTTCTTCTTCGCGCCGCCGCCCGCAAGCGAGAACGTCGCCACGTCGATGATCGCCTCGTGACCGACCTTGGTGGCCTTGAACCCCGCCGCCGCATAGGTGTCCAGCCCGTCCGGGAGCGTCTGGTAGAAGATCGGTGTCCAGTCGTTCGCCGCGCACAGCTGCTTGAAGTCCTCGACCGCAGGCCCGAAGTCATCCGGTGGGCCGATGGGATCGCCCAGCGCCAGGGCATAGCCGTTCTCGGCAGCAAACGCGATCACCGAGCCACCCGGGCTGAAGCGATACACCTTGTCCGGCAGAAGGTTCATCGCGGCAAGAGACGAACACCCCCACCGCTCCACGATCGCCGTCGCGCGTTCCCGCTCGGCGGGCGTGGAAGGGGCACGAATCAGGACCGGTCGCAGCAGCATTATGAGCGCATACCCGAAACTCACGACGCCAACGGCGTAGATGGAGTCGGCGAAGTACCTGCCGAAGCGCGTGAGCGGTTCAAGCCGTGGATCGTAGAACTGCGTGAACATGACGATGGTCTGCCTGAGCGCCGCCGAGAGGCTAAAGGTCATCACGTAGTGCCGATCGAGCAGGTAGAAGCCCACCGTCCCGTACGCAAGCGTCCCCACGATAGCGGCCGCAAGCACGCGTAGACCCTGCGTGAGCGAAGGCCCGTCAGAGCGCGCGTGGAACGCGGAGCGCTCGCTCACGAGCCAGACCAGCAGCGCTCCGGCGATGATCGCCTCCTCATAGTCGAGGCCTTTGGCGAGGTTGCTCACCACGGAGACCGCCAGCAGCGCCACTGCCAGCATCCACGCGCTCCGTTTACGCCGCCACAGGCCGCGCGATAGAAAGATGAGCGCGAGGCCCGCGAGCGCTGCCGCGAGATGACCGTAGCGGACGTGCAGCGGCAGATACTCCTCCAGCATCACGATGCGCGCGCGAATGCCCGGCGTGACCGCCGACAGGACGTCGATCACCCCCACAAGCGCGGTTATCACCGCCGCGGCGCGAACCGCGAACGTCTCGGCGCCTTCCGAGCGACGTGCCGGCTGGAACGTGCTCACGCGACGCAGGAGCACGAAGCCGAGCAGCAGCGGGAGCCAGAAGCTGAGGCCGCGGAACACGAGCGAGATCGCGGTCGCCTGTGGAACCGCCGCACCGAACGACGTGAGCACCACCGCGATCGCGCCTTCCACCACGCCGATCCCCTGCGGGACGATCGACACGATCCACACGAGCACGCCCACGGCGTATGCGGCAAGCAGCGAGCCCGGCTTGTCCCAGCCAAAAGCGAAGCCCACAGCCATGAGGCCGAGCAGGTCGAGCCCGTAGCCTGCAACACCGATGACGCCCGCTTTCGCGACGCCGCGTGGCCGCTCGGCAAGCATGCTGGCCGAGGAAGTGAACTCGCCGGCGGTGCGCGCGGCCCAGTCCTCGGCGAGCGGGGACGAGCGCCTCGCGACGCGCCACAGGCCGCCCACCACGCGTGCGAAGAACTCGAGCACGCGCACGAACGCGGGCGGCCGCACGAACGCCAGGACGAGCGCGCCCGCGAAGAGCGCGATGAGCGCGAGCAGGACGGCTGCCGCCGCGATCTCGTAGGTCTGCAGGCGTCCGACGATGCCCAGGTACACGAAGCCGACCACCATGATGACCGCGAACGACGCGAAGTCGACCACCTGCGTGAGCACCATCGCGGCAGCCGAGCCTGCCGGCGAGTGGCCGCGTCGGACCGCGTCGTCCACCACAAGCGCGGGCCCCGCCGTCCCGCCGGTGGGCGTCACGACGTTCACGAAGATGCTGCCGAGGACCACCGGCACGAGCTCGGCGTACGGACGCCTGATGCCGACGGCCTCGAACGACGCTTTGAATGTCCAGATGTAGAAGGCGTAGTAGGCCACCTGCAGGAGCGTCGCAACGATAAGCCATCGCGGATCGCCGCCGCGCATCACCTGCCACAGGCGCGTGATGTCGGCGGTGTGCGTCGCGACAAACCATGCGGCGGCCGCAAGCGCGATCCAAAGCAAGATGCGACGCCGCACGCGGTCCTCCTCGGCCGGTCTGCACGCACATGGTATTCCCGAGACGCCCTTGGGGATACTGCCAGTGTCAACATGAAGGTACGCAATGCCGCAGCCGCTTGAGGACTTCTGGAGCCCGGACCGCGCGGCCGTGCTCGCCGCGCTGGGGACCACCGACGGCGGGCTCACGGCCGCTGACGTCGCCACGCGCCTGGCGACGTACGGTCCCAACACGCTCGGGCCGCCCAGCGGCACGGGTACGCTGCAGTTGCTTCTCGGGCAGTTCAAGAGCCCGATCGTGCTGCTGCTCCTTGGCGCGGCGATCCTCTCGGCGTTCCTGAAGGACCCGGTCGACGCCGGGCTCATCCTTGCGATCGTGGTGGCAAGCGGGCTTCTCGGCTTCTGGCAGGAGCGCGGCGCCGCGGACGCCGTGAAGGGGCTGCTCGACAAAGTCGCCGTGCGGGCGGACGTCCTGCGCGACGGTGCGTACGTGGCCGTTCCCACCGCCGAGGTGGTACCCGGCGACGTCGTGTCGCTCTCGGCGGGCGACACGCTTCCGGGCGACTGCCGGCTGCTCAGCGCGCGCGACCTGGTCGTCGACGAGTCCGCGCTCACCGGCGAGACCTTCCCTGCCGAGAAGGACCCCGACGCGCAGGTGGCCGCCGACGCCCCGCTCGCGCGCCGCGTGACCGCGGCGTTCATGGGCACGCACGTGGTGAGCGGGCAGGCGGTAGCGCTGGTCGTGCGCACCGGGACCGCCACCGAGTTCGGGGCCGTCTCGCAGCACCTGCGCCTGCGCCCCGCCGAGACGGAGTTCGAGCACGGCGTGCGTCGCTTCGGCATCCTGCTCATGGAAGTCACGATGGTGCTGGTGGTGACGATCTTCGGCATCAACGTGTACTTGCACCGGCCGGTGCTCGACTCATTCCTCTTCGCGATGGCGCTCGCCGTGGGTCTCACGCCGCAGCTGCTGCCCGCGATCATCAGCATCAACCTGGCGCATGGCGCCGCGCAGATGGCCAAGCATCGGGTCATCGTGAAGCAGCTCACCTCTATCGAGAACCTCGGATCGATGAACGTGCTGTGCTCGGACAAGACGGGCACGCTCACGCGCGGGCTCGTCGAGGTGCAATCCGCCGTGGGGGTCGAAGGCCGGCCGAGCGAGCGCGTGATGCGCTACGCGTACCTCAACTCGCTTCTGGAGACCGGCTTCCGGAACCCCATCGACGAGGCGATTCGCGCCTCGGCGCCGTTCGATGCCTCGGGGTGGCGCAAGCTCGACGAGGAGCCGTACGACTTCGTCCGCAAGCGAATCTCCATACTTGCCGAGGACGACAGCGAGCGCCTCATGATCACGAAGGGTGCCGTCGCGGGCGTGCTTTCCGTCTGCGACCGCTGTGTGCTCGAGGACGGCACGGTCGTGCCGCTCGACGGGGAGTCGGCCGCGGTGCGCGCGCTTGCCGAAACCTTCGCCGAGCAGGGATCGCGCACGCTTGCTGTGGCGTACCGCGACGAGGTGGGCGTCACGCGCATCGGCAAGCCCGACGAGACCGGCATGATCTTCGCCGGGCTGCTCGCACTCTTCGACCCGCCCAAGGAAGGCGCCGCCGATGCGGTGGCCGAGCTTAAGCGCCTGGGTGTGCAACTCAAGCTCATCACCGGGGACGCGGCGCCCGTTGCCAGAACGCTCGGCACGCACATGGGCCTGGCCGAACCGCAGATCCTCACCGGCAGCGAGCTGCACGCGCTCTCCGATAGCGCGCTCACGGCGCGCAGCAGCCATGTGGACATCTTCGCCGAGATCGAGCCCAACCAGAAGGAACGCATCGTGGTTGCGCTCCGCAAGGCCGGCAACGTCGTCGGCTACATGGGCGATGGCATCAACGACGCCTCGGCGCTGCATGCCGCCGACGTGGGGCTCTCGGTGGACAGCGCGGTCGACGTGGCTAAGGAGGCCGCGCAGGTGGTGCTCCTCGCGCCAGGGCTCGACGTGCTTGCTGCGGGTGTGCGAAGCGGCCGGGAGACGTTCGCGAACACGCTCAAGTACGCGTTCATGGCCACGAGCGCGAACTTTGGCAACATGTTCTCGATGGCCGGCGCGTCGCTCTTCCTGAAGTTCCTGCCGCTTCTGCCCACGCAGATCCTGCTCACGAACATCCTCACCGACGTGCCCGAGATGACGATCTCGACCGACTCGGTCGACCCGGAGCTCACCGAGCGGCCCCGCCGCTGGGACCTGCGATTCATGCGCGACTTCATGGTCACCTTCGGGCTGCTCTCGTCGGTCTTCGACTACCTCACGTTCGGCGTGCTGCTCGTGCTGCTCAAGGCAAGCCCGGCCGAGTTCCGCACGGGCTGGTTTGTGGAGTCGGTCCTCTCGGCATCGATGGTGGTTCTCATCATCCGCACCCGGCGACCGTTCCTGAAAAGCCGGCCGAGCACGCGGCTCGCTCTGGCGACCGGCGGCATCGCGGTCGCCACGGTGGCGTTGCCCTACACGCCGCTGGGCCCGCTCTTCCAGTTCACGCGCCTGCCCCCGGCGTTCTATCCGGCCCTCGGCGTCGTCCTTGTCATCTACGTCCTCAGTGCCGAGGCGGTCAAGGCGCTCTTCTACCGGCACCATCCGTAGACCGCAGGCCCCGCATAAGGCGAAGCGGGCGCCGGGCGCCCGGAACCCGCTTGCGTGCCTGTGCCCTTGCCCCTACGGGAGCAGCGCTTTGATCGAGTCGTACACCTTAGCGCTCACAGCGGCGGAGCTGCCGAAGACCGCCACACGGCTGATGGAGCCTGCGTATGCCATGATCGCTGTCGCACGATTTTAAGAGCGCTAGGCACCCAATCGCTCGAACAGCAGTGCCTCGGCAAGCGACGCCCGCTCAAGCTCTCCGCGGTCGACGCTCTCGTTTGGCGCGTGGATCGCGCAGGCGCCGTCCTCGGCACCCCACAGCACGATCTCAGCGCCAGGCAGCGCCGAGGCAAACGCACTCACAAGCGGGATCGAGCCTCCCGAGCCCATGGCAACCGAGAACTTCCCGTATGCCTCGGCGAGTGCCTCGTGCGCCATCTCGTGTTCGGGGCCCCGATCCACGGACGAGAACCCGGGGCCCGTGGCTCCGGGCGTCACCGTGACCTGCGCTCCCCACGGAACGGCATGCTCGAGGTGCTTCATGAGCAGCTCGAGGGCGTGCGCCGGGTCTTCGGCCGGAGGGAGTCGCAGGCTCACACGCGCCCGCGCTTCGTGCACGATCGCGTTGCGCGAACCCGCCACCGGTGGCGCGTCGATGCCGATGACGCTCACCGAGTACTTCGTCCACAGCCGCTCACCAAGCCCGCCGGAACCCACGAACTCCACGCCGTCAAGCATGCCGGACTCAACGCGGATGTCTTCTTCGGCAGGTTCGTATCCGGTCCATGGCGTTTCCGCGAGACCGTCGATGGTCACGTTCGCGTGCTCATCGGTGAGCGTGCCCAGGGCGCGGATGAGCGCCATGAACGCGTCGGGGACCGGGCCGCCGTACGCGCCCGAGTGCACCGGTGCCGCGAGCGTCCGGACTTCGATCACACAATCAGTGACGCCGCGAAGCGACGTGGTGAGCGTCGGCTCGCCGACGCGCCAGTTGCCCATGTCCGCGACGACGACCATATCCGCTGCGAAGAGCTCTGGGTGCGCGATCACGTACTCCTCTAGGTCGCTCTTGCCGGTCTCCTCCTCGCCCTCGACGACCACCTTTACCCCGACCGGCGGCTTGCCGCCGAAGGCGCGGACCGCCGCCAGATGCATGCAGATGCCGGCCTTGTTGTCGGCTGCACCGCGACCGTACAGGCGGCCGTCGCGTTCGGCGAGTTCGTAGGGCTCCGAGCGCCACGCGTCCGGGTCGCCAACGGGCTGGATGTCGTAGTGCGCGTACAGCAGCACGGTCGGCGCGCCCGGCGGTGCCGGGATCTCGCCAAAAACAGCCGGCGGCCCATCGGGCAGCTCCAGCAGGCGCACCGAGCAACCCGCTTCTCGCAGGAGCCTGGCGGTCAGCTCGGCGGCCTCGAGAACGGGCTCGCGGTCGAAGCCGGGAAAGGCGATCGACGGGATCTCGACGAGAGCGCGCAGATCTTTCACAAGCTGCGGCATGCCGTCTCGGACGGCAGCGCGAATGGCGTCAGGTGATGTCACGACGCCCCCTCAGGAGTCGGCGTTCAAGACGCCGGCCTCGCCGAAGTTCTCGCGCTCCATCTCGTGGAGCACGATGTGGACTCGCTCGGGCGCGGCGTCCACGGACTTCACGACCGCTTCGGTCACCGTTCGGACCAGCTCGCGCTTCTGGTCGAGCGTCCGGCCTTCGAGCATATGGATGTGGACGATGGGCATGTGGGACTCCTTTGGCTTCGGGTGTCCATGAGTGTACAGCGGGTGACGCCGTCCATGAAGGCGTGTCCGAGAAACGACTCCCGGTCGTGGCCGCTACTCTCCGAAGAGGTCCGCCGCGGTGGCAAGCAGCGAGCGGATCGGCAGCTGTTGCGGGCACGACGCCTCGCACAGCCCGCACTCGGTGCACAGCGATGCGGTGCCCTCGAGCTTGCGGTACGCGGCCCTGATGCCCTCGGCATCGTCCCACATGCTCGCGGCGTTCAGTTTCGCGAAGCACCCCGGGATGTCCACGCCCGAGGGACACGGCATGCAGTACCGGCACGCGGTGCAGTCCGCCTTCGTGCGCGCCCGGAACGCGGCACGCGCCCGCGCGATGAGGGCGTGCTCGCTCTGGCAGAGCCCGCCTACCTGGGCCCGCTCGGCTGAGCGCAGGTTCTGCTCGACCTGCTCCATCGTCGACATGCCCGAGAGCAGCAGGCTCACCGCGGGATCGTCCCACACGAAGTCGAGCGCCCACTCGGCAGCTGTCCGCGGACGGTCCGCCTCGTCAAGGACCGCCTGCACGTCGTCCGGGAGCCGCCCTGCCAGACGGCCGCCCTTGAGCGGTTCCATGACGACGACGCCCATGCCTCTGGCCTCGGCATGGCGCACGCCCGCGGTGCCGGCCTGCTCGTCCACATCGAGGTAGTTGTACTGCAGCTGACAGAACGTCCAGTCGTACGCGTCAGCGATCGGCGCGAACGCCGCCGCCTCATCGTGGAACGAGAAGCCGGCGTACCTGATGCGGCCGTCGGCCAGCGCGGCGTCGAGGAACGCAAGCACGCCGAGCGAATCGAGCGTGCTCCACTGCCCGGCGTTAAGGCCGTGGAGCAGGTAGCAGTCGATGTGGTCCGTCGCGAGGCGCTCGAGCTGGCCGTCCAGATGGCGCTCCATGTCCTCCCGCGACTCGATGAGCCAGCTTGGCATCTTCGTCGCCAGCAGCACCCGCTCGCGGTAGCCGTCAGCGAGCGTGCGACCCACGAACGGCTCGCTCTGCCCGTGTTCGGAGCGCGACGTCCCGTGATACGGGAACGCCGTGTCCACGTAGTTCACGCCAGCGTCGATGGCACGGCGGATCATCGCGCGGGCAAGTTCCTCGTCGATCGCGTCGCTGCGTCCGTCGATGATTGGCAGCCGCATCGCGCCGAAGCCGAGTGCCGACACCTTTGGGCCGCTCGGCCCCAGCGTCCGATACTGCATCTGGCAATCTCCGTTCCTCGTGTGCTGTGTGGTCGTGAGCGCATTCACGCGCGTGCTTCCTGCTCAATCGGCGCCATGGATGCCTGCGCGCTCGCCAACCCGGCGGCGTGCGCTCGTGCCGAAGTCATCCCTCTTACGCCGGCAAGGACAGCGGCAAGCGCGCCGATAGCAAGGCTCCATCTCGGCCCGATGTTCTGGCCGACCCAGCCGATGATCGGCGCGCCTATCACGGTCGCCCCCATGAACGCCATCGCCCACAGGGCCATCACGCGCCCACGCATGTGCGCTCCCGTGGACACCTGCAAGATGGTGTTGGTAAGTGCCGAGAACGACACTGAGAAGAACCCGACGACGCCCATCGCAACGGCCGCCCATCCGATCGCCGGCGACAGGGCGAC
The DNA here is from genome assembly GCA_021373175.1 of Actinomycetes bacterium. GTDB lineage: Bacteria > Actinomycetota > Coriobacteriia > Anaerosomatales > Anaerosomataceae > UBA2286. The sequence goes on from JAJFTE010000025.1 coordinate 19,541, forward strand.
CAGCGCGATCGCCACGCCGAACCCGAACGCGCTCGCCGTGAGCGCCTCCATCGTCGCCTTGTGGCGGCTGGCGGTATACAGGCCGCCGAGCACAGCTCCGGCGCCCATCGAGGACATGAGCACCGCCACCGAGCTGGCAACCTGCGACGGCGTGCCGGAGAACGTGACGTGCGCGAGCAGCGGCAGCGTGACCGAGAACTCGTAGGAGAACGTCCCGACGAGCGCCAGCATCAGGAGCACGTCGCGCACGATCGGCGTCTTCCACGCGTACGCGAACCCTGCCCGTAGCTGGCCTTTGGCGGCCGTCACCGGCGCCGAGCGCGCCAGCTCGCTTGCGCGCATCATCGCCAGGCACAACAGCACGGCAATGAAGGACACGCCGTTCGTAAAGAAACATGCGGCCAGGCCCAGACGGGCGACGACGATGCCCGCGATCGCGGGGCCCACGATGCGGCTGGCGTTCACGATGATCGAGTTGAGCGTCACCGCATTGCCAAGCTGCTCCCCGCCGACCATCTCGTGCACGAACGTTTGCCGTGTAGGGTTGTCGACCGAGTTCACCAGTCCGAGGCTGGCCGCGAGCACGTACACCATCCACAGGCGCACCGCACCGGTTGCCACAAGCGTCCCGAGAATGAGCGCAAGCGCACCGGCCACCGATTGCGTGATGAAGAGCAGCTTTCGCTTGGAGAAGCGGTCGGCCAGCACGCCGCCCAGCGGCGCGAAGAACAAGACGGGGGCGAACTGCAAGCCCGTGACCAGGCCAAGCGCCACGCCAGAGCCGGTGAGGTGCAGCACCAGGAGCGACTGCCCGATGGACTGCATCCAGGTACCGCACAGCGAGATCGCCTGCCCCACGAAGTACAGCCGGTAGTTGTGCACGCCAAGCGACGCGAACGTGTGCGACGCCCGCGCTTGAAGCGCCCCGGTCACGTTCAGGCGCGCTGAGTGGATCCGAGAGGTCACGAGATAGGTCAGCTCCGGTCTTCCAGATTGGCGATCATCGCTTCGAGAACACGCCGCATGTGAATGCGGTCCTCGGCGGGGATGTCGGCGAGCATCCGGGTCTCGACAAGCTCGTACGGGTCGGGAATGGCCTTCACGCGCTCGCGCCCCGCCGGCGTGAACTCAAGCACCTTCACACGCTTGTCCTCGGCGCTTTCCAGGCGCTGGAGCCAGCCCTTCGCGGCGAGCGTGTCCACGATGCCGGTGAGTGTCGCGGATTCCACCTGGAGCGCATGCTGCAGGTCCTTCTGCGTGAGCGTGCCGGCCCGCGCCAGCCGAGACAGGATCTGCCACTGACTGCGGCCAAGGCCATGCGGCCGTAGCTCGTCGTCGATACGCTGAGAGATCAACAGGTACAGGCGCTTGGTTCGGTACGACAGAAACTCGGGGTGCGCGGCGGCGGCGGTCATGATAATGCCCTCGGACGGAATCGCTTAGGTACCTAGCGATTATAGCGGAACCTGAGGGTGGCTGGCAAGGCGAGCTCGTCGAGGCGACGCTCGCTACGCGGCGACAGCCGTCACTGCAAGCGCGCACCCGGCGACTGCCAGCACCACCAGCGACACCTTGAACGCCGGCGTGCTGTTCGCAAAGCCGAGCCACCGCCACTTCCAAAGCGCTTGTCGCTGCAGTTCTCTCACATGCTCACGATCGCTCATCCGCTGCTCCGCATATCGTTCGGGGACTTCATACTCGGTCATCGGAACGCGCGCGCGCGAGGTTGACACGTTCACGACAAGCGGTACGCGCGCTGCCGCTCGGCGCTAAGATAGAGGCAACCGGCCCCCGTGGAGGCGATACCGATGAGCGACAGCGCGGCAGGCATGAAGATCGTCGTTAGCAGCAACGGGCCGTACTACGTGCGCGGCGGCGTCCCGCTCTTCCGGGGCGAGATCGTCGTGAACGACGCGGCCGAGTCGGTTGGCTGGCGCGAACTCGAGCGGATTGCCACAGGCGAGTCGTACGCGCTGTGCCGTTGCGGCCACTCGTCGAACAAGCCGCTGTGCGACGGCACGCACTTCTCGATCGGCTTCGACGGTACCGAGACGGCCGAGCGAACCCCGTACACCGAGGCTGCCGTGTGCACCACCGGCCCGGGGCTCAAGCTGCTCGACGCGCGCAAGCTGTGCGCCGAGGCCCGCTTCTGCGATCGTGGCGGCGGCATCTGGAATCTCATCGAGCGCTGCGACGACCCCGACACACTGGCGCTTGTCGAGGAGGAGAGCGCGCTGTGCCCGTCGGGACGGTACGTCACGTGCGATGCCGAGACGATGGCGCCACACGAGCCGGCGCTCGGACCTTCTATCTGGCTCATCGAAGACCCGCAGCTTGGCGTGAGCGGCGGCATCTGGGTTCGCGGCGGCATCCCGATTGAATCGGCGGACGGCACCCCGTACGAGGTCCGCAACCGCGTCACGCTCTGCCGATGCGGCGCGTCGAAGAACAAGCCGTTCTGCGACGGCTCGCACATCGTCGAGAAGTTCCAAGGGCGCTAGGGCTAGGACCGCTCCGGACGCGACAGCAGCCACTCGAGCTGCTCGGCGAAATGCTCGCGGTCCTCCTCGGTGAACCTCGGGGGACCGCCGGTGCGCCCGCCGGAGCGCCGGAGCTTCTGCTCGGCATGGCGGACCTCCATCTCGGCGTCAATCGTGGCAAGGTGGAAGATGCGGCCGCGCGGACCGATCGCGCGCGCTCCCCTGCCAAGCACCATCGCCGCCAGGCCCGTGTCCTGCGTGACGACGGCATCGTCGGGCTGCAAGCGCTCGATGATCGCGAAGTCGGCAGCGTCGCGCCCGCCGGAGACCTGGACGGCCTCGACGCCGTTGCGCATCGTGTGACGCTCAAGATTCTGCGTGCCGTTGGCCACGAGCACCACCGGCATCCCGTGGGCCCGGGCGATCGAGATCGCTTCCCGGGTGACGGGGCAGGCATCGGCGTCGATGAACAGCGTGCTCATAGCACCAGTGTACGTCACCCGCCGCGTTGGCCGACCGCGAGCGCGCTCACGAGTCCTCCGTCTCCCACAACTCACAGCGGTACTCGCCACAGATGGGCGCACGGTACTCGCGCGGGAGCAGGCAGCCGGTCTCGGGATGGCAGAACTGGCACATGCGGGTGTCAACCCACTCGGGAAGCGTCGCCCGGTAGGCGGCGCCTTCGGCGGTCGCCAGGTGGCTCAGTCGCGGGTCGTGCAGCGGTTCGACGCCAGCCTGCCCGGCCGCATACACGGACTGTGTAGGCGCCACCAGTGCGCCGCTTGCCACGAATCGCTCCAGCCACAGCTCGATGTACTCGGGCAGCCAGCCTTCGCCGATGTACGCGCCGTTCTCGTCGTGCGCGAGGTAGAGCGCGCAGCACAGGCCGCCGCACTCGTGACAGAGCGCGGGATTGCCGTACGCGTCGGTCGTAAAGCCGGTGGTCGCCAACAGCTCGTTCTGCCGTCTCCCGATTGTGGACGTGCCGAGGGTAGCACACGGCCCGACCGGCCCGGTGCCACGCGTCTTCGCGCCGAATCATGTAATCTATGAGTGTTACAAACTGCGGTGGCGCCCGCCGAGAGACTCCGGGCGTGCATCGTCGACGAAAGGATTCCCATGGCGCACAGCGACAACGCCGCTTCGGATCAACCCAGGCTCGAGGTCCCGAACGGCCGGGATGTCGCCCTCGATACCTGGACAGCCATCGCCGAGGAACGCAGTCCCGTCGATCCGGGGCTCTACGTCGAGTACGACGTCAAGCGCGGCCTCCGCGATCAGAGTGGCAGGGGTGTGCTCGCGGGACTCACGCGAATCGGGGACGTTGTGGGCACCGTGCCCGAAGGCGATCAGCTGGTTCCCGCGCCCGGCAAGCTGCTGTACCGCGGGATCGAGATCACCGACCTCGTCAATGGGTTCGTGGCCGAGCACCAGCCCGGGTTCGAGGAGACAGCCTACCTCCTGCTGTTCGGCGCGCTTCCGAACAAGGCGGAGTTGGACGAGTTCGCGGAGTATCTTTCGGGCATGCGCAGGATGCCTCGCTCGTTCATTCACGATGGGATCCTCCGGATGCCGAGCACGGACATCATGAACGCCATGATGCGGGGCGTGCTCGGCCTCTACACGCTCGACCCGAATGCCGACGACACCTCGACCCGCAACGTGCTGCGCCAGAGCTTGCACCTGATCGCGAAGCTACCGATGCTCGCTGTCTACGCCTATCAGGCGTATCTCGATGAATTCCACGGCAAGAGCCTCGTCATCCACCGGCCCGAGCCACGGTACTCGACTGCGGAGAACTTCCTGCACATGCTGCGCCCGGACAGCAGCTTCACCGAGCTCGAGGCGCTCGTGCTCGACATGACGCTGGTGCTTCACGCCGAGCACGGTGGCGGCAACAACTCCTCGTTCACCACGCATGTCGTGTCGTCTACCGGCACGGACACGTACTCGTCCATCGCGGCTTCGCTCGGCTCTCTCAAGGGCCCACGGCACGGCGGAGCGAATCTCAAAGTCGTTGGGATGCTGGATGATCTTCGTGCCAACGTGTCGGACTTGGAGGATGACGGGCAGATCGCGAACTACCTGCACTTGCTGCTCGAGAAGAAGGCGTTCGACCGATCCGGCCTGGTCTACGGGATGGGTCATCCCGTCTACTCTGTGTCTGACCCGCGCGCGGTCATCCTACGTGACTACGCCGAGAAGCTTGCCGACGCGAAGGGATTCTCCGAGGAATTCGCGCTCCACGCCCGTATCGAGCGGATCGCACCGCTGATAATCACCGCTCAGCGCAGACTGTGCAACAGCGTCAGCGCCAACGTCGACTTCTATTCCGGCTTCGTCTATCGCATGCTCGACATCCCGGCCGAGCTGTACACGCCGCTCTTCGCGGTCTCGCGCGTCGTGGGCTGGAGCGCGCACCGGCTTGAGGAGCTCGCCAACGGCGGCAAGATCATCCGGCCGGCGTACAAGGGCGTCTCCCCGCTGCAGACGTACGTGCCGCTTAGAGACCGGTAGGGTCAGCAGCTGCGCCGCGCGCTGCAGCCCCGCTCTCCCTGTGACGAGCGACGCACCTTGCCTTCTAATCGCGTGGGAGACTTCCTGTACCCCGTGGTGACGGACGTCCGCGCGGAGCGAAATAGCGACCGGGGTTTGCGAGGCGGGCGCGCGGACGAATTCCTAACGATAGTTACCAATTCTGACGCGCGCGTGACAAGACCCGATCGGCTAGAAGCGGTCCGGGGTCGTGATAAGCCACTCCAGCCGCTCACTGAAGTGCTCGCGGTCTTCCTCGGTGAACTTCGAGGGGCCGCCGGTGCGTCCGCGGGGGCCGACAGGGCAGGCGTCGGCGTCTATGAAGAACGTGCTCATGGGACCAGTGTACGTCAGAAGCCGAGCTGGCCGAGTGCGAGCGTGCCCGCGATCCACCACATCACACAGCCAACGAACACGTCGAGCACGCGCCACGCAACCGGCCGGGCGAAGAGCGGCGCAAGCAGCCGCGCGCCGTACGCAAGCGAGAAGAACCACGTGAACGACGCGCACATCGCTCCCAGAGCGAAGAACACGCGCACGTCGGCCGCGTACTGCGCCGCCACGCTGCCGAGCAGCACGACGGTGTCGAGGTAGACGTGCGGGTTGAGCAGGCTCACCGCGAGCGTGGCCGAGATCACGGCCGCGCGCGAGGTCTCGTCGGGCTCGCTTCCGGCCCGCTGGGCTTCGAGCGCTGCAGGCCTGATGGCCGAATACAACGATCGCGCGCCGTAGTAGCCGAGGAACGCGACACCACCCCACGCGGCAAGGGCCGTGACGGTCGGGTAAGCGGCGATGATCGCGCCGAAGCCACCTGCGCCGAGCGTGATGAGCGCGGCGTCGATGAGCGCACAGGTGAGCGCCACGGCGAACACATAGCGACGCAGCAGGCCCTGGCGCAGGACGAAGGCGTTCTGCGCGCCGATTGCGACGATGAGGCTCGCGCCGAGGCCGAAGCCGGACGCGGCGACCGCGAGCGCGCTCACGAGTCCACCGCGGACCACAGCTCGCACCGGTACTCGCCACAGACCGGCGCCCGGTACTCACCCGGCAGGAGGCATCCCGTCTCGGGATGGCGGAACTGGCACGTGCAGGTGTCGACCCAGTCGGCCAGCATGGCGCGATAGGCGGCGCCTTCGGGCGTGGGCAGGTGACTCAGCCGCGGGTCGTGCAGCGGCTCAACGCCGGCCTCACCCGCCGCATACACGGACTGTGTAAGCGCCAACAGGGCGCCGCTCGCCACGAACCGCTCGAGCCACAACTCGATATACTCAGGCAGCCAACCGTCGCCGATGTACTCGCCGTTCTCGTCGTGCGCGAGGTAGCGCGCGCAGCACAGCCCGCCACACTCGTGACAGAGCGGAGGGTTACCGTGGGCGTCGATCGGATGATCGGGAGTCGTCACAGCACTAGTTCTGCCGTCCTTCGATCGCGGCAAGGAGAATCGCGGCCGAGACCGCCAGACGCCGGTCGAAGCGTTTCGCGGGGTCGGTGGACAGATCGACGTCGAGCTTGTAGACGAACGGGTTGAACTGCTGGTCCATGTTCGCGATCTTCTGGCCGGTTGTGACATCGGGGAAGAAGACGTCGTACTTCTGCGGCACGAGGTTCGTGAGCATGCGGCGGAAGAGCGCCCAGCCCATCGAGTCCTCGATGATCGTGCCCACCTCGGCATCGCTCGGGTCGAGGACCTTCCACTCATCGCGCAGGATGGACCTGCCGCCGCGGCGTCGCAGCGCGCCGACCTTCGCGCGGGTGGTGGAGTCCGTGACGTCGTAGGCTGCCGAGAAGTCGATGACCTGGCGCGCCTGGATCACCAGCAGCTCGCGGGTCTTGGACTCATCGGCGTACACGCGAATGTCCTCTTTGAGCTTGAACGCCTTCTGCTCGGAGTACGCCACGAGCATGCCTTGCGGGTCGTACACGTGAAACGCGCCGCCTGCCAGCTTGAACACCTTGCGACGCACGACATAGCGCTCAGCGCTGAACAGCTCGGACATCGGTGCCTCCCCGGATGCGACTACAGACGAGCCGAGGGTAGCACAGGCGTCGCCCTGCGGGCGCATAACACCGGCACGACGATGCCCAGACCGCCCGCAGGCGGCCCCCGGCATCAAGCGCCACTCTTGCGGCAGTCCCGCCTAGTCGCCGCCTGCCTCGGCTCCGGCCGCGTCCTTCTTCACGCTGCTGGTCTGCGGTGCGAAGCCCGCAGCGTGGAGCGTCACGCTCACCGACAGCTGGTTCTGACCCTTGTAGAAGCTGCTGTTGGGGTCAGCGCGGAAGTGCCCTGCCGCGCGGGTCGTGTCCACGTGCACATGCACCGTCGCGCCCGACTTGAGCGAGAAACCGTCAAGCGGCAGGTAGAAGCTCTGGACCTCGCCTGTCTTCGCGTCCGAGAGCGAGTAGTAGAGATCCCACGCGCTCGTGATGTCCGTGCCGCTCGTGTTCGTGACCGTGATCTCCAGGTGGTCGCCCACGGCAGCGCCGTCGGCATCGACGTGGTTCTCGGCAAGCACCGAGTCGATCTTGAAGCCCTGTATCGTCGAGGTCTCCTTGATCGGGTTGTCGGCCTGAAGCGGCTTCGGGTCGACCTTGTCGTTCTGTCCGTCACCGTCGGTGTCGGGATTCTGCGGATCAGTGCCGAGAAGCGCCTCGGCGGTATCCGGCAGGCCGTCGCCGTCGGTGTCCGTACCCGGCGCAGCCTGCGCGCCGGACTGTGCCACGGCACCTGCGGTGCTCGTCTTGGTGCTCTTCGCCCCTGTGGCCGAGGAACATCCTCCAGCGACCGCCATCGCAGCAATCGCGGCAAGCGCGACCAGCGGCAACCATCGTCTCTTCATCGATTCTGTCCTTTCGGTATGTGCGTTCATTCCGGTCACGACTCCTGCCTGAGGAACACCACGTACGACCCGCCGATCAACAGCACGATCGGCACAAGCAGCCCGACCACGTTCACGGCCTTGAGCCTGATGATCTCGGCGGGTTTGGTGTTGGCGAACTCCGTCTTTATGCCGAGCAGAGCGAAGCTGATCCGCTCGTAGTGTTTGGTCGGCGAGAGCTCTTCGACGCCATCGCGGAGCTTCTCGTACCACTTGAACTGCAGGAGCGCCGCCGTCTCCTGCGTCTTGTTCATGCCGAGCGTCGCGAAGAACCCGCCGGGCAGTTGGTTGTCCAGGTCCATCGTGTCGCCGATCTGCGGGAAGATGAACGCGAAGACCAGCCAGACGATGATCGTGAGAAGCAGCGCCTGATTGCCTTTGGGCAGCCAGAGGCTGAAGAACATCGCCAACAGGAAGAAGACGAGCATGTAGAGCCACGACATCACCATGGTGAACGCCAGCTTGTCGATCTGCACGAGGGTGAGCGGGACCCCGCCCACGAGCGCAAGCGCAAGTGCCGTGACCGCACCGACGGCGATCATCAGCACGCCGAGGATCGCGGCATTGCCGAGGATCTTGCCGGTGAGCAGCTGGTCCCGGTAGACCGGTCGCGACAGGATATGGCCGAGCGTCCCGCCTTCGCGCTCTTTCCGGACGGTCGTGAAGCCGAGCACCATCGCGAGCAGCGCGCCTACCATCGCAAGGTAGTTGATGAAGTTCTTCGAGACTGCGATGGGGTTGAGCGACGGCATCGGCGGAATCTCGGTGCGTCCCAGGCTCTTGAGGAGCGCGACGGTCTGGTTGTACTCGGCAAGCTTGGTGTGCACCGACGCGGCGCCAAGCCCGACAGCGATGAGGGTGAGCGCCAGGAGCAGCACCAGCGCGACGACGACGAGCCGGTTGGGGAGCGCGTCGGTGAACTCCTTGCGCGCGAGGATGCGCAGGCGACGCCCGGGCTCGCGGCGGCCGTAGGTGTTTCGGGCATCGGGGTGACTCCTTCTGTTGTCTTCATCGCTATCGCCGGCCCTTGCGCTTGAAGTAGACGGCGACGCCAACCACTGACAGGAGCGCCACGGCGATAGCGGCCGGCGGCAACGAGGTGATGCCCTGCGCCGTGAGCCCGGCAACGGTCTCGTTGTAGATGCGGAGCTCAGCGTGCTTGGTGGTGCTCCCGATGTATGCCGAGAGTACCGAAAGGCCGAGGAACAGCACGGTGATGGTCACGAACATCTTGTTCCGGAGCGCCGAGCGGGCCTCCTTGCGGGCGATCGTCCAGATCGCGCTCATCGGGCCACAACCTCATCGGCAACCGTGCTTCCGTTGCGGCGGAAGTGCAGGTAGATGTCCTCGAGCGAGCGTTCCTCGGCAAACCGCGCTGTGATGTTCGGGAGCGAGTCGGCGACCATCAGGCGACCCTGGTTCATGATGCCGATGCTCGTGCAGATGCGCGTCACCTGAGAGAGCAGGTGCGTGTTCATGAAGACGGTCATCCCGAACTCTCGGTTGAGCATGAGGATGAGGTCGTCGACCTCTCGCGTGGCTTCAGGATCGAGGCCGGAGGACGGCTCGTCGAGGAAGAGCACCTCGGGGCCGTGCATGAGCGCCTGTGCGACACCAACGCGCTGCCGCACCGCGAGGTTCTCGGTCACGACGTCGTGACCGGCTACGCGCGCGCTGCCGGAATCGGGCAGGATGAGCGTCGTGAGCATGTTCACTGTCGTGGTCTTGCCAGCTCCGTTGTGGCCGAGAAACCCAAAGATCTCCCCCTGCGCCACATTCAGCGTGAGCGCGTCGACGGCGACGGTGTCGCCGTAATGACGCGTGAGTTCGTGCGTCTCGATCGCTAGATTCGTCATCGGTGGTCCCTTCAGGCGGTGTCCCGGGTGTCCGACCACCTTCGCCGGACGACCGAAACCGTAGACGCTCGTACCTGAGGAATCGCTGAAGACTAGCGGAGAGGCTCCGACGGGAGATGCAGCACGAACGTCGCGCCTCCGTGCGTCGGCTCGCCGACGATGACATCGCCGCCCATCGACCGGGCGATCGCTCTGCACACGGCAAGACCCAGACCGGTGCCGCCCTCGGATCTGGCGCGCGAGTCATCGAGACGCACGAAGCGATCGAAGACCCGCTCACGCTCCGACGGCGCAATGCCGTTGCCGTCATCGCTCACGGTCACGACCACCAGACCGTCAGTCACGTCAGCGGTGACCCACACACACGCTGCCGCATGTCGCACCGCATTCTCAAGGAGGTTCCGGATGAGGGAGTTCACGTCGTCAGGCGATGCCGTTATGCGCACCGGATGCACGCCGCTGAGGTCGCACGCCACGACTCCCGAGCGGGCGGCTGCCGATGTCGCCTGCAGCAAGACATCATCCAGGTCGACCTCCACCACGTTGGTCGAACGCGTGCCTTCATCAAACCGCGCAAGGGTGAGCAGGTCTCTCACCAGATGCTCAAGACGCGAGTCCTCGGCGACCAGATCGTCGAGAAACACGTCGAAGTCCTCCGGTCGCTCCTTGCGCGCGACATCGAGCATCGTCCGCATCGACGCGATCGGGCTCTTGAGCTCGTGCGATGCGTCCGAGACGAACTGTCGCTGCGCCAGCGATGAGAGTTCAAGCCGATCGAGCATTCGATTCATAGTGAGTGCGAGGCGCTCGATCTCGTCCGACGTGCCCGAGAGCGGTAGGCGTCGTTCAAGCGAGGTGGCCGAGATGGCCTCGGCCTGGATTCTGATCGCTTCGACCGGTCGGAGGGCGCGACCTGTGAGCAGCCACACCGTGACCCCCACAACGAGGAGTATCGCCGGCAGACCGTATGAGAGACGCGGAACGAGTACGTCGACGAGCTGCTGAACCGGGTCGAGCGAAGCCGCGACGATGACGGTCACCGGTCCGGCGGGAGATGACACGCCCACTCCCGTGATGAGAAAGGACGTGCCTGCATCCGCTCCGCCCTCGCCTGCGGATTCCCCGCCCGCGGACTCTGCGAGGGCCGGGACCTTGCACGTGCGCGACTGCCCCGGAGCAAGCGTCAGGTCGACGAGCGCCGCCTGCCCGTTGATCGATGCGCTGGAAGCAGTGACTTTCCCTCCCGAGTCGACCACCTGCACGAGGAGTGCCTCGCCCTTGCCGGGAATCGGGTCGGGAACCGAGCCTGCCTTCGCGAGCAGTCCGATGTCTTGGGCGCGCGCCTCGGCGTTCGACGTGATCTGCCCTGTCAGCGCGCTCCGGGCCGTGATGACGAGCGCCGCCAGTGCGATCGCCGCCGCGACTCCGACCACCAGCACCGCGATGATGGTGGTTCGAGCGCGGATCCCGCGCAGGTTCAGCAGGCGCGGCTTACGCATCGGGCACCAGTCTGTAGCCGACGCCGCGCACCGTCAGAAGCGTCGCAAGCCCGAACGGCGCGTCGATCTTCTTCCGGAGGTAGCCGACGTACACTTCGATGATGTTCGGGTCCCCCTCGAACTCCCAGTCCCAGACATGGCCGAGGATGTCGAGCTTGGGCAACACGTCGCCCGGGTGTCGCATCAGGTACTCGAGGAGCGAGTACTCGCGCGGTGTAAGAGTGATCGGCGTCCCGGCACGGGTGACCGAGTGACTCGCCGGATCCATCTGGAGCGTTCCCACCGCAAGGACAGGCGGGCGTTCGGACTGACCCCGCCGGAGCATCGCGCGCAGTCGCGCGAGCAACACGACGAACGAGAACGGCTTCGACAGGAAATCGTCTGCGCCGGTGTCGAGCGCCTCGGCCTCGTCGTATTCGCCATCTTTCGCCGTGAGCACCAGGATCGGCACCCAGTTGCCAGCTTCGCGCAGCGACTGACACACCTTGTAGCCGTTCATGCCGGGCAGCATTATGTCGAGGACGACCGCGTCGAACTCCTGCTCCGTAGCCATCCACAGGCCATCGGTGCCGGTCTGAGCGATGTCGACGGCGAACCCCTCGGCCTCAAGACCGCGCTTGAGATACGCAGCGAGGCGGACTTCGTCTTCCACGATGAGCACGTGCACGAAATCCACCTCCTTACGGTCTAGCGAGAGGTATAGACCGCGAGCGGCACGACCGTCCTCGGCCATTATCGCGCCGAAACCTGAGCATATGCTGAGAAGATCCGCCCAACGGGGTGTGGACTCCCGGACGCGCCGAAACGGAACAAGGGGCCCCCGAAACGGGGACCCCTTGCCGGACGCGGGTTGTGCGGGAACTACTGCGCTTCGGTGGCGTCTCCAGCATCGGGAATCCCGTTGCCGTTGTTGCCGACCTCTTCGCCCTCGAACTGGTGATCGACGCCGTCCGTCTCGGCGCTGCCGCTCTTCGCTTCGGTACCCTCGACGCCCTGGGCCTCGGTCGCGTCGTCCGCGCCGTTCTGATCCTGGACGTTGTCGGTGTCAGGCGTCGTGGCCAGACTCGACTCCGCGGACGTGGCCGCCTTGACGGCCACTGGTGCTGTCGCGACCTTCGGCGCGGCAAACGCCATACCGGCAACGAGCGCACTGGTGGCCACAGCTGCCATGAGCGCTGACGCGAACGCCAGCTTGTTACGCTTCTCCATCACGTGCTCCTTTCAGAGGGGACGAACAAGGCGAGTCTGCGCCTCGCCCCCTGAGACAGTGCTGAGTGATGCTGAGAGAAGCCGGCGCGTCCCTAATGGCCGGTGCCGGTGTGAGAGTCGATAGTGTGCGCGCCGGTCGGCGCCGAGCCGGAGGTCATGCCGTCCGTGGTGGTCGTATGATCGCTCGCGTGGGTCGCGTCGGTCGTCGCCGTATGATGCGAACCGTCGCTAAGCTTCGGGTGGACGTCCATGTGCAGCATCACGGAGTCGTGTGCGCCGACCATCGCCTCTGCGTGCCCGCTCATCGGCGCGCCATCGTCGCGAGCCGGGGCTGATGCCTCGCCCGAAGGCGCTCCCGACACGGTCGCCTCGCCCATCAGGCCGCTCACGAACGTCGGCAGGGGCTTTGGCGCCACGGCGCCAACAATGCTTGGCGTCACCGCGCTCAACACAAGCACCGCGCCAAGCGCAGCTCTGGCAGGTACGGACCATCCCGACAGCACCGTCCCGTCCACGTACCCCACAACCGACTGGCCGAGCGTCTGGAGCCGGGCAAGGGGACCTGCAAGCCCGGCGGTCTGCAGCCCGTGCCACAACCATGGACCGAAGCCGCCGAGGAAACGCGTGCCATGTGCGCGACGGCGTGTAGCAGCGCAGCGGGGACACACGGCGAGATGCGATTGCATGAGCTCGAGCTGACGCTCGGAAGCGCCCGAACCCATTTCCCTGTAGATGAGCTCGGTGGCCTGGCGGCACGCGAAGGGAAGGTCGGCGACCTCCGCATACGCCTGGCCGAACGCGGCTCTCGCGCGGCAGAGCAAGACGTCGACGGCGCCCGGGCGGATGTCGAACTCCTCGGCGATCTCGGCAGACGATGCGTCGTGGAACTCCCGAAGCACGAGCGCCTTCCGATCGCGGGCAGACAGGCTCCGAAGCGCGATGAACACATTCGAGGTAACATCCATCGCCAGGAACGGAGCCTCGTAGTTGTCGGCCTCCGTGGAGTCCAGCGCAGCTTCAAGGTCGACCTGATCCGGCAGCGTGCCGCGACGCCGCGTGGCGTCGATGACGACGTTGCGCGCGACCGTGAACAGCCACGCCTTCACATTCTCGACCGCTTCGCCGCGTGCGGTGCTGACCTTGAGGAACGTCTCCTGGGTCGCGTCCTCGGCGGCATGCCGGTCCCCAAGCCGCATCAGGCAGTAGCCGTACACCGCCGAGTGGTATCGGCGATAGATCTCCTCGAAAGCACGAGCGTCACCGCCCGTGGCCCGGACGAGAACGTGCTCGTCCGAGCCGCTGGCGATGCGCATCCTGGAGAGAATGCCGGTGTCTGCCGGGGCGCTCACGAGAGCGACACGACTCCGGCGGCCGATCTAGTCATTGCAGGTCCCGTCGTGATGGACAGCAGCGGTGCTGTCGCGATGCGGAGCAGAAACCGTGCCGTGAGTCACGTCGTGATGCTGCGCGTGCACCTGCTCGTAGACTTGCGCGTGTACCTGCTCGTAGACTTGCGCGTGCACCTGCTCGCGGACGCGCTCATGCACCTGCGTGGGCGTGGCTTCGTGACCGGACGGCGCACCCGGCACGTTCGACGTCTCGACCGACGGTGTCACCTCTGTCGACCGCGTGCTCGCCTGCGACGTGTTCGCCGCGTGCGTGACGGCCGCGGAACCAGCCGGAGCCGCGACGCCCAGCGCGAACGCCGCACCACTCGCAAGTACTGCACCTGCCACCAAGCCCATTACCAGACCTGTGATACTCTGCCGCATGAGATACTCCTTTCGTGGGTTACAGGAGCTAAGACGCAGCAAGGCATGCCACCTTACGAAACTCCTTACGGAACTCGCTCCCCGGAGCATGCGTTGCAGTTGACCCACGCTCGTCCCGTCGCCCGGCGGCACCGCGAACGCGACGAACAGCGAAGCATCCAAGCATGGCAACAGGAGCCCTGTGAACATTCTGGTATTTCTGACCGACCTGTTCCTGCACTTAGACGTCGTGCTCAAGGCATGGGTGGTCGCCTATCCCGGCTGGATCTATCTCATGCTGTTCGCCGTCGTCTTCATGGAGACGGGTGCCGTGGTGACGCCGTTCCTGCCCGGAGACTCGCTGCTGTTCGCCTCGGGCGCGATTTCCGCGATACGCGGCGGTGGGCTCGATGTGTGGCTCTTGCTGGGGGCGATGATCGGCGCCGCCGTTCTCGGCGACACGCCCAACTACTCCATCGGTCGCACGTGGGGCAGACGCATCCTCGACTCCGGACGACTCTCCCGCGTGATAACCGCCGAACGCATCGCTCGGACCGAGGCGTTCTTCGCGAAACACGGCGGCAAGACGGTCTCGCTGGCGCGCTTCTTCCCGTCATCAGAACGTTCGCGCCATTCCTCGCGGGAATCTCCCGGATGAGCCGCGGCTCCTTCGCACTCTTCAACCTCGCGGGCGCTGCCGCCTGGGTCTCGCTCTTCCTGGGGGCGGGCTACTTCCTCGGCACGATCCCGTTCGTCGCCAACAACCTGGAGTACATCGTGATCGGCATCATCTCGTTCACGATCGTGCCCGCGACCTGGGAGGCGGTTCGTTCTCGGCGCGCACGACGACACAAGGCCGAGGAAGGCTAGGGCCGAGAAGACAAAGACGGCGGGTCATCACAGACCACGCCGTCTTGCTGGGCTCCATGGCGGGAGTGACGGGGCTCGAACCCGCGACCTCCGGCTTGACAGGCCGGCGCTCTAACCAGCTGAGCTACACCCCCGAGGGTGTCCGCCCGCAATCGCGGACAGCACGCGGAATGTTACCAGCGACCTGGGTCGATGTCCACAGGCAATGTGCGCCACACGGTCGCACCGTCGCCTCCGATTGCTCGCTAGACCAGCCTGCTCGCAATGCCGATCGCCCAGGCGTGCACCCGGTCGAGATCGACCCAATCGCCCACGGGCAACTTCGCCATGCGCATCATGAAACGCGTGGGCGCGGGAAGCTTGTTCGCGTCGATGCGGCCCGCGAAGCGACCCCTCGGCAGACCCGCGCCGAGATTCGGCACGTCGCACAGCGCCTGCTCCATCGCGCTATCAAGCGCGGCGCGCGTCTCGGGCGTGTCGTCTCGCGCCGAGGCGCCCACCACGAAGACCGCCGTCGGCAGCTCGGCGAGCGCGTCTCGGTTAGCATGCACCCAGTCACACAGCGGCTGCTCGACCTTGCCGCAAAAGACAGGAGCGCCGAGCACGACGGCCGAGTACTTCGTGATGTCGGGATCGGCGCTTACGGCCTCGACGTCGGCGGGCAGTCCGACTCCACACAGCGCGCTGCCGATCGCCTCGGCGATTTCGCGCGTTGCGCCGAACTTGGTGTCGAAGATGACGAGCACCCGGCTCATGGCGGCCCCCGGCCCCTGATTGGCTCTCAGCGTACAGTTTCGGCTCGCGCGCCGGCTTTCCCTGCGCCACTCGGCGGATGGGCGTGCGGATGGGCGCCCGTAGTGTTAAGTTATCGCTACGGTCGCCATCCGAAGGGAGCCTGACATGGCGCGTCCATCCAACCCTGGGCTTGCCGACAAGATGATGCACGCCACAGCCGCGATCATCGAGGAAAGCGGTCTGGATGAACTCACGATGCGCGGAGTGGCACGTGCGATCGGCTACAGCGCCACCACGATCTACCTCTATTTCGACAACAAGGAAGACCTGCTCGATCAGACGGTCATCCACGCCTTCGGCTGGCTCTCGGACGCGCTGGCCGCGGCTACCGGCACTGGCACCGATGACCTCACGGCCGTTGCGCGCATCAGAAGCCGTGCACGCGCCTACGTGCTGTGGGCGCTCGGGCACAAGGGCATGTACCGCCTCATGTTCCAGCACGACACCATCCGGCCGCTCGACTCGGAAACCGGCTCGGTCCAACCGCGTACCCTGAGAGACAGCGAGCTCCTTATTGCCGAGGCGATCGCGGCCGGAGAGCTCCCCGCCTCGCTCGATGCGGCGGTGATGGCGCGCATCAACTGGGCAGGGCTGCACGGCATCGTCTCGCTAGCGCTTGCTGGGCGCCTCTTCGGCGCACCGGACGATGTCGGCATGGAGCAGGTCGAGGAGCAGGCCATCGAACTCGCCCGCCAGTTCGTCGACGCCTGGCTGGGTGGACGCGCCTAAACGCCGAGGTCGAGCTGCCCGGCATCGGACAGCGCCCCGCCCTCTGCGTACGGCGCCGCGACGTCGCCAAGGATCTCCGCCATCTCGCGGGCGTTTCTCGGCGCGTAGTCATACTTGCAGTTGTTGAACATCACCCAGGTGGTGTCGCTCTCGGTCGCAAGCGAGTGCACGCGCGGCGCCCACTCCGCGAGTTCCTCGGCGGTGTAGAGGTAGTCGAAGCGGTCGGCGGCACTCGCGCTCCGGCCGAAGTATGTCTCGCGGTTGCGGCCGTGCAGGCGCACGTACGACCAGTCCGACGTGGCGGCCGTGACCGGCGGCATCGTCGAGTGATCCGGAAATTGCGGCGCGTCGACACTCACATACGTGAGCCCTCTGTCCGAGAGGAACCTCATCGTCTCGGCCTCGCGCTCGCCGGTGACCCACGACGGGTGCCGGAACTCGACGAGCATGCGCGCATCACCAAGCTTCTCGGCCGCATACTCGATGTAGCCGAGATGCTCGTGCATGCGCGCGTGGTCAGTGGCCGCGATGTACGGCGGGAACTGCATGAGCACCCCGCCCAGCTTGCCCGCGACGCGTAGCGGCTCGATGAAGTCGTTAAAGCTGTCGAACGACGCGTCCACAAGCTCCGCCGAGGGGTGCCGCACTCGGCCGCGCTCGTCCACGTCGCGCACAAGCTCGCGGAGTTCCGGCGACAGGCGGCGCTCGTCGACCGCATGACGGGTCATGAGGCCAAACGCCTTCACGTGGAAGACAAACCCGTCAGGCGTGCGCTTCGCCCAGTTCTCGGCAACGACCGGCCGCGGGATCGCGTAAAATGGCGAGTCCGCTTCAACGGTGTCGTACCGCTCGGCATAGAAGCGCAGACGTGCCTCGGCGGACGACACCTGGGGCGGATACCACGCCTCGATCATCGTCTTGTCGGTCCATGAACAGGTGCCGACGCGAACGCGGCCCACAGACGGCCTCCGGTGCTACTCCTCGTCGAACCCGCGGCGACCGACAATCAGCCCGAACACCAGCGCGAACACCGCGCCGAACGCCGCGCCGAGGAAGACGGCCTCACGGGGCCGGAACATGACCTCGACGCCCTCGGCGATCTCCACGTTGCTGCCGACCGCCAGACCGACCCAACCGTCCTTGATGGCGACCTCGCGCGCTGCCACGATGCCCGCGCCGCCGCCATCGATGCTGACGGACCCGCCTGCGATGATCGTCTCGGCGCCGCCCTGCGTGATGTGCACGTCGCCACCGGCGGCGATCACGCTCGCGCCGGCGCGCTCTATCGCGATGTCGCCCTGCGCCGCGACCGCGACCGCACCGGCCATTGACATCGAGACGTCGTGCTTTGCCGCAACCGCGCCCACCGCCGAGCCGGTGATCTGCGCGTCCGCCGCCCTGGCCATGCCGACCGCGCTCGTGCTGAGCGCCAGGTTGTCTGCCTCGACACGCGAGATGACGAGGTCCTCGCCCACCAGGTCCTCGAAACGCTCGTTCTCGGTCTCGCCCTCGGCCTCGGACGCCGGCGCGATGGTGTCGTCGCTCATGGTTCCTCCCTCGGTGTTGTTGCTTACCCAGTGACAATACCCGTTTCCGCCGCCGAGAACAGCCGGGGACACTCGGGCAGCGAGCGTCTGTGGCCGCGCAGGGGCGCGCCTCCGTCTGGCGGATGTCGTGTATCATTCTCGCAACACCCTGTACGAACGGTATGATTGTCGAGCGCAAACCACCGAGGGAGGTCCCGAGCATGTCGTCCGGAGAATCGAACGTCGCCGTCATTGCGGCCGTTATCGGCAACCTGGTCATCGCCACGATCAAGTTCATAGCCGCCGCGATCACCGGTTCCTCGGCCATGATCGCCGAGGGGATCCACTCGCTCGTGGACACGGGCAATGGCATGCTGTTGCTGCTCGGCCTGAAACAATCGAAGCGGCCTGCTGACGACGAGCACCCGTTCGGGTACGGCAAGTCGCTCTACTTCTGGAGCCTTATCGTCGCGATAAGCATCTTCGGCATCGGCGGCGGCATGTCGGTGTACGAAGGCATCACGCACATCCAGCACCCCAGTCTGCTCCAAAACCCCACCTGGAACTACGTCGTGCTGGCCATCTCGTTCATCGTCGAGGGCTCGTCGTTCACCGTGGCCATACGCCAGTTCAACAAGGCGCGCGGATCGGCCGGCATCTGGGAGTTCATCCGGGCGTCGAAGGACCCCAGCCTGTACACGGTCGTCTTCGAGGACAGCGCCGCGATGCTCGGCCTCACCGTCGCGTTCCTCGGCGTGTTCTTCGGCCACCTGCTGAACAACCCCTACTTTGATGGTGGCGCGTCGGTGGTCATCGGGCTCATCCTCATGGGCGTCGCCTGGCTGCTCGCGTCGGAGACGCAAGGTCTGCTGCTCGGCGAAGGCGCGGATCCGGAAACCGTGAAGCGCATCCGGCAGATCGTCGACGCCGACGAGGCCGTGGACCGCGCGGGCGATGTCCTCACGATGTACATGGGCAGCCACGACATGATCTTGAACGTCGGAGTCCAGTTCAAGCCTGGTATTCACGCCGAGACGATCCATCGCTCGATCCACCGCATCGAGGACGCGATCACAGCCGAGTATCCCAAGGTGAGCAGCATCTACATCGAGGTCGAATCCCTGCCGAGAGTGGAGACGTCAGCCTAGCGGCTATCAGACTCGCTCACGATGCGGGCGACCATCGCATCGGCCTCATGGCGCACCAAGATGACCTCGGGATCCACGTCGAGTGCCTGCTCCAGATGCTCGACCAGACGATCGCCGTCGAGGAACGACGCCCTGCGCAGCCGCCTTGCGAGCGGCTCCCACGGGCTGTGACGCTGCCGGTTCCAGGCGTATACAGCCACGCCGGCAAGCACCACGAGCGGGAGCACGCCGTACCAGCTCTCCTGGGGGAACTCGATAACGGCGCGCACAACCAGAGCGGCGGCGGCGAGAAGCCAAATCACGGGGCTCGGCTCGTTGAGGGTGACAAACATGAGCTTGGGAATCTCGATCACCTCGCCTGCGGGATGGAAGCTCAGCTCTTCCCGGCGAAGCCGGATATACACCGCGAGCGTTCCGCGACGCCGGCGCATGTCCCACATCGTGCCGAGCAGGAACGTCGCGACCGCGATGCCGAGCACGGCCCGCGCGAGCACATGCGCCCACTCCATCGACACAACGACGCCGGCGCCTGCGCCGAGCGCCGCGATGAAGTACAGGACCGGCATGCTTCCAAGCGTCTGCGTCAGGCGCGCCTCGGCAACCGTGTCGACGTGGCTCGAGAGCAGATAGCCCCAGCCGATGGGGTCGCGAAGCGATGCGATCAGCACGAGGAGGACAAACGTGAGAACGCCGACCAAGACCTGCAGCACGCTTCACCTTTCCGTCAGGGACGTGAATGGTGGGCGATGAGGGATTCGAACCCCCGACTTCCTCCGTGTAAAGGAGGCACTCTCCCGCTGAGTTAATCGCCCATTGGTGGCTCAACCCGCAACTATACGGCATTGGCGATTGTTCGACCGCCGAACGCGCGCCGGCGCGGTCGCGCGATAGCCGAACGAGCGCGGGCTTATGCGGGAGCGTCCTCGTCGAGTTCGCTGAGCGCCTTTCTGAGCCGCTCGAGCCCCAGGCGGTAGCTTTCGGCATCCCCGAACTCGAAGAACTGGGGGTAGTACTCATGGGCCGAAACGATTCGCCGAGCGTGCTTGATGGGGCACCAGTACTGCTCCGTTCGCGCGGCAATCTCCCTGAAGTAGCTTGCCAGTCCGTTCGCATACCCGCAGTAGAAGCAGTTCACCTTTTCGATGGCATTCAGGTATGGAAGATCGCCTCGGTCAAAGACAAGGTACTCAGAACGCTTGACCCTCGGAATCTGGTAGGCGCGGAAGCATACGGCCTGGAAGACGGTAAGGAATACATCGAGCAGGAGCATCGGCACGACACCGGACCAGATCACAGGAGTCGCCAACCAGTTGAGCGGCGACGCCCCGAAGACGTAGCGGAGCAAACCCCGCTTGGACTTACGCTGCAGCTCCATGACGTCCTGGCTGAAACGAATCCGCTTCTTTTCGATGACGAACTGGAAGTCATCGCGTTTCTTCTCGAACTCGGCCTGCACCTCTTCATCGAGCTGCTGGATTCGCTCGAGGAGGTCGTCGATTCGGGGCATGAAAGCTCCTCTGATCCGCGGCTTTGTCGGGACGGGCTCAAGCATGAGCACGAGCCTGGCGGGCGGGTTTGAACGTGCACGCCCCCGCCGACACCGTGCACACACTACGCCACTGGGCAGAATTCGGCACCCAATCCCCTCTTGACCCTTCAAGGTCGCGACGGCCGGAAGCAGCCGGGCGACTTTTCGGCGGTTGACGGCCGATACCCGGAAGGGTATGGTCATTCACAGAATCGCATACCCAGCTGGGTATTTCTAGTCCCGCGCCGAGCGGGACACGAGTAGCTTAGGAGTCAGCATGTCGGCCGTTTCCCAGCACGTGGAAGAATCGCTGCGCGCGATCGTGGGTGACAGGATCCGTACCGATCGGGTGGAGCGCAAGCTCTACTCAGCCGACATTGGAGACATGCCAAAGCTGGTGAAACCGCTCGTCCCCTCGGGTGTCGCCGGCGCCGTGGTACGGCCCAAGACCGAGGACGAGGTCGTCGCGCTGGTGAAGCTCGCCGCCCGCGAGGGCATCAAGCTGGTTCCGCGCGGCGCGTCGACCTCCGGCTACGGCGGCGTCCTCCCCGTCGAGGGAGCGGTCATGGTCGACCTGTCGGGGATGCACGAGGTCCTCGATGTCGATGTCGTCGGCCAGAAGGTCCGCGTTCAGCCTGGTCTCATCTGGGAGGAGCTGCAGCGCAAGCTCGATCCCTTCGGGCTGGCCCTGCGCCTCTATCCGTCCTCTACCCCCTCGTCATCGGTCGCCGGCTGGCTCGCCCAGGGCGGTGCCGGCTTTGGCAGCTTCGAGTACGGCATGTTCAAGGACAACGTCGAGTCCGTCCGCGTGGTCCTCGCCTCCGGCGAGGTCCGCTCCTTCTCCGGCGACGAACTCGCCCGCTACGTCGCGGACGCCGAGGGCATCACGGGCATCATCACCGAGGTCACGGTCCTGCTTCGCGAGCTCGCGCCCGAGGTGCACCGGCTGATCGCGTTCAAGGACGCCACCTCCATCCATGCCGCGCTCGCCGACATCTCCGCCCAGCACCTGCCCATCTGGTCGATCACGTTCCTCAACCCGGAATCGACGCGGCTCAAAAAGACGCTCCCGCACCACCACGGCCACCCCTACGAGGAGGCCCACCCCTACTACGAGCCGGAGTTGCCCGAGCAGTACCTCGCCGTCGTCGCCTACCCCGAGTCCCGGCGGAACGCGATCGACGTGGCGCTGGCCGCCATCGTGGGCGCGCACAACGGGACCGAGATGGCGCCCGAGGCGGCCGAGCACGAGTGGGAGCAGCGGTTCGCAGCGATGCGCCTCAAGCGCATCGGACCGTCCATCATCCCGACGGAGGTCGTCGTCCCGCTCGGCCAGCTGTCAGAGGTGCTCGCCGAGATCGATGCGAAGATCGGCCAGCCGTTCATCCTCGAGGGCATGGTCGGCAAGGGCGACAAGGTCGTCCTGCTCGGCTTCATCCCGCACGACAGCCGCACGTTCGCCTTCAATGCGGCCTTCGCGCTATCGCTCTCGGTCATCAACATCGCGAAGCGGCACGGGGGCTCCGCGTACTCCACGGGCCTCTACTTCCGGGGCCAGGCCGACTCGGTCCTCGGCGCGGACCGCGTCCGCGACCTCGATGCCTTCAAGCGCAAGGTCGACCCCACCGGCATCATGAACCCGAACAAGGTCCTCGGCCGCGGCTTCATCGACGTGCTGATGGGCACCGCCCAGGCGCTCGAGCCGGTCATCCGGCCCATCGCGAACGCCTTCAAGCCGCCGACGACCACGAAGCTGAAGGAGCGCCGCGGCATCCCGGCCGACGTCGCGTATTACGCCTACGCCTGCGCCCAGTGCGGCTACTGCGTCCACACCTGCGAGGAGTACTCGGGCCGCGGCTGGATGAGCCACTCGCCGCGCGGCAAGTACCTCTATCTCCGCGAGGTCATGGAGGGGCGTGAGAAGTTCGACCAGCACATGGTCGACACGTTCCTCGTGTGCACCACGTGCGAGGTCTGCAACACGCGCTGCCAGCTGCAGCTCCCGGTCGAGCACTCGTGGATGACCATGCGCGGGCGCCTCATCCAGGAAGAGGACCGCATGACCTTCCCGCCCTTCGAGATGATCAGGGCCTCGCTCAAGAGCGAGAACGACATCTGGGCCGGCAAGCGCGAGAACCGCGCCAACTGGGTGCCGGAGGACATCCGTCCGAAGATCAAGGAGACCGCGGACGTCATGTACTTCGCGGGCTGCACCGCGAGCTACGTGACGACCGACGTGGCCGAAGCGACGGTGCGCCTGCTGGACAAGTCGGGCGTCGACTTCACCTACATGGGCACCGACGAGGCGTGCTGTGGCATCCCGATGAAGATGGCCGGGAAGTGGGACGAGTTCGAGCGCATCTACGAGCACAACGTGGCGGCGGCGCGGAAGCACGGAGCGAAGACGATCGTGACCTCCTGCCCGGCCTGCGCCCTGGTGTGGAAGGAGATGTACGCCGACCTGGCCGGCCAGCGCGGCGAGACCTACGAGTTCGAGGTCAAGCACTACTCCGAGATCGCCGCAGAGCGCGTGGCGTCGGGCGACCTCGTCTTCGACCACCCTATCGAGAAGAAGCTCACGTTCCACGACAGCTGCCACGCCGGCCGTGCTCAGGGCATCTACGACCCGCCGCGCGAGCTGCTCAAGGCCATCCCGGGCGTCGAGCTGGTCGAGATGGAGCACAACCGCGAGAGCGGCCTGTGCTGCGGCTCGGTCGTTACGCTGATCGGCGAGCCGGACGTTGCGCCGATCCTCGGCAAGGCACGGCTCGACGAGGCCGTGGATATCGGCGCGGACGCGCTCGTGGCGCTCTGTCCGTGCTGCCAGGTCCAGCTGCGCGACTCGAGCGTGAAAAACGGCATCGACATGCCGGTCGACGACCTGGCGCGCGTCGTGATGGAGGGCCTCGGCTTCCACATCGACACGCAGTCCGACTACTCGCTTGAGAT
Source organism: Actinomycetes bacterium (assembly GCA_021373175.1). Classification (GTDB taxonomy): domain Bacteria; phylum Actinomycetota; class Coriobacteriia; order Anaerosomatales; family Anaerosomataceae; genus UBA2286. The sequence continues at coordinate 43,292 of JAJFTE010000025.1, forward strand.
GTGGGGCTACTTCGACAAGTTCATCTTCCTCATGAAGCCCGAGAACATGGCGGCGCTGATGGCGAAGATCTTCCCGCAGATGGTGGACGCCATGCCGCTCGGGATGGGCACCCTGGTGAAGAAGATGCGGGGCGTGCCCGGGTTCCTGCCGCTCATGGGCAAGGTCATGCCGGCGATGTTCCCGATGATGGCGCCGAGCATCATGCCGAAGATCATGCCCGACCTGTTCAAGGCCGTGAGCGAGTATGTCGGCAAGATGCCGGAGGACATGGAGGCGCTCATGCCCGACCTCCTGCCGGAGACCATGGACGCGCTCATGCCGAACTACCTGCCACAGCTGATCCCCTACCTCGTCCCGTCGTTCATCGACTGCGCCAGAATGGGCGAGTGCGAGGCCGCACCCGCAGTCTAGACAGACCTCCTGGCGGGCCGCTCGCACGAGCGGCCCGCTTCAATTCTCAGGAAGCAGACATGGAACTCGACTACACCGTGAAGACGGAGAAGAGCTACGATGCCGCTGTCGCGGACGTCATCGCGCGCACGGAGGCGCACGGCTTCCGCGTCCAGTTCGTCCACGACGTCGCGGCCACCCTCGCCGAGAAGGGCTTCGACCGCGAGCCCGTCGCCATCGTCGAGATGTGCAACGCAAAGCACGCGAGCAAGGTGCTCGCCGCGGACGTGAAGATCGGGCTCATGCTCCCCTGCCCGATCATGGTCTACGTGAAGGACGGCGAGGTCTTCATCTCGACCATGCGCCCGTCCCTCATCGGGGCGTTCTTCCCCGAGGCCGGCATCAGCGACGTGGCGGCCGAGGTCGAGACCGTCCTGCTCGAGATCGTCGACGAGGCGGCCACTGCTCCATCCCCGTCACCGCCCGCACGGACGAGATCGACAGACTCATCGGGCTCGAGGTAGGCGCGGACGACTACATCGCCGAGCCCTTCAGCCCGCGAGAGGTCGTCGCTCGCGTGAAGGCGGTCCTGCGCCCGCCCTGGTCGACCTCACGCGCAGCGAGTTCGACATCCTCGCCACGCTGGCGGCGCATCCGGGCCGCGTCTACACCCGCATGCAGCTCATGGAGGCCGCTCAGGGCGACGCTTTCGAGGGCTACGAGCGCACAATCGACGCGCACGTGAAGAACGTCCGTCGCAAGCTGGGCGACGATTCGAAGCGTCCCCGCTACGTCCAGACGGTCTTCGGCGTGGGCTACAAGCTGGAGGAGCGACCGTGAAGCGCCGCTGTTCGTCCAGGCGTTCTTCGCGATGCTCGTGGTGGTGCTATTCACCGTTGAGCTTGCGGGCCTCGTCACCCGTGCGCTGTATCACGCGGCCCCATCAAGCGCCTCACCGCCGCGGCGCGCACGCTGGCGGCCGGAGACCTCACGCAGCGCGTGGACGTCGGAGGGCCGGGCGAGGTGGCCAGCCTCGGCGAGGCCTTCAACGAGATGGCCGACCACACGCGCTACCGCTCCCAGCTGGTGGCTGACCTCCAGGAGCTGTCGGCGGCCGAAGCCGGTCAGGTCATGCGCAACCTCCCGGCCAACGCGCAGCGCCATACCGAGGCCGCAGCGATGACGGTGACGTGCTCCGCGGCGAGCGGCATGGCGCGCCTCGAGGTGCGCGACAACGGCGGCGCCGTCGTGGGCTTCGAGGTCCCCCTCCGGCCATAGGGCCACACCCCTTCGGGTATCCTCACGAGCCCTTCCCGACGCGTTCACGACCGCTTCACAAGTGGCCGCCATCCTCTGACGCGTACATCAACTCGCGTCCAGGGAGGCCACCCTCGTGTCCGACGAACGGGTCACACCCACTGCCGAGGCGCCGACGAAGGCGCAGGGCGGCCGGTACGAGAAGACGGACCACGCGGCGCAGAAGCGCAGCCGGCTCGTCCGGTTCGCGATACTGATCGCCGGCCTGCTCGGCATCACGGCGATCGGCTACATCCATCAGATCGGCGTCCCCTTCAAGGTGGTCGGGGTCGACGCGCTCTGCCCGTTCGGCGGCATCGAGACGATCTGGTCGCTGATCTCGGGCGGGACGTTCGTGAAGCAGATCGCGGCCTCGAGCGTCATCCTGCTCGCGGTGACGATCGTGCTCGCGCTCTTGTTCCGCCGCTCGTTCTGCGGCTACGTCTGCCCGCTCGGCGCGTTCCAGGAGCTCTTCGGCAAGCTCGGCAAGGCCTTGTGGGGAAAGCGCCGCCGCCCCGAGCTGCCCGCGGCGCTGGACAAGCCGGCGCGCTGGCTCAAGTACGTTGTGCTCGTCGTGTTCACGGTGTGGACCTGGACCACCGCCACGCTCGTCATCCGTCCGTACGACCCGTGGGTCGCATGGATGCACCTGACCAGCGCGGAGGTCTTCGCCGAGTTCTCCATCGGCCTGGGCGTGCTCGTCGTGTCCCTGTCGGCCTCGATCGTCTACGAGCGCTTCTTCTGCAAGTACCTCTGCCCGATGGGCGGCTTCCTCGGCGTCATCTCCCGCTTCTCGCTGTTCAAGGTCCACCGCGAGGCGGCCACCTGCATCGACTGCAAGCTGTGCGACAGGGCCTGCCCCGTCAACATCAAGGTCTCCCAGGTTGAGACAGTCCAGAGCCCCGAGTGCATCAACTGCAACGAGTGCGTGAACGCGTGCCCGGTGAAGGACACGCTCGTGGTCGCCACGAACGGCTCTGCCGCGACACGCAAGGTGCTGACCCCGGACAAGGTCCTGCTGGCGGTGCTCGCGATCGTCGCCGTGCTGCTCGCCGCCACCACTGCGGTCGGCTCCTTCGCGTGGACCACGCCAGGGCTCGCGGCCGCCACGCCCGCTGCCGGCACCGGCGCTCCGGCGGTGCCCAAGGTCAACGTCGACGACATCAAGGGCTCGATGACGCTGGCCGAGGTCATCGCCGCCACCACCATCCCCGCAAGCGACTTCGAGGCGAGGTTCGGGATCCAGGCGACCGAGACCGGCGAAAAGATCAAGGACCTGGCCGCGAAGTATGGCTTCGACATCCACACCGACTTCCGCACCTTCGTTGAGGAGCGTCTGGACGCGATGAGGCAGTAGCGCGGGCGCCCCTGGCATCGCGTCCACGTCGATGTCCCCGACGCAGGCCACGCCGCCGTTCAGTCTCTCCTCCAGCACGTGGAGGCGCCGAAGGACGGGCATGACTCAAGTCGAGCCCTCGTCGAAGCCCAGAAGCTCGAGCGGACCGCCCGAGTACAGGTTCGCGCTGCCTCAACCACAGGCCTCGGCGTTGATGATCCTGACGGAGATGGCCTCCATCGTTCCTCCTCGAGACACTTCAGGGCAGCCACACGAGGTATGCCGCGGCACCCAGAAGCGCCAGCTCCCCGATCCGCGAGAGCGACCGCACGAGCGCCAGGGACCCCGAGGCGACTCCCAGGAGCAGCAGCGGCACGCCCTTCCCGAGACCGAAGGCGAACAGCAGCGCGGAGCCGCGAACGGCGGCGATCGTCGCGATGGCGGCCAGGATCGGCGTCGAGCACGGCGAGGCGACCACACCGAACAGCACGCCGAGAAGGAGGGCGCCCACGAGTCCGCGGCGCTCCGGCCGCCTCGCCGGAAGGAAGCGGTTGAGGGCGTCGAAAGGCAGGTCGATCGCACCGAGCATGTGCAGCCCCAGGACGACGCAGATGGCGGCGACCGCCTAGTACGCCCACGCGCCGACGACGATGGCGTGCCCAAGCGCGCCTCCCGCGGCACCGATGCAGGCGAACAGAAGGCTCTCGCCCAGCACGAACGTGGCGGACAGGGCGAGCCCCTTGCCCGATGTCGTTCTCGCGGAGTGGCCTGGCACCTTCGCGACCTCGCCCGTCACATAGCCTTGCCCAGCATGAGCTCCATGAGCGGCGCCATGATGAACGCCGAGGCGAACAGCAGCCCCTCGCGCAGCGGCGTGAACTTCCAGCCGAACAGGCGCAACTCGAGCGGGATCATGGGCAGCTTGATCGCCCATGTGGAGACGCTCGCCACCACGACCCCAACACGCGCGCCCTTCGACAGCAGCGCCTTCAGGAGCGGGAAGACGCTGACGAGCGGGCCGTGGAGGACTGTGCCGAGATCCGCGCCCAGCGCGAGGCCTTTGAACCCTGAGCTATCGCCGAGATGCCTCATCACGAACGCATCGGCCACCCACACCTGGAACAGCCCCACGATGACGAAGACCGTCAACAGCGTGGCCGCGAGCTCCCCGAGCGTCCGGAGCCCCAGCAGGCCGCCACGATGATGTATGCGAGCGCCACCGCCCATACGAGCCAGTTCGCCTTCGACCATTTCGCGAGCTTCTTCACGGCAGCCACCCCATGACCATGGACGTTCCCTTCTCACGGTTCGGTGACTGTCGAAATCGTAGGACCGCCGGGAGCGCCGGACGGGTCCTTCCCGCTCCTACAGCCTGGAGAGTTCCGCCATGACGTCACGAAGGACGTCTCGCCGAACCGAGTAGTACACCCATACGCCGTCTTTGCGGGCGGTCACGAGCCCTGCCTCGCGAAGGATGGCCATGTGGTGCGAGATGGTCGACGCCGCGAGTCCGAGGCGGTCCGACAGCTTGCAGCCGCACACCTCGTCCGCGGCGCAGCATGTCTTCCCGGGTGCGGGGATCACCTCGCCCAGGATGCGGAGGATCTCGCGGCGCTGACCGGATGCGAGCGCCTTGAAGGCCGCGTCCAGCTGCGCCTTCTCCGGCCTGCTTCTCACGGTGGTCGCGATCACGGCCATCCCTCCTAGGATTTCGATACTTGTCGAAGTATGGTCGCCCACCGTTCGCGGTGGGTGCTAGACGGTCTCGGACTCCGCCTCGACAACGGATGCGACCGCGGGCGCGGGAGACGCCGCATCTGTCGCGCCGCGCAGGGCCGGTACCGCGACGGCGGCCAGCACCGCCGCGCCGATCCCGTAAGCGACGTACAGGGTGCCAAACGACGCGCCGCCGATGATGCGAGAGCCGAGCTGCGTCCCGATGGCCCCGCCACCCATGAAGGCGAAGGCGACGAGCGACATCGCCGAGCCGCGCGCCTTGGCGGCGAACTCGGTGGCGATGGTCAGCAGCGTCGAGTGCGCGGTCATCAGGCCCAGGCCGAGCAGAAAGATCCCGACCGTCGAGACCAGCAGGCTCGCGCCTCCAGCGAACACGATGAGGTCAGCGGCGGCGGCGGTCGCGAGACCGGCCGCGGTGGTGGCCGGCCTGCCGATCCTCTCCGCCACGCGGTTGCTCACCCTGCCGCCGAGCACGGCACCGATGCCGAACGCCGTCATGATCGCACCGACCAGCAGGAACGACAGGCCGAAGCGGTCCACCAGGAGGGCACCGAGGTAGCTGAAGCTGCCGATGAGCAGCGCGCCCTCGAGCAGGACCATCAGGTAGGTGCGGACGCTCGAACCGCTGCGCAGCAGCTGCAGGTACGGCTTGAGGACCGGGGCGTGCGGATCGCGGGTCTCCCGCCCTCCCGTGGCTGCGGGCAGCGCCCGCCACAGCACGGCCGTTATGACCGCCGCGACAACGCCGTAGACGATGAACACGCCGCGCCAGTCGAGGAAGTACGCGATCGCTCCGCCGATCCCCATGGACAGCGCCTGACCGAGGAACGAGATGCCCATGAACGAGCCGATCGCGCTCTGGCGGCTCTCCATGGGGAAGAGGTCTCCGATCAGCGCCAGCGAGATGGGCATCGTCGCGGCGGCGAAGACGCCGGTCAGGGCGCGGAACGCGGCGACGCCGGTCACCGTCGTCCCGATGGCGCACAGCGCGGTGGCCATCGAGAATGCGGTCAGCGTCACAAGGATCACGCGCGTCTTGCCGAAGCGGTCGGCCAACGGACCGAAGACGAGCTGGAAGATCCCGAACGGGAGCATGTAGGCCACGATGAGCACGCCCGCAGCCTCCGGCCGGACGCCGACCCCCTTCGCGATCGCGGGCAGGATGGGCGACACCACCCAGTTGTCGGCCATGACGATGAAGCCGGCCAGGCCCAGCAGCAGGACAACGCGCTTTGATGGCATTGAAGGAACCTCCAACGTTTCGACAGTCATCGAACTCTCAAGCCACGAGCGTATACCCTGCCGGGTATGAAGGTCAATGGAGCGCGCGGAGCCGGGGACGGCCCGCGGGCCTCTAGGGCCTTTGGTGCTCGATTTCAAGCACGCAACAGGGATTGGCAAGCCTGTGACCTGCGAACAAATGGTGCCCCTAAGGGAATTCGAATCCTGATTGTGCTTGTGACTATTGGGACTCTCTGGGCCTCGTTGGTACAGCGGAGCTGCGGCGAGTCCCAATAGGTACCAACGAGTACCATGTATTTGGGCGACAAATCCGGGGGATCAGACCGACCGCGAAGCACCAGGTTCCCCGGGCCGTCAGCTCTCCTGCGCCCATCCGGAAATCGGCGTCCACGTCTTGCCGAAGTCGGCGCCGCTCGCCGCCGCAACAGAAGCGGGCATCACGAATGCGACGATAGCGTCGGCCACGTCTTGAAGATCCTCAGGCAGATTGCCCGCGGATGCCGAGAACCCCTTCCGATACGTGTCCCACATGCGTGACGTCTCCGGCTGCCCGGTGTATTCGCGCGTGAGTTCGACCGGCATCTCGGCTGGCAGCTCCGTGTCGCGACGGGGTATCTCGATCGAGGTCTGGGTGCTCACATCAGCGCCTGGACGTAGGGGCTCATGACCTGCTCCACGCGGTCGACCTTGGCGTAGCGCATCACCTGTGCGGGCGTCGCCCGGCGAGAGCGGATCGTCTCCTGCAGCGCCTCGATAGCCACGTCCTGTCCGATGCGATTGCGGTACTTGAAGCAGTCGGCGACGGTCTTGGCCAGATCGAACACGCGGACGGGCGTTCCGTCCATGTCGTGCTCTTCGACGCCGGCCGCCATGGCCTCGGCGCTCATCGAGAACCGCTCGATGCGCGGGTAGGCTATCCTCGGTGCCTTGACTCCCCTCGGTAGCGCGATCTGAACCGCCGTCGGGATCTGCGTGCCGATTCCGTGGTACTCGAGTGCGCTCACCAGACACAGGACGGCGCGGGGGACGCGCCTCAGGACTGCGGCCACGCTTGGGTATGCAGGCAGCGGCGACGCGGCGAGATGGTAGACCCCCCGGGAGAGCGCCTCGACGAGACCGGTATCACGCATCCAGTACAGCGTGCGCTCCTCGATGCCTGAGGAAAGCGCTTCGGAGGTGCCGAGCACTCCGCCAGCACGTTCGAATGCGGCTGTCGCGCGTGCGAGTTCCATGTCCGAAGGTGTCCTCATGGCATATAAGTTACCACAGTTGCGGACAACTGTAGTCGTTTTTATGCCACCTCAATTTGGGCACCAAATCGGGCAACAGATCGCTGCGTCCACTCGCACCAGAGCCAGAGCACAGCGAGGGCCGCGCGCGGCGCGGATCGTCTCGGCCGCTTCAGCCGTGACGAGTTGGCGACGCGGCCCCCCACTGTGGCATCGGCCCGCCTCAGTTCCGACTCGCTTCCGAGGTAGAATGCGAACGACCAGATTCCGCTGCTACCTCAGGAGTACGACATGTCGCCATCCACTCCCCCCGCACTCGAGCAGCGCCTCTTCGCCGCGGATCCACGCGACCCTGAAGGGATTCTCCGCACCGACACCTCTCTGGGGCTCGATGCCCTGGCGGAGTCCCGCACGCTCGTCAACGCGCGCACGCTGCTGGCCGCGCTCGTCGAGCAGCCAGCGAAGGCGACGAGCGAGCTGAGGAACCTCAACCGGGCCTTCGTGAAGCGCATGACGGAGAAGATGTCGTGGCCTCCTGGATACGTCGAGCAGGTCTGGCGCTACAACCGGGTGCTCGACGAGACGGATGTGCCGCGCCTGTTCATCCTGCGCCACCTCATGGAGATCGCAGGACTGGTGAAACGCCGCAAGGGTGCATTCCACGCGACCCGGCTCGGCAAGCGCTTCCTGGTTCCGGAACGCGCCGGAGAGCTGTTCGACCTGCTGCTGCGCACCTATCTCGGCCGTCTGAACTGGGCGTTCGTCGACCTCGGCCCCGAGGATCGCGAGATGCAGCGCTACTGCGTGCATGCGCTGTGGACGATCCGCCAGCTCGCCGAGAAGGGTGCCACAGCCGACGAGATCGCGTCGCGCCTGGCCGTGAGCGACACGATCTGGCTGGAGGGCCGACCCTGGCCCGGGGGACCCGACAGCCTGCGGACGGCGGTGCGGCGACGCCTGCTGGAACCGCTCTGGGACTTCGGGCTGCTCGCACGCGAGGACGCGGACGAAAGGCCGCCGCTGTGGCCAGTCACCCCCCTGTTCGACGCCGCGATCCGCTTCGAGCTCGGCGTTCCGAGCGCTGCGGCAGCGTCTTCGGGCGAGACTGTCGTCACGCTCACGGTAACGCTGCTGGGTACCGAGCCGCCTGTGTGGCGAAGGCTCGCGGTGCCGTCGTCGCTGACACTCGACCGGCTCCACGAGATCCTCGTCACCGCGATGGGGTGGCTCGACTACCACCTGCACGCATTCGAGATCGACGGACGCCGCTACGGAGTGCCCGACGATTCCTTCAATTTCGACGGCACCTTGCCTGAAGAGGAGCTCGTGCTGGCCGATCTGGTCGGCATCGGTGTGGATCGGTTCATCTACGGGTACGACTTCGGCGACGGCTGGCAACACGAGATCGTGATCGAGTCTGTCGGCGAGTCCATCTCCGGCGTCAGTTATCCACGGTGCACCGCCGGAGAGCGTGCCTGCCCGCCAGAGGACTGCGGAGGCATTCCCGGCTTCGCTGAGTTCGTCGAGGTGATGGCAGACCCCCGCCACCCCGAGCACGAGGCAATGAGTGCCTGGTACGGCGGCGAGTTCGATCCGGCGGCTTTCAGCGCCGAGGTGACGTCGTCGCTGCTTCGCATGCTTTGGACCGGGGAGATCCCTGACGACCTGGAGACATGAGGCCTCACGAGTCGTCGGCAGCATCATGAAGGCACACACGATAGTCGTCCTACTTCTCGTCAACCGCCGATTCCATCGTCGCGATCAACCCAGACATCACCGAGAAACCGTACTGCCTGAACTGCGCGTCGCCGAGGCGCGGAAAGGCCGTGGGCGGCTTCTGGTTGAGAAGTGCATCCACACCACCAGACTCCGACCCGTCGAAGATCGCGCTCAGGTTCTTGAGGCTCTTCTTGAACCACACCGACTTCTGCGCGGCGAGGAGCTCAAGTTCCGCGTCGATCGCCTCTCGCCACTCCGGAAAGGCGTCGAGCACGAAGAAGACGTAGCCTGAGCCGTGAGATCCGGCTGCACCATGATCGCGGCCTCGGACGCGCCCGGCGCGTCGGTGATGAACTCGATCTCTATGTCGTCATCGCCATGGGTCGCAACGTACTTCGTGACTGGCGGCGAATCCAGCGAGTGGAACTCACAGCGGAAGTCGGCTCCCTTGAGCAGCTCATCGATGCTCTTGCTCCTGACCGGCACCGAACGGGGCACGGCGAGATCGATGTCGCGTGTTCGAGGTGATCGACCGGCCGTGCCGGCATCGTAGAGGAGTTCGTAGATGTGCGGCACCCATCCCCCGGCGACGACGACGACGTCGAGGTAGGGCTCGATGGCGGAAAGGCCGCGCGCAAGGACCGGGTCGAGCCGGCTCACGGTCGATCATCCCGCTCGACGAGCGAGCGCAGGTGTCGTTCGTAGAGGTGCTCGGCCTGCTCCCGGCCACGGACGGGATAGTCGTAGAGGTCCAGATAGAGCTGGAGGTCGGAGGCTACTTTGATTCCGCCTTTCGACATCTGCCGGTCGTAGAACGCCGACTCCCGATAGTAGGGCACCGATATGTTGACATTGCCGCCGCGCTCGACTCGCCGTGCGCCGAGGTCTGCAAGCGCCGGCACCGCGTCTTCGAGTTCCCTCACGTAGACGTCTGCGACGTCGAACGCAGTGTAGCGGTCAACGAGACTCGCACCGGCGTGACCCGTGAGGACGTAGTCGGCACCCTTGGCGTCGAACGCCTCGGCGACGCGGGGCAGGAGGTCTTCAGCGCTCGGCGCGAGGACGAAATAGCTTGCCGGGACCGGCCGGCGGCGGCCTCGATACGCCGAGGTCCAGTCGCGCAGCAGCTCGTCGGCATGGCGAAGCACGATCTTCTCGTCGCTTCTGGACACGTAGCCGCGCCTCTCGAGCTCCCCGACCATCTTGGACACATAGCCCGGGGTGAGCCGGATCCGCTCGTCTTTCGAGCTGACGGTGTTCGCTATCTCACGCACACCCATCGGGGAGCGCGCGACGAGGAGGGTGCGAAGTACGAGCGACGCCTTGTCGGAGAAGAGGTCGCGTTGACCGCGCTCTTCTTTGCCTGGGTTGGCGAAGCCGCGGCGATCGATGTGGATCCCCGGTGCCACGAGCCACGCGTTGCCCGCGTAGTCGATGAAGGCCGCGTTCGCGTCGCGCAGCAACTGCTGGTTGGCCGGGCTGAGGTATGGCGAAGCGATGACCGGGATCGACGATCCTTCGTCCACCGGAGCGAGGCGCGCCAGCTCGACGGCGTCGATCAGCTGTGCCCGGCTGGCGGCGTGTTGCAGCACGACCCGGAGATGAAGACGCCCGCTGGCGAGGTGCACGTCAGCCCAGGCCGCCAGTGCATGGCCTCGCGATCGGCTCGGGCTCACCTCGACGGCCACGCCAGGGAAGATCTCCCGAAGCGCGTGCTCCAGACCTCGATACTCGTCATCAATACTGGCAACAGCCATGTTTCCTCCGACATATCTGTTTCCCAAACAGGCAACACAATACGCGTTGGAAACCTTCGAGGCAAATGGCACTATTCGCGCGTTCCTGGGGAGGCCGCTCGGCATCCTCGGGCATGTTTGGGGAGGTTTGGGCGACAAATCGGGCGACAAGTCCGGGGTGCCGATCCGATGCTTGGCGAGCTGTCTGATGGCTGGAAGCTCAAGCGATACCAAAGCCTCGCGTGCACACTAGAGCCGTTGCGTTTCGTATTCGCTCGGTCGTCCTGGTCCCCTGAGGAGGGCCGAGCGTGCAACGCAGGTGGCAAGCCCGTTGCGCGACCCCATCGCTGGACAATCACATCCGTCCGAGTAAACTCACATCAGATGCTACTTACGTCGATGTAAGTTACAGGTGATGTGATGAAGTCCGTTGGATTCGTGAACCGCCACGACGAGCTCGCGGCCCTTGAGGAATGGTGGGCGTCCGAGGGTGCGGGCCTCGCCATCGTCTGGGGCCGCCGGCGCGTCGGCAAGACGCTGCTGCTCCAGCGCTTCGCCGAAGACAAGCGCACGCTCTTCCATACCGCCGCAGGCAGGCCCGCGGTCGACGAACTCGGCCTGATCTCCCGCGAGGCCGCAAACCTTGGCCTCTCGGGGATCCGCGACCTTCTGGCGCGCCCGTTCGCCGACTGGGACGATGCCTTGGATACGCTCGCATCGGCGGCGACGTCTGAGCCGCTGCTGCTCGTGCTCGATGAGTTCCCGGAACTCAAGTCGAGCACCCCGCACATCGAAGGCCTGATCCGCGCGTTCTGGGACCGTGCGGCGGGCGCAACGAAGCTGCGCATCTTGGTCTGCGGCTCGGCGGTGCGCACGATGCAGGCGATGCAGGAGGAGCGCTCCCCCCTCTACGGCCGCTTCGGCCTCGCGCTGCAGCTCCACCCGTTCAAGCCGAGCGACGCCGCCCTGATGCTTCCCGACCTGAAGCCCGCGGATCGCGCGCTCGTGTGGGGACTGCTCGGCGGGGTGCCGCTCTACCTGTCGTGGTGGGACCAGTCCGCCTCGATCGCTAAGAACATCGAGCGGCTCTTCTGCCGCCCGGGAGCGCCCCTGCTCACTGAAGGCCAACTGCTGCTCGCGACCGAGGCCGACCTGGGCGATGTGGGGGGGCGCGTGTTGCGCGCGATCGCGACGGGACGTACCAAGCACAACGAGATCTCCGACGCGATCGGGACCGAGCCCGCCCGGACCCTGGACCGGCTGATCGAGCTCCGGTTGGTCGAGCGGCTAATCCCCGTGACCGAGGACGAACGTCGCACCAAGCGGCGCCTCTATCGCATCGCCGACAACTACCTCGCGTTCTGGCTCGCACACGTCGAGCCGAATCGCTCCGAGATCGAGCGCGGGCTCGGCGACGCGGTGGCCAAGACGCTTCTAGCCTCACTCGACGACGCGATGGGTCGGCCTTGGGAAGAGGCCTTCCGTTGGCATCTGCGGTCGCTCGTCGGCTCAGCGCTTGCGGCAGACATGGTGGCCATCGGACCCTGGTGGAACCAGGACAGTTCGGTCGAGATCGACGCGGTCGGACTCAGCGGCCGCTCGCGCACGCCGACCCTCGTCGGTGAGGCGAAGTGGGCGCGAAGCGAAGATGCCAGCTCGCTCGTGCGCGGACTCGAGCGAAAGGCCGCGGCGCTGCCCGGGCCAGCAAGTGACCTGGCGCTCGTGGTGTGCGCTCGCGAGGAGCTACGCAACGTACCGTCCGGGGTCATCTCAGTGACTGCCGAGAGCATCTTTGGATCCAAGGGTTGCTCCCAGTCCTGACCCACGATCTCCCGTTCTCGTCGTAGCCAAGCCGCCGCATCAATCGCGACGCCGCCCGGGCGGAAACGCGCGCGTAGGTTGGCTGCCGATCTCGCCCACGGCGCATCGAGTGCAATCGGGCACCAAATCGGGCAACCAGCCGTGGCCGAAGGCCGATTCTTTGCACAAGGGACTGCTCTTGGGACGCATGAAGGCATCTACACCCCCTCTGCGCTGCGCCTTTACCTACGTTAACGTCCCCGGTAGTGGTGTATGAAGGATCGGCCGCCTGACATGAGGCGGCCACTGCTCCATCCTCGAGGGTGGTTGAGACCCCAGAATCGAGGAGGAGACAGTGACTCGCGCATCCTCGTGCGAGAACGTGTACGTCCCCATTGTCTGAAGCTGGTCGACAAACACTGAGACCTCTTCAGGGGCTGTCACTTCTTGAATCGCCATTTCACTTTCATAAAGTAGCGCTCACCGCTGCTTTATGAAAGTAGATTGGCGCCTTCAGAAGGAAGTTGAGAGCAACGGGGCAGCGAGTGCAATCGGGCACCAAGGCGATGTCGAGGACCGACTCGCAGCAACAGGGATTCTCGGGCACCAAAATGGAGCGAAATGGCCTCTGAGCTGCGGCTTTGTCCTCTGCGTGCCCCTCATGATGGCATGATTTGGTGCCCGATTTCAAGTACGCAACAGGGATTGGCAAGCCTGTGACCTGCGAACATGTGGTGCCCCCAAGGGAATTCGAATCCTGATCGTGCTTGTGACTATTGGGACCTATTGGGACTCGTTGGTACAGCGGAGCTGCGGCGAGTCCCAATAGGTCCCAACGAGTACCAACAGTCACCGGGTATTTGGGCCACAAATCGGGCAACAAATCCGAGCGCTCCCGGGAAGCGCCGTCAGGCCTTGCCGCCCCTCGAGTACTTCGATGCCTTGTACGCCTCCACGGCGGCCCGACTGGATCGGTAGCGCCCGTCTGGCCCCATGATCGCCTCGAGCCGACCGCGTCCGGCCGCCTGCTTCAGCGCTGTCAGGCTGAACTCCTTGTCAGCGAGCGCCTCAAGCGGCACGTATTTGGCCGGGCCGGCGATGTTGGGGATGAGCCGGTGCAGGTTGTCCACGACCGACCTCGCGATGAGCTCCGCGAGCGGCCCGAGGTCGCCGTTGTCGGCACGGTCGAGTCCGCCGAGGTAGCGGCGGCGCTGCTCCTTGAAGATGACGATCGGCGGCCAGCCCAATCGAACCAGGATCAGGTTGAGCAGCAGTCGGCCCGTTCGCCCGTTGCCGTCGATGAACGGGTGAAGGCGCTCGAAGTCCACGTGGATGCGGGCGAGCGACTCGGGCACGTCGGCGAGCTCAAGGGTGCCGGCGCTCATCGCCCTACCGAACTCATTCGCCTGATCCACCCAAGACGTGACCCCCGCCGGGACGAGCGGGTGCGTCGGCGGCGTCCTGCCACCCGGGAAGGGCAGGATGTCATGCTTGCGGAAGCTTCCGGGCGCCTCGTCCGCGTTCGCCTGTGGATGGGGCGCGACCTCCCAGACCTTGGCCATCGCGAGCTCGTGGACGTGGCGTACCTCGGTCACGCTCATCAGGCCGTCGTGCACGAGCTTCTCTGGGGCCACTCCCTGCTCGTAGACCCAGCGCGCGGCCTCTGAGTACCCGAGGACCTCCATGTAGTCCTTGAGCTCCTTTGATCCCACCGCACGGCCCTGCTCGAGAAGCTGCTCGACTTCGCGCAGCACCAGGGTGTTGCCTTCTAGTGCCGTCGAGTGATGCGCCTCGAGATGCCACACCCCATCCCAGAGCTGTTTGGCCTCGACCGGGGTCGGAAGCCCGCCGTATCGCCCGAGCTCGTCAATGGCGGTTGCGAAGCGCTGGAATACCGCAGTGCGAGAAGGCCGCCCGCGTCGTGCGCGATCCTGCGAAGAATGTGTCATCGTAACCCCTCAGAAAGTCAACAATGACAACTTAGCAATTTGTCGTCGCTCATGCCAGCTAAATCAACAACGACAAATTCCGTGGAGAACGCCCGCGTACGTTCTTGAGAAGAGCCGGGCCCCGGTCGCAAGGCGACGCCTCACTGCCTCTGAGCTGCGGCTTTGATCCTGCAGCGGGGGCTGAAGTGGGCAGTACCACAGCCTGACATTCCCCACGCATTTTGGGCACAAAATCGGGCGACAGACCGGGGCGCAATCCCAGCCTGAGTGCCTCGGTCAGATCCGGAGCGCTTCACGAAAGGAAAACAGCCGGACGGTGCAGTTCCCACCTGACCCTACGCAGAAGACCGCCGGTCAACCTCACCGCACCTGCCACCAATCGCCCTGGTCCCTGACCAGCACCGCACGCTCGAATGAGGGATGCGATTCGAGTGATTCCAGCACCGCCTCCTGCGAGCCACGGGCGACGTCGATCTCAAACCAAGCTTCACGCGATGGGTCGCCTTCTGGTCCCGGCGTCGATGTGCCGTTCGCGCTTGTCGCGTCTTCAGCCAGCATCACGTTCTCGTGGACGTAGCGACAGCCCAAGACCCGCTGGTCTGAGAGCAGCATGGACTGAAGGGCCTCAACGTCCGCGGGGGCATAGTCATCACGCAGCGGCACGACGAGAGTGACAGTGTCCGTCTGGGGCCTACAGCCGAGCGCGACCAAGGATCCACACAGGATGACGAGGGCAAGGCCAGCCATGGCGAGCCTACGTGCAGCCATGTCGTCCCTCCTGCCAAACGGCCAGTGCTTCAGCCGCGAACGAGCGGCCTCAGTTCGGCGTAGCGCGTGCGTGAGTCGACTGGAAGCACTTGCTAGTCAGTGCTCGCAGGGCCAGCCACACGCCGAATCCAATCGCTGCCCCGAGCACATTGAGAATGACGTCATCAATGTCTACGCCGCGAAAGTGCGCCACCCCGACTAGCAGCTCTGCCAACTGAAGGGCCTCGATAGTGACTGCCACGCTAAACGCCAGCGCCAGAAGCGATCGCAGCGTGCGCCTGCTGGAATAGAGCGAGGGCGCCAACACGCCGAGCGGGGCGAGCAGCACCAGGTTGCCGCCCAGCTGGCGGAGTGAAACACCCCGGGTTTGACGGAGGCTCCTTGGCTAGGATTCCATGAATCCTGGAGGAAAGGAGTCGTGTCCTATGCGAGCTTCGAAGTACCCGCCCGAGTTCCGGGAGCGCGCGGTGCGCATCGCCCGGGAGTCGGACCGTCCGATCGCCGCGGTGGCGCGTGATCTGGGCATGCATGATGAGACCCTGAGAGTCTGGGTGCGCCAGGACGAGGCCGACGACGGGACGAGGTCCGATCGTCTCACCACGGCCGAGCGCGAGGAACTCGCCGCCCTGCGTCGCGAGAACCGCGACTTGAGGCGCAGCAACGAGATCCTGAAAGCGGCGAGCGTGTTTTTCGCCCGCGAACTCGACCAGCCCCGTCCGAGGTGAGCGCGTTTCTCGATGAGCACCGCGATCGCTTCGGGGTCGAGCCGATATGTCGGGAGATAGAGGTCTCCGCCTCCGCATACCGTGCCAGACGCACCCGGCCACCGTCGGCGCGCGCCGTGCGAGACGAATACCTGCTCGGTGAGATCAAGCGCGTGC
>JAJFTE010000026.1 GCA_021373175.1 Actinomycetes bacterium
ATCACGCACGAGCTGCCGTTTTCCGACTACGAGGCCGGCTTCGCCGCGATGTCGAGCGGCATGAGCGGCAAAGTCATCCTCGACCTGGGAGGTCTGTGATGTTCGGAAGCATGAGAGAGACGCTGCGCACCGAGATCGAAGCGCTTCACGCCGCGAGTCTGTATAAGTCCGAGCGCGTGATCGTCTCGCCGCAGGGCCCGGTCATCGAAGTCGCCACGCCGGGCACCGGTCCGCGCGAGGTCGTCAACTTCTGCGCGAACAACTACCTCGGCCTGGCGAACGACCCGCGAGTGAACGCGGCCGCGCACGCCGCGCTCGAGCGCTGGGGATTCGGGACCTCCTCGGTGCGCTTCATCTGCGGCACCTTCGAGGTCCACAAGGAGCTCGAGGCGCGCCTGAGCGCGTTCCTCGGCATGCAGGACACGATCCTGTACTCCTCGGCGTTCGATGCGAACGGCGGCTTCTTCGAGCCGCTCTTCGGGCCTGAGGACGCGATCATCGCCGACGCGCTCAACCACGCGTCGGTCATCGACGGCGTGCGGCTCACCAAGGCGAAGCGCCTCATCTACAAGCACGCGGACATGGCCGACCTGCGCGCCAAGCTCGTGGAGGCCGCCTCCGCACGCTACCGCGTGATCGCCACCGACGGCGTCTTTTCCATGGACGGCGACATCGCCGACCTTGCCGAGATCTGCGACCTTGCCGAGGAGTTCGACGCGCTTGTGATGGTGGATGACTCGCACGCCACCGGCTTCGTGGGCGCGACCGGCCGGGGCACGCCCGAGCTCTGCGGCGTGCAGGGCCGCGTGGACGTCATCACCACCACCTTCGGCAAGGCGCTCGGCGGCGCGTCGGGCGGCTGCCTCTCAGGCCGCGCGGAGATCGTCGAGTGGCTGCGGCAGAAGAGCCGCCCGTACCTGTTCTCCAACACCGTTGCGCCGGTGGTGGCGGCCACCACCGTGGCGGTCCTCGACCTGCTCTCCGAGACGACCGAGCTGCGCGACCGGCTCGAGCGAAGCACGCGGTCCTTCCGGAAGCGCATGACGGCGGCGGGTTTTGACATCAGGCCCGGCACGCACCCGATCGTGCCGGTCATGCTGCACGACGAAGCGCTCGCTCACCGCATGGCCGACGCGCTCCTCGACGAGGGCATCTACGTGATCGGCTTCAGCCACCCGGTGGTCCCCAAGGGAGCCGCGCGCATCCGCGTGCAGGTCTCGGCCGCGCACACCGACGCGCAACTCGACCGCGCGGTCGCGGCGTTCGAGCGCGTGGGCAAACAGTTGGGCGTGATCGGCTGAGAGCGATGGCCTCCTCGGCGACACAGAATCCCGGCCTGACGGGCGCCGAGGTGCGCTCGCGGATCGAGGCGGGCCAAACCAACACGGTCCAGTCGCGCACCAGCCGCTCGGTCTGGGACATCGTACGCGCCAACGTGTTCACGTGGTTCAACTTCATCCTCGGCGTGCTGTGCGTGCTCATGCTCACCTTCGGCTCGTGGCGCGATGCGCTCTTCGGCTTTGTGCTCGTGGCGAACACGGCGATTGGCGTGGCTCAAGAAGTCCGAGCCAAGATCACGCTCGACCGGCTCTCGCTCATCTCCGCTCCAAAGGCGCACGTGCTGCGTGATGGCGTGCCGACCGAGGTCGGCGTGGGTGAGGTAGTGCTCGATGATGTGCTCTCGCTTGGGCCGGGGGAGCAGGTCGTCGTCGATGCCGTGATGCTGGAGTCCGCCGGGCTTGAGCTTGACGAGTCGGCGCTCACCGGCGAGGCGGTGCCGGTTGCCAAGCATGAGGGCGATCCTGTGATGTCGGGGAGCTTCGTCGTTGCAGGAAGCGGCCTGTGCCGGGCCACAGCCGTCGGTCCCGACTCCTACGCGATGCGCATCCAGCGCGAAGGCCGGCGCTTCGTACGAGCGCACTCGGACATCATGGACGGCATCACGAGGATCCTGAAGCTCATCGGTATCGCGATGGTGCCGGTCGCCGCGCTCACGGTCTACAACAGCTGGCAGCGCTCGGCAGACGCCGCCACCATGGTGACGAACACGGTCGCGCCCCTGGTCGCGATGGTGCCCGAAGGCCTCGTGCTCCTGAGCAGCATCGCGTTCGCGGTCTCCGCCGTCGAGCTCGCCCGCCGCCACGTGCTGGTGAACGAGCTCGCCGCGGTGGAGACGCTCGCCCGCACCGACGTTCTGTGCGCCGACAAGACGGGAACCCTCACCGGGCGGGAGCCCATGTACCAGCGCTTTGAGCCGCTGTCCGAAGCTGGCGCGCATCAGGGCGAGGCGCTCGAGGCCCTGGGCGCGCTGGCGGCTGCCGATCTCGCGCCCGATACGACGATGCGCGCGATCGCTGCGGGCGTTGTGGCGCCGGCCGGGTGGGCGAGTGCGGCGAGCGTGGCGTTCTCGTCGGCTCGCAAGTGGAGCGCCGTCGACTTCGGCGTGCATGGCGCCTGGATCCTGGGCGCGCCCGATGTCGTGCTGGACGCCGTGCCCGATGCGCCTGGCGTGCGCGAGCGGCTGGACGCGCTCGCGTCCCAACATGCCCGCGTGCTCTTGCTTGCGCGCGCGGAATCGCTTGCCGAGGGCCCCGCGCTGCCCTCGGCGCTCACGCCGATAGGGCTCGTTGTGCTCGCAGAGCAGCTCCGCCCCGATGCGGCCGAGACGGTTCGCTACCTGGCCGAGCAGGGAGTCAGCATGCGCGTCATCTCGGGCGACAGCGCCCAGACCGTCGCGGCTATCGCCTCGGCGACCGGGGTGTCCGGTGCCGATCGGGCCGTCGACGCACGCACCCTCACCGACCCGGCCGCGCTGCCCGAGGTGATGGAGCGCACGACCGTCTTCGGGCGTGTCATGCCCGAGCAGAAAGCCGCGATGGTGTCGGCGTTGCAGAGTTCGGGCCACACCGTGGCCATGACAGGCGACGGCGTGAACGACGTGGTCGCCCTCAAGCAGGCCGACCTTGGTATCGCGATGGGTTCCGGCGTGCCCGCGGCTCGCGCGGTGGCGCAGGTCGTTCTGCTCGACGACAGGTTTGCGTCTGTGCCACACCTCATGGCCGAGGGCCGGCGCGTCGTCACCAACGCCGAGCGTGTCGCGAACCTGTTCCTTACGAAGACCACGTGGGCGGCCATACTCGCGCTTGTCGTGGTGCTGCTCGGCGTGCCGTATCCGTTCCTGCCGCGGCACGTCACGCTGGCTGGGAGCGTGGCGATCGGCATCCCGGCGTTCTTCTTCGCACTCGAACCCACCGGCCGTGCGTACCGGCCCGGCTTCGTGCGGCGCGTGCTGCGGTTCGCGGTTCCCGCCGGCGTTGTGATCGCTGTGGCGGTTATCGGAGTCTTCGTCGGTGCTCGCCAGATGGGGATGACGGTCGCCGAGGCGCGAATCGCGACGACGCTCGTTCTGGTGATGCTGAGCCTCGCGGTCATCGCTATCCTCGAGTGGCCGCTATCGCGGTGGCGGCTGGCCGTTGTGGGCGCCATGACGCTTCTGGGTGGCCTCGCGTTCGTCGTGCCGGCGGCGCGCGATTTCTTCGCGCTGGCGCTCCCTTCATGGAGCGAGCTTGCGGTGGCGGTCGCGGTCTCGGCGGTCTCGGCAGCCATCATCGCGTTGCTCACGACACGCTCGCGTCGTGCGGCCGCGTGAGGACTTAGCGCACCTGCCGGTGTCGGCCGCCGGCGGCAGCACGACACCCACTGCGAACCCGGGCGCCGATCAACGAGGGAGAGGCGTTCGTGGCCACGGGGCTGGATTTCCCCGACGCGTTTTCCGGTAGCGCCATGCTGGGGGCACGCAACGGCCTCATGCTTCTTACTCGCAATGGCGGAGGGGGTGGGATTCGAACCCACGAACCCTTGCGGGTCAACGGTTTTCAAGACCGTCGCATTCAACCGCTCTGCCACCCCTCCGCAGGTGACGTACCGGCGCGTGAGCGCTTCTCGGCGGCAGTAGTGTAGCATTCCGGGTATGGACGAAGACACGACATACATGTTGATGGCCCTTGAGGAAGCGCGCCTCGCTGCCGGGCAAGGCGAGGTACCCATCGGCGCCGTCGTCGTGTGCGATGGCGCCGTCGTTTCGCGGGCGCACAACACGCGCGAGGCCGATACAGACCCCACCGCGCACGCGGAGCTCACCGCCATCCGGGCCGCCTCTCGAAAGCTCGGACGATGGCGCCTCTCGGAGTGCACGGTCTACGCGACGCTGGAGCCATGTCCGATGTGTGCAGGCGCAATGCACCAGGCACGCATCGAGCGGCTCGTGTACGGCGCAGCGGACCCGAAAGCCGGCGCGGTCGGCACGCTCTTCGACCTGTCGAGCGACGAACGCTTGAACCACCGTTTCGCGGTCACATCAGGTGTTCTGGCCGAGGAAAGCTCGGCGTTGTTGAGGAAGTTTTTCGGCGATTTGCGGTCAAATGAGGGGAACGGACGTCCGTCCGTCGGTTAGCTGTGACGGCGGCTACACATGAATGCACGCCGTGGGCCGATATCGCTTATACGCGTTGCGAGAGGCATGACCACCATTCAGGAGGAAGCCCATGCGTATCGACCGGTTCGCCGCGCTGACCGCCACCGCCGTCTTCGCATTTCCTGCCGTCGCCCTCGCGCAGGATGCTTCCGGCATCCCGGCGATCATCACGACTGGCTCGGGCATGCTGGCGCTGGTGATCGCGGTCGTATTGCTGCTCGAGATGCTCACGCTGCGCAAACTCGCGCAGGGTGCCGCGATCGCGGACAACATCACGTACGCGATCCTCGGCGTGATATGCCTCGCCGCCTCGGTGCTCGCCGGCTGGATCTCCCGCTACGTGCCTAGGGGATTCACCGCCGAGGAGGCCCGCCTCGGTGCCGATATGCTGTCCATCGTTGCCATGGTGCTCTTCGGCATCTACTTCTTCCGCGTAAGGCGGGCGATGTCCAGGTTTCTAGGTCGTCTCACGGGCGAAGAGCAGGATCTCATCTCGGTACTAGAGCCTGACGCCGACCTGCCTTCTCGCGAGGGTGGCGCCGGTGTCTAACATCCTGGCAGAGCGCATCGAAGAAGTGCTCCGGCCGATTGTGGGCACGGTGCTCGCGACCGTGTCCGTGGACCTTGAGAGCAAGCGCATCGGCAAGGACGCGGAGACTATCACGCGGCTCGACCTGCCTGAGATCGCGGACAACCTGTCACAGCAGCTCAAGCTGGTCGTCGGACCCGATCTTGCACGCGCGGCCGCGCAGCGCGTGCGCGAACTCGCATAGGTTCGGCCTGTGATGGCGGTGCTATCCTATCTCTAGCGGGGAAGGTGCCGTCGTGCGGGGGGAGGAGCATTATGGCCGAAACTCGGCCAAAAGAGGCGCTCCGAATCGAAGTGCTCGAGCAGCTGTTCACTTCAAGCGAGCAGTGGCTCGTGCGGCGCGTCCTCGGCTATGCCCTCGAGCTGGGCTACACCAAGTACACGTCGACCCATGAGGAAGCATGGCTTCTCTCGGTACGCGGGCTCACCGATTCACTGCTGCAAGCCGCGCGCGAGAGCGGTTGCGATCTGGACATCCGCTGCGAAGAGGACGTCTCGAAGGACCCGGCCACCGCCTTTGGGATCCAGGAAGCGCGACAGCATCGCTCGCGGGGCATTCCCTTCGGGATGTTCCTAGCGCTCATGAAGTACTACGCGCAATCATTCCAGGATCTGTGCGGGACGCTTGAAGACCCCGCCGACGCTCACGCATGCTCACTTCTGGTTGCCAGGTTCTTTGATCGCGTCGAGATCGGCTTCTCCACCGAATGGGCCGGGCTGAGCGAGCAGGCGGCCGTGGCGGAGCTCCAGGATAGAAACCGCATGACCACAGACGAGAAGGTCCGTTACCTCACCATCTTCGAGGGTCTCAACATTCCTGTTGTGCTGTTGAGCGAAGATGGGATGCTGTCGAACATCAACGAGGCCGCTGCCCGAGCGTTCGGACTGACGGCGGTCTCCGGGTCTGCCTACTATTCGCACGTCGCCGTTGGCAGGCCGTTCGAGCCGCTGGACGACGACGTCCGCGCCTTCCTGGCCGCAGGCCGCGCCGAGCGGGAATTCGAGTGCAAGCTTGAGACCGTGGCGGGGCCTCGGTTCTACGTCGTGAGACTCAAACGCATGCAGGACGTCTCAGGCACGTTCCACGGTGTCACCGTTGCGCTGCATGACGTGACCGACCGGAAGCGGATTGAAGACGAAGTGCTTGAAAGCCGCGCGCAGTACCAGGCGCTCTTCGAGAACACCGTGGACGCCTTCGCCCAGCATGTCGCCGTGCGCGACGAGACCGGGGCGATCGTCGACT
This sequence comes from Actinomycetes bacterium, assembly GCA_021373175.1. Taxonomy (GTDB): domain Bacteria; phylum Actinomycetota; class Coriobacteriia; order Anaerosomatales; family Anaerosomataceae; genus UBA2286. Next base: position 6,307 of record JAJFTE010000026.1, read on the forward strand.
ACGTGTTCGCCGAGGTGAACACGGCGTTCGAAGCGCTCTTCGGCCTGCGTTCCGAGGATGTTATCGGCAGAGCGGTGAGCGAAGTGTGGCCGCCCGGCAACGCCTTGTGCCTCAATTGAAACGAGTCTTACTCCGCCGTGGTTCGCGGAGAGAGCAGCAGGACCTATGAGGTCTGGTCGGCACCGATTGGTACATGGCTCCGCGTCACATCGTTTCGCATTGGCGCCGAAGACCGCTTCGCCACGGTCTTTCGCGATGTCACCACGCAAAAGGAGGCCGAGCAAGCGCTTGAAGTCCTCGTGAGCGAACGCACCGCCGCGCTCGAAGCCTCGCTAGAACAGTTGGCCGAGGCCAACCGGATCAAGGACGACTTCCTCGCGAGCATGAGCCACGAGCTGCGCACGCCGCTCAACTCGATCATCGGCTTTTCCGGCATTCTCTCCCAGGGCCTCGCGGGTCCGCTGAACAGCGAGCAGCGCAAACAGATCGACATCATCCGCGAGTCAGGCGAACGGCTGCTCGGCCTGGTCAACGACGTCCTGGACCTCAGCCGCATCGAGTCGGGACGGGTTGAGGTCCTGTCCGAGGAGTTCGACCTGGTCGCGCTTGCGGCGAGCATGACCGAGACCGTCCGCCCGATGGCGGAGTCAAAATCGCTGCGGATTCGCGTGGAGTCGCCCGACGCGATCATCCCGATGTGGACCGACCGGGAGAAGGTCGGCCAGATTGCGCTCAACCTGCTGTCGAACGCGATCAAGTACACCGAGACGGGCGAGGTCGTGGTGCATGTGGAACAGAGCGTCGATGGGATGACGGCCTTGCTAAAGGTCGTCGACACCGGACGGGGGATCGCTCCCGGCGAGATCGAAGACCTCTTCGACCGGTTTGCCATCGTACGGGGGCTCGTGCGCCGGGTCGAAGACGGCGCCGGGCTTGGGCTGTTCATCTCGAGACGCCTCGCTACGCTACTTGGCGGAACGCTCACGGCCGAGTCGATGCTTGGCAAAGGTTCGGTATTCACGCTGTGCGTCCCGGTCCGACATCCGAGCGCCCTGCTCTAGGCCGCGCCCCCGGCGGTCGCTCCGTCGGGCCGCAGGGCGCCCGGTTTGCCCGGTCTCGTCTTCCTCGCTATACTCGCGATTGCGCTTTGAGCCCAGTCCGGGATGCGCGCGGAGAGTTGTCCGAGTGGTTGAAGGAGCACGACTGGAAATCGTGTATGCGGTGTTGAACCGTATCCAGGGTTCGAATCCCTGACTCTCCGCCAGTCGACCTGCCCGGCCTTTTGCGGCCGTTTGTCATCGCCGCGTGCTAGAGACGTGGCACCGAACGCAGAACGTGGCTTCGTGACACTTGAAACACCTAGCTGCACCCAGCTTCGCCGCGGATGCAGGGTGCTGGATGACCCATGGCCCGCCGCCCGCCTGATAGCCCTCGTGGTGGCATAAGGTGCAGAAGTCGAGCGTTTCGCCGTGACACGTCGCGCAGACTCGGGGACGGGTCCTGGCAATCACCGCATGTTCACCCAACCATCTCGTGCCGCGAAGCGCGGGGGGAAACCTTTGCAGGGGGCGCTAACCGAACCCTAACAGGACAGCAATCGCTCGCAAAACTCCTTGTGCTCCCGCATAGCGATACTTTCGTCAGGTCCTCGCAGATTCTCCCAGCAGCTGCGTGACCGCTTAAGACGCAGGATCGGGTGGGCTTCACACCGGCGGCAGGAGTGAGCATGGTTGCGTTGTCGTGGCGATCGCCAGCGGGTAGTGACCGGCGCTGGCTGTCGCGGGTACTTCCGCTTCTTGTGTTGCTCGTGCTCGCAGCGCTCATCGCGCTTCCGTCGCTGTCTGCCTTCGCCGGCCAAGCCGCATCCGGTGAGCTGTTCTACTATCCCTGCTCAAGCTGCCATCCCGTGACCATGGTACCTGGCACCGAGCGACCGACGCGACTGCTTCCCAACGACTTCACGGGTCACAAGATCGTTCTCGTCGGGCATGACAAGCTCGGTGAGGACGACGTGGCGTGTCTCACCTGCCACGACGATCCAAGCCGCGATCCCGGAAAGCTGAAGATCGCGGGCGGGAAGCTCATCGATATCAAAGGTGATGTCTCGCAGGTGTGCTACCGGTGCCATTCGACGCAGTACAAGCTGTGGAAGGCCGGTGATCACGGCAAGGGGAAGCCGAAGTGCACGGCGGCGGGTTGCCATGACCCGCACACCCCTGGATGGATCTACGCCCAGCCATTGCAGCCGTTCATCGGCAGTGGCTTCCAGTTCAGAGTGCTCTCGCAGCGCGAGGCGTTCTCGCCGCTCGCCCCACCCGCTCCGGCACCTGCGGTCGATACGCCGCCGTGGTTCCGTGTCATCGTCGTTCTCGGCCTGGTCGCCCTGGGCGTCCAGATCGTCCGGCTCGTTCTAGGAAGGCGGAAGCAATGAGCCAGAAAGAGGAGCATGTTCCGTCGTGCGACGCGACGGACTGCGTTGAGCCCGGTCCCACGCTCTCCCGGCGGCGGTTCCTTGAAGGCATCGGTGTGGCTGCGGGCCTGGTCGCTGCTGGAGCGGTGCCCGCCGTTCTGACGGCCGGACCTGCCACTGCGGCAGATTCCGGAAGCGCGGAGAGCGGTAACGTGCTTGCTGACGTCATCGAGCATGATGGAGCGGTCAACTACCCCGGAAAGCCCGTCTACTACGCTGACGAAGCGGGCGACCAGAAGTGGGCCATGGTCATCGACGTGAAGGCGTGCGTCGGATGCAGGAAGTGCGTGTACGCGTGCATCAAGGAGAATAACATCGGCCGAAACGCCGGCTTCGGCTACATACAGGTCCTCGAGATGGAGCCGGGAAAGATCGAGTTGGAGAGCGCGCGGTCCGACTACAAAGAAGGCGGTCAGCCGGACAAGTGGTATCTGCCGGTCCAGTGCATGCATTGTGAGAAGCCGACCTGCGTGTACGGCTGCCCCGTGAAGGCCACGTGGCGGGAGCCGGATGGCATCGTCGTGATCGACTACGAGAAGTGCATCGCCTGCCGCAACTGCATCGTCACATGCCCTTACTCGGCCAGGCACTTCAACTGGTACGAGCCTGAGGTCCCCAAGAACGAGGTGAACCCGAAGGTTCCGCTTGAGGAAAAGGCCGGGGTCGTGGAGAAGTGTACGTTCTGCGTGCAGCGGACCCGGAACGGCATGACGACGGCGTGCGTCGAGGCGTGTCCGGTAGGGGCGAGGACGTTCGGCGATTTAAACGACCCGGAAAGCGCGGTGTCGAAGCTGATCAGCACGAGACGAGCGTTTCGCCTGAAGGAAGAGCTTGGGTCCGAACCTGTCATCTGGTACGTGGGGTGATGGCGGTGGCCCTCGTGACGACCCCGCGCCCCGGTGTGAAGCACTTCATCGGCATCGACTTCGACTTCGGCGCGCTCAAGAACTCGGGCCGAAGGTACTGGGGCTTCATCGCGGTGCTCGGCACGTTCATCGTGCTCGGCGGTGCGGCGTGGCTGCTCTACTTCACGCACGGCGGCAGCGTCATGGCGATGCGCGACGGCAGCCCGTGGGGTCTGTGGTTTACCAACTACATGTACTACGTGGGCCTCGCCGCCGGTGGCCTCGTCGTGTACGCGAGCGTGCACCTCTTTGGTGCCGAGCAGTTCAGACCGCTCTCGCGGATCGCGGTGCTGTTGGCGGGCGTGTTCGTGATGATGGCGCTGCTCGGCATCATCACCGACATGGAGCGGCCATGGCGGGCGGTATGGATGCTTCTCACCCCCAACCCGACGTCGCCGTTCGTGTACACCGGGAGCGCGGCCGGCATCTATATGGTCATCTGCTTCGTGGACCTGTGGATCCTCATCACGGGATTCGGGGGCGAGAAGCTGGCGCGCAGGATGACGCTGATCGCCCTGCCGGTCGCCATCTATCTGCACACAACGACCGCGTTCGTGCTCTCGATGAATAAGTCCCGGGAGCTGTGGCACACGGCGATGATGGTGCCGATCTTCCTGAGCTCGGCGATCGCTTCGGGAATCGCGCTGCTGCTGATCTCCGCATACGTCCTCACCAAGGTCACTGACATCAGGTTCAAGCCGAGCATGTTCCGTAGCCTGTCCACGCTGCTTTCTACCGTGATGATCATCGATCTGTTCTTGATCACGGTCGACGTGCTCTCCGTCTTCTGGCCCACATCGGCGTCCTCGGGGCACACGCTCAGGTTCGCCGAGTTCCTCTCGGGCAGATATGCGTGGGCGTTCTTGCCGGTGCTGATCCTCGGCTTCGGGGCATTCGCGCTGCTCTCTCGTCGAAAGACCCGGCATCTGCCGGCGGTCCAGATCACCGCTTCGGTGATGTACGTGGTGGCCGTGCTCTTCAAGCGCTACTCGCTCATGGCGATGGGGTTCTCCTACACCACGCTCGGTCAGAAGCTGCCTATTTACTTCCCGAGCGCGGCCGAGGTCTTTCTCGCGCTCGGCATCCTCGCATTCGGCATGCTGATCTTGACGGTGGGGGTCAAGGTCCTGCCGATGGAAGTGCCCGAGTATGAAGACGCGGAGGTGACGTCGCTGTGATCGCCGAGAGCCTCCGCACGATCCGCTCGTTTTTCGGCCGCGTGCCCCGCAGCGTTCGCTGGGGGCTTGAAGGGCTGTTCGCGGCCGTCGTGGTCGCTGTGGCCGTTGCGGTCGTCCTCACGTCACGGCCGTCGTTCCTCGGTGGGTATCACAGCTACGAGCGGCGCTATACCGCGATGCAGACCTCGCTTCACCGCGGACTGGCGTGCGGCGATTGCCACATGGATTCGCGTGGCACGGTCGTGCGCGAGGTCGCGCTCGTGGGCGACTTCTACCGCGGTTTGGTCTCCAAACCCGACGCGCCGGTCTTCGTGAAGCTGCAGCCGCCCACCCGGGCCGCGTGCCTGTCGTGCCATCGCGAGGACTGGAGCGATAACGCCACGCGGACGGCCAGGATCCCGCATCCGGCGCACCTGCGCGTTGCGGAAGAGACGCGCAACTGCGTGGACTGCCACAAGTGGACCGCGCACGAGGAAGCGTATCTGGAGCGGCACAAGGAGATGCCATTCAGCACGGTGTGCGCGTCGTTCGGATGCCACGTGGGCACGAAGACCGCCAGGGAGTGCGCGTCGTGCCACCACGAGCTGGCCGATGACGCGGGCGGCTGGAAGCTCGTGCACTACAAGACCGTGCAGGCCTCGGGACCGAACGGGTGTCTCGAGTCCTGCCATGAAGCCGATCAGTGCCGGATGTGCCACACCACCGGCAAGCGGCCTGACTTCTCGGCAGGTGCCCTGAGCTCGGGCGTGAAGGCGATCGAGCGGCAGCACGTAAAGCCTGACTGGCTCGAGAAGCACGGTGGCATGGCGCTCAGTAATGACGCCGTGTGCTTCGACTGTCACGTGTCGCCGGCCGAGTGCGATGACTGTCATGCGCAGCGCCCGGCGTTCCACGGGCCGAAGTCTACCTGGCTGAGCCGTCACAAGACCTTCGCGAAGAATGAGCGCCGCTGTCTGACGTGTCACGAGAAGAAATGGTGCGACGATTGCCATGCCCAGTTCAAGGAGATGCGCTAGTGGCCGAGAAGCCAGAAACGCTGAGGGGCGAGCGTGAGGCGGCCCCGGAAGGGCGAAGAAGGCGCCGCTTCCCGCTGAAGACCGTGGTCGCGGTCGTGGTCGTGCTGCTCGTCGGGCTGCCGATCGTCTCGCTTCTGCAGCCGGGCTACTACCAACGCTATCCGGACCTTGCCGTGCGCATGGCGAATTGGCGCGTCTCCACACACGCGCGGGTGCCCTGCTCGGGCTGCCACGTCGATCCCGGCGTCAAGGGCTACGCCTCGTTCGCCGTCAAGGCCATTCCCGCGTTCTACTCGCAGCTGGTTCGCGGCCCCAGGCCGGGCAACCTGTTGAGCGTTCCGGATCGTGTCGCCTGCCAGAAGTGCCACACGAGCTACCGCCAGGTCTCCTCCGGCGGCGATTTGCTCATTCCCCATAAGGCGCACGTGGAAGTCCTCGGCATCAACTGCGCAGTGTGCCATCAGAATCTGGTGCACTCGAAGAACACCAGGGGTTTTAACTCGCCCGAGATGTCGATGTGCCTTAAGCGGTGCCACGACGGTAAGCAGGCGACCGCCCAGTGCGTGAAGTGCCATACAAGAAAGAACGTGCCCGAGAACCATAAGCAGCGCGACTGGCTCCAGATTCACAGCACGATGGCCAAATCGATCGATTGCGCAAGCTGCCACGCGTGGTCTCCGAACTACTGTGCCGACTGCCATGCGAAGCGTCCCAAGTCGCACGCTGGGAACTGGAAGAAGCTCCACGCGATCCCGGCCCTCAAGCGTGGTGCCGAGGGCTGTCCTACATGTCATACCGCCGCGTTCTGCAAGCAGTGCCACTGAGAGACGTCTGTTCGCTGGCGCGGACGCCGAGGAGGAACAGTGCCGGAATCGCATGAGACATCGGGACCAACGCGGCGGCGCGCCTTTACCGGCTCGCGGCGGGGGAGACTCCTTGCGCGCGTCGGCATAGCGGTGCTCGTGCTCGCTGTCCTTGTCGTGATTCCGGGCTATCTGGCTTCTCGGCCCGCGTTCTTCAAGCGGTCTGTTCCGCTTGAGGCTCAGTACGCGTCATGGCAGACGTCGGTGCACGCGAAGGTCGCGTGCCAGCGCTGTCATGTGGCGCCGAGCATCGTGTCGCAAGCAGGCTACAGCGCGAGCATGCTGGGCAGGTTTTACGTCACGGCGTTCTCACCGACTACCCGTTCCGTCGAATTCGCGCGGCCGACGATCGCCGCCTGCGAGAGCTGCCACGCGGATCTCAGGACCGTTTCGCCTTCAGGGGACCTGAACATCCCGCATCGGGCGCACGTCGACGTCCTTAAGGTCGCTTGCGTGACGTGCCACGAGTTCCTGGTGCACGAGGTGAGTCCCGAGGGAAAGCACACCCCCACCATGGCGGGTTGCCTGAAGTGTCACGACGGGCGGCAGGCGAAGAACGCGTGTTCCACGTGTCACACCCAGAAGAGCGCTCCAGCCAGCCATAGGGCGGCTGACTGGGTGGTCGTACATCCGGGGAAGCAGGCAGGCGGCGACTGCGCCAGCTGCCATGCCTGGACGAAGAACTGGTGCGTCGAGTGCCACACGCGGCGTCCGCGCTCTCACGGTAGCGACTGGCGGACCACCCATGCCGAGAAGGTCAGGATCCACCGCAACTGCGAGGCGTGCCACGAAGGCAGCTTCTGCGTGCGCTGCCATGGTGCGGTCCCGCAGCTGAATCTCGATCCCGCCGTGAAGCTCGTCGAGTAGGTAGCGCGGGACGATGGACACGGAGAGTTCCGGCATGGATATCCGGTCGCGCGAAGGGGGATTGGCCGAAGCGCCGACATCGTCACCTCCGCGCGTCCACATCCTGGTCGTTGACGACGAGGCCCCGATCCTGAAGGTCGTCGAGTACGCTCTGACACAGGCGGGTTATGCCGTGCACACCGCGAGCGACGCCGAGACCGCGGAGTCACTCTTCTTCACGCTTTCGCCAGGGCTCGTCATCCTTGATGTGACGTTGCCGGGGAAATCCGGTCTTGAGATCGCGCGGGACATCCGCGCCCGGTCGGAGGTCCCGATCCTCATGCTGTCCGCCAGGGCCGATGAGATCGACCGCGTCCTCGGGCTCGAACTTGGGGCCGACGACTATGTGACCAAGCCGTTCTCGCCCCGGGAGCTCGTCAGCCGGGTGAAGGCGGTGCTCAGGCGGGCGGGAACCGCCTTCAACGCGGACGCCGTGATCGTCGTGGGCGATCTTACGGTGGACACGTCTTCGAGACTTGTGATGTTCGCCGGCGCGCCGGTTTCGCTCACTCGCACCGAGTACGACATCCTCGCGCACCTGGCGAGGCATCCCGGTATGGCGTTCTCGCGCGATGCGATCCTTTCCTTCCTCGGCGACTGGCCACCTCCCGGCGATGAACGCGCCATCGACGTGCACGTACACAACATCCGGGAGAAGATCGAACCCGACGCGAAGACCCCGATGTACATCCTCACCGTCCGCGGGTTCGGCTACCGCCTCAGGGAGCGGTAGCGCCGTGCCGCGCGCGCATATACGGTGGTCCCTGGTGGTCCCGGCGGTCGTGCTGTCCGTCGCGTCGGCGCTCGCACTCATCGTGGCGCTCGCTCCACGATGGACGCCAGTTCGAACCGCGGTCACGTGGGCGTGGGAGGTGCGCTACCGCCTGGCGCCCATCGACGACCGGGCCGAGCTGGTGGCGCTGCACCGGGACGCGACGCTCAGCTCCCGGGAACGGTGCGTGGCATGTCACGGTGACCGCACCGCCTCGGCGCTCATCGTGCATCGCATCCATCTGCAGAGCGACCTGCTCCGCAACGTCGTGTGCTCGGACTGCCACCGCCGTGTCGAGTTGGTATCGAAGGGCGGCGCGGCAGGCGCGACCTGGGTGGACGTCGGCGTCTGTAAGAAGTGCCACTCAGCTTTTCCAACGCTGTCGCCCGGGTCGAACGAACACGCCGGTGGGATCGAATCGGACTGCGCAGGGTGCCACACCGGCGACCGCGCCCCCCGGCACGCCCAGCCGTACCTGCCGAGGAAGATCCCGGCCTCCGAGTGCAAAGGGTGCCACGGCGCCCGGGTGCTGCCATGGACCCCGCGGCACGAACAGGCGGGATGGCTCGCCGTGCACGGGACCGAGGCGCTTGCTACGGGCGTCGAGCGCTGCTTCGAGTGCCACGACTTCGGGCTCAAGTTCTGCGATGAGTGCCACTCCAAGAAGCCGGCGTCGCACACGCCCTCCGAGCAGTGGCGTATCCGTCACCCGGCAGCCGCCAGAGCCGACACCCGCGTGTGCTACACGTGTCACGAGACGGGCTTCTGCAAGAACTGCCACGTGAACCACGAGCGGGGGTGGATGCAGACGCATCCCGCCTTCGTGAACAAACGCGGAAGCGTGAGTTGTACCGAGTGCCACAGCGCTTCGGCGTGCTCCTATTGCCATACGGCGGTCCTCCAGGGACTGGATCCGCCGAGCATCACGCCGTAGGCGCGACTTCACGGAACTCTAACGAGAGTAAAACCACCCATAAACCGGCAGGAGGGCCTTTCGGCAGATACTCACCAATGAAGGGACACGTCCTCGCACGACGATTGACGCGTGGAAGGTGAGACAGATGCTGGAAGTAGCTGCGGGTTTGCTCATGCTGGTCGGTCCCATCGCGGCGGTTGCCATGCTCGTTTTGCTGCTGGGAGCGCTCAGCCTCATGGCATTCGACGCGATCGCCTCCCGGAAGCGGGAGAGGGCTGCGGCACAGGTGGCCGAGAAGGCCACCGTCTGGAATCGCCCACAGGAGGTGGCCGAGAGCCGGATCTTCCTTGAGCGCGGTTTCGCGCGGGCGTTCGTGATCGCGGGCGGTGTCTTCTGGGCCGCCGCGGCGTTCGCGGGCCTGTACTCGTTCCGCGATGCGGGCCCCATGGCGTTTCTCGGCGCGGCTGTTCCGCTCCTTGCGACCATCGTGACGCTCGTCGTTGGCTGGTACTGGGAGCGCATCGCGGCCATCATGCTGGCCGTCGCATCGGTGGGGGCCGTCTACTACGGGATCACCGCCGGGTTCGAAGCAGGCGTTTGGATGCTCGTCACCGTGAGCCTTATCGGTCCGATGGTAACCGCATCGGTGCTGTTCTGGCTGGCTCGCCGTGAGTTCGAGGCGCTCGAGCTGCGCCTCGCGCAACCGGAGATGGCGGTCGCGACCGCCAGCGGTTCGTCGTTCTGATACACGCGTTGCAACGATCGAGGGCCGGCGGTCAGCCGGCCCTCTTTGCGCGCGCGGTAGCGGGTTGTGCGGGGAAGGTGCGGCGCGTCTCGGCACGCGCGGCGAGCACGAACAGCACGCCCGCGATCGACATCGGAACGATGAGCACGATCGCCATGAGCACCCAGACGCCGGGCTCCCATGCGTACAGGATGCCCCACACCGGCACGGCGGTCGATGCGCCGAACAGGAGCACGGCCGCGAGACGCTCGTGACTCCAGCCAATCACAAGCGTGACGATGGTGGCGGCAAGCGGCCACATCGCTGTCTCGATTGCCGCGGTCGCGCCCACGTTCCCGAACGCGGCGGGACCAGCAAACGTCGCTGCCACCCAGAACGCGCCGCCGACGACGACGAGCGCACGGGCGAAGAAGCGCTCGACGTACTCGAGTTCGGTCTCCTCGGCAGGCGCGCTCGATTGCATGATCGGCTTCCTTGGTCGGCTCGCGGCACGCCGACGCATCGTGCGTCGTGCCTTAGACTCTACGCGCCGAAGATGAAGCCAGGGTTCGCGGGAGATTAGGGTTCTGCTAGCCGGCGATCGGCAGGTCGAAGCGGAACGTGGCGCCCTCGCCTGGCAGCGAGTCCACTTCCACAGTGCTTCCGTGCGCCTCGATGATCTCTTTGGCGATGGAGAGCCCCAGGCCGGTGCCCTTGGGCGTGGCGCGAGACTCGTCCGCGCGGAAGAACCGGTCAAAGAGCCGCGGTATCAGTTCCGGGTCGATCGCCGCGCCTTCGTTGTGTACCGCCAGCGTTACGAGGCCGTCGTGCGGGCGGGCCGAGAGCGTGACCGTTCCGCCGCTTCCCGAGTGCTTGAGCGCGTTGTCCACGAAGCCCATCAGCACCTGCATGATGCGGTCGCGGTCACAGTCCGCTTCGACGTCAGCGTCGGACACGTCGACCTCGAGCGTCACACCCGCTGCGTGCGCGAGGGGGCGCATGACGGTCAGGATGTCGCCGAGCAGCGCCGCCACGGGAACCAGCTCGCGGTTGAGCTTAAGGCTGCCGGTCTCAAGCTGAGCCAGGGTCAGCAGGTCGGCGACGAGCCGTCCCAGGCGATCGACCTCGAGCGTCATAGTGCGCAAGAAGTCGTCGCGGACAGCGGTGTCGTCTTTCGCGCCGTCGTTGAGCAGCTCGAGCAGTCCCTTGAGCGCCGAGATCGGCGTGCGCATCTCATGGCTGGCGTTCGCCACGAAACGGCGTTGCGCTTCCTCCAGTTGCTGCCGCTCGGTGATGTCGCTCATGAGCAGCACTGCGCCCGCCGCATCGCCATCGGTGCCGAAGATCGGTGAGCAGTGCAGTAACACACCGCGGCTGCCAAGCGTGACGGTATCTGTCACCGCCGATCCAGCGAGAGCGCGCCGCAGGAGCTCGCGGATCGTCTCGTCACCGATGACCTCCCCGGCGCGTCGTCCGGTGAACTCGTCAGTCGCCCCGGCACGTTGGAGCAGCCGAAGCGCCTCGGGGTTGATGACCCGGACGGTTCCCTCGGCATCGAACGCGATAACGCCTTCGCCCATCGACTGGACGACCGCGGCGATCTCCTGCTCACGCTCTTGCAGGCTGGCGAATGCGTGCCCCAGCGTCACGGCCATCCGGTTGTACGATTCCGCCAGTTCGTAGATCTCGTCGGGCACAAGACCGGTGGGGAGCCGTTGGCCGAAGTCGCCGTCGGCGATCGCGGTGGCCGCCTTCGACATCTGGCGCACGCGGCGGGCGATGAACTCGGCAAATCCGAACCCCAGCACGCCCGCGACCATAAGCGCGATCCAGAACGTGGTCCACAACCGGCGCCTGACAGCGTCGAGCACCGCGAGCGAGTCGGTGACGGGGCTTGCGATCACCACGACCGCTGCCCGTCGGCCGTCCGGGTCGTAGACGGCCTTGCCCGCCACCACATAGCCGCCGGTCTTGAGCGTCATCTGCGCGTAGGGAGGCGAGTCGGCGAGTCCCTGGATGCGCGCCTCATCGAGCACGCTCTGGGGCGGAGCGCCGGTGTGCGCCTCGTCGATCACAGAGCCGTCGATGCTGTACACCCATACGTCGTCGCCGTAGATACGCCGGTGCTGTTGAACCTGGGTGCGCAGCCGGCCCCGGCTCTCGACGGTGAGGGGGAATTGTGAGCTGAGCTGCAACGCGAACGCCGAGGCGTCGCTGAGCGTGTTCGTCTCCCCAAGCTGGCGCAAGGTGCGCTGCAGCCCCTGCGAGAGCGTCACCGACAGAATGAGGATGGCGACGATGGACACGATGACGAACAGCTCGGTCTGCCAGAGGCGAACCGATGGTCGCCTGGCACGCGCCATCGTCTACTCCTGCCTCAGGCGGTATCCGAAGCCGCGAACCGTGAGGAGATACGCTGGCTCCTTGGGATCGGACTCGAGCTTCTCGCGCATGTTATGGATGTGGACGTCGATGGCCCGCTCGTCGCCCACGGGCGATTCGTCCCACAATGCCGAGAGGATCTCCACCCGCGAAAACGCCTTGCCCGGGTGCTGCGCCAGCAGCTGGAGGATCCCGTACTCCGAGGTCGTGAGGTGCACGGGTTTGCCGCGCATCGTCACCTGGCGCGAGTTGGAATCGATGCTGAGGTCGCCGAGCGTGACGCGCCGTCGCTGCTCTCCGGCACCCCGGCTGACACGCCGCAGGATTGCCTTCACGCGGCTCACCAGCTCGCGAGGGGAGAACGGCTTGGTCACGTAGTCATCCGCGCCGAACTCCAGGCCGAGGATCCGGTCGACTTCGTCCCCGCGGGCCGACAGCATGATGATCGGCAGGTCGGAGGTCTGCCTGATCTCGCGTGCGAGATCGAGCCCGCTCTTGCCGGGGAGGATCACGTCGAGGATCAGAAGGTCCGGCTTCACCTCGCTTACGAGAAACGCGCCGCCGTTGGCATCGGTGGCAACATGGACCTCGTAGCCCTCCTGCTCGAGAGCGTAGCGCACGACCTTGAGCAGTGATTCCTCGTCATCAACGGCGACGATGCGTACTGGCATAGTTCGACTCCGTAGGTCGCGTGCGCCCGTGTGCGTCCGGTACGTGCCGCGCAAGCGCACTGCCTCAACGTGCCTGCTTATCCATTATGGAGCAATCGCTCCGAAGGTGGGAATCTGCCGCTGGGCGTCGGCGTTTTGCCACCGGCAGATGCGCTGGCTATACTAACCGTTGCGCCTGGAGCCGAGGTAGGCGGCGCTTCGCCCCTGCGGAGGGGTGGCAGAGTGGTTGAATGCGGCGGTCTCGAAAACCGTTTAGGAGGTATCCCCTCCTACGAGGGTTCGAATCCCTCCCCCTCCGCCAGAACGACGAGAAGATGCCCGTTCCCAGTGGGGGCGAGCATCCGTGTATCTCTGCGATTCGTTCTTGGTGGCGGCTCTACCTGCGGGTCTGATACTCTCGCGTCGAGCGCCCGAGCTCCCTATCGACGTCCGAACCTAGCCGGGAGTGAGAGTATGACGCCGCTATGCACAATCGGGTATGAGGGGTTCACGGCCGAACATCGCCCAGGAGTTTGACAGGCTCCGAGACGGGCGCAGCGACGTACTCGAGGAGCTGGACGTTCGCGGGAGACAGGCGTGTATGTCTGATGTGCTTCGAGGAAGACCCCGCCTACTGTCGCCGAAGCATTGTGGCGGAACGGATCGTGCCGCTGCTCGCAGGCGTCGAGGTGAGGCATCTCCGTTATGCTGGAGCGTAGACGGGTTGTTGTAACGGTCAAGGCGGATCCGAATCCGAGCACCAAGTACACGACTGAGGTCTTAGCAAGTTCTGGCGTTGGCGAGGGAGGACACCTGCGACATGGCCCCAAGCACGAAGGAAGCACAGCGCGCCGAGCTCCACAAGACGATATGGCGAATCGCGAACGATCTTCGCGGATCCGTTGATGGATGGGACTTCAAGACCTACGTGCTCGGTATTCTCTTCTACCGGTTCATCTCGGAGAACCTCGCCGCGTACATCAACGACGGCGAGCGCAAGGCGGGCCGTCCCGGCTTCGACTACGCGAGGGTCTCCGATGCCGATGCCGAGTTCGGCCGCGCTGAGACGGTCGCCGAGAAAGGCTTCTACATCCTTCCGAGTGAGCTGTTCGCCAACGTGCGCGCGAGCAGCTGCTGACGAGAACCTCAACGAGACGCTCGAGCGAGTCTTCCGCAACATCGAGGGCTCGGCGGTCGGCGCCGAGAGCGAGGACGATCTCAAGGGCCTCTTCGACGACCTGCACGTGAACAGCGCCAAGCTCGGGCCCACAGTTGCCAAGCGCAACCAGAAGCTCGTGAAGCTGCTCGACGCCATCGGCGACCTCGATCTGGGCCACTTCGAGGACCACACCATCGACGCGTTCGGGGACGCGTACGAGTACCTCATGCAGATGTACGCGTCGAGCGCGGGCAAGTCC
>JAJFTE010000058.1 GCA_021373175.1 Actinomycetes bacterium
GACTGCGCGAGCTGGGTGGGCGTGTGGAGGCGACCGTTCCGCACCGCTTCCGTGAGGGATACGGGCTCACGTCGGCGTCCATCCAACGGGTGCTCGCCATGGAGCCGAACCTCGTCGTGACCGTCGACACAGGCGTTTCAGCCAGCGCGGAGGTCGAGCTGCTGCGTGAGCGTGGCGTCGATGTCGTGGTTACCGACCACCACGAGCCCGGCGGGCTCGTCCCCGTGGGCGTCCCGGTCGCGAATCCGAAGCTTGCGGGGGCAGGCGCGCTCGAGCTGGCGGGCGCGGGGGTGGCGCTCGCGCTCGTGCGCGGGGTCGGCGAAGCGCTCGGCAGCAATGAGGCGTGGAGGTCCCTCACCGATCTGGCCACCCTGGGCACCGTCGCGGACATCGTGCCGCTCACCGGCGCGAATCGGGCGCTTGTCACCGACGGGCTGTCGCGCATGCGGCGCTCGGCCCGAACCGGCATCGCGGCGCTCGCGCGCGTCGCGGGGATCGAGCTTTCGCAGCTCACCGCCGAGAAGATCGCCTTCGGCATGGCGCCGCGCCTCAACGCGGCGGGCAGGATGGCCGATCCAGCGCTTGCCCTCGACCTGCTCGTGGAAACCGATCCGGGCCGCGCGGACGAGTTCGCCCATGCGCTTGACGAGCACAATCGGCTGCGTCAGGCGGCTGAAGGCGACCTCATGGAACTCGCGCTCGCCGAGGCCGAACGCGTGCACCGCGAAGGCGCCCGCGTGCTCGTTCTGGCCGGCGAGGGCTGGCATGAAGGCGTCCGCGGCATCGTCGCTTCGCGGATCGTCTCCCGCTTCGGGATCCCCGCGCTGCTCTTCTGCGTCGAAGACGGCGAGGCGCAGGGCTCCGGGCGCTCGATACCAGGCGTGGACCTGTTCGCGGCGGTCTCCTCGGCGTCCGAGATGCTCACGCGATTCGGCGGCCATGCCGCCGCGGTGGGCGTCACGCTACCGGCGCGCGACCTGGACGCGTTCGCCTCGGCGATCGGAACCTGGATGGCGGGCGTGCCCGACGACGCGTTCGTGCGCAGCGTCCGGATCGACGCCGAGGTGCCGCTCGACGGCCTGAACAGCGAACTCGCGGCCGAGATCTCGCATTTGGAGCCCTTCGGCTTTGGCAATCGGCGTCCGCTGCTCGCCACTCGCGGCGTCTTCCTGAACGGACGGCGCGCGGTTGGGAAGCACAACGAGCATCTGAGGTTCACCGCATTCGACGGCGTCGCTTCGGTGCCCGGGATCATGTTCCGCTGTCCCGATGTGGCGGCTCTGGTCTCGACCGAGACGGCGGTCGATATCGCGTACGAGCTCGACGTCGACACGTGGCAGGGCAGGGAGCGTATCCAGCTTCTTACGCGCGACATCAGGGTGCAGCCAACGCCCGCAGACGCACCCGCCGCCGCGCTTGTCGAGGACCTCTTCGCGCGCGCGGACGAGATTCTCGCCCGTGGGGAATACGGCGGCATCGGCGAAGCGGACGCGTTTCACACGAAGCTCGTGGGCGTCACCTTCGAGGGACGGCAAGAGGTCGTGGTCAGGCTCGTTCCGGAGACGCCCCTGCGAATCGAGCGACAGCCCGAGAACCCGTTCGATCCGAATGCGTGCGCGCTCTACGACCCGCTCGGCGCGCAGGTCGGATTCTTCAACCGGCGTCTGGCAGCAGCGCTCGCGCCGTACCTGGATGCCGGTGTCGGATACGATGTGGCCGTCTCGGACGTGACCGGCGGCGCGGAGGGTGAGAGCCTCGGCGTGAACGTGCTCGTGTCCCGGCACGATGCGATCTCCGACGACGGTATCGCGGACAGCGTGGCGCGGTCGTACCGCGCACAGCTCGCCGCTCTGAGCGCGACGCAGCTCGACGCCGCGCTGGTGCGGCATCTGATCGGAGACCGGGCGCTTCACGCAGCGCAGCGCGAGGCGCTCGCACATCTCGCCGCGGGCGAGAGCACGCTCGTGGTCATGGCCACCGGACGCGGCAAGTCGCTCATCTTCCACGTGCATGCGGCACGGATCGCCATCGCACGTGCCGAGGCAAGCGTCTTCGTCTACCCGCTTCGCGCGCTCGTCGCCGATCAGGCGTTCCACCTTCAGGACGCCTTTGCGGCACTCGGGCTTACGGTTCGCGTCGTCACTGGAGACACCGCGCCCGGCGCACGCGATGACGTCTTCGCCGCGCTTGCGGACGGACGCGTCGACGTCGTGCTGACGACGCCGGAATTCCTTGAGCATCACGTTGGCAGGTTCGCTGCTTCCGGTCGCGTGCGGTTCGTTGTCGTCGATGAGGCGCACCACGTGGGGCTCGCACGAGCGGGTCATCGGCCAGCGTACGCCCGGCTCGATCGCGTGCTCGACGCGCTCGGCGACCCAGTGGTTTGTGCCGTGACCGCGACGGCGGACAGCGCCACCGCCCAGACGATTCACGGGGTGCTCGGCACGCGGCGCCTCGTTGTCGACCCGACCATTCGACGGAACCTGGCCCTCGACGACAGGCGCGCAGCGGGGGACAAGCAGGGGTTCGTCTCGGCACTGGCAGCATCAGGCGACAAGATGATCGTCTACGTGAACTCGAGGGACACGACGGTAGAGCTCGCACGGCAGCTGAGATCGCGTGTACCCCGTCTGTTACATGCGGTCGCCTTCTACAACGGCGGGATGACGCGCGAATCGAGGCATGCCGTGGAGGGCGCGTTTCGCGACGGTTCGGTGCGGGTCGTCGTCGCCACGAGCGCTTTTGGTGAAGGCGTGAACATCCCGGACGTGCGCCACGTGGTGCTCTATCATCTCCCGTTCAGTGCCGTCGAGTTCAACCAGATGTGCGGTCGCGGCGGTCGGGACGGCAGACCGGCCCTCATACATCTGCTCTTCGGCGAGAAGGACGCCCGGATCAACACCCTGGTGCTCGAATCGCTCGCACCTGGCCGAGACGATCTCGCAGCGCTCTACATCGTCCTTCGGGAGAGCGTGCGAGGTCAGGATGCGCCAGCCGAGGTAACCAACGCCGAGCTTGCCGAGCAGGTGAAGCGCCGTCGTCCGGAGACCGCTCTCACGGAGAGGGGCGTCTCGACAGGGCTGGGGGTGTTCCGGGAACTCGGCCTGGTCGTGAGCGAGGGCACCGGGGCGTACCGGCGGTTGAAGCTCATGCCCGCTCCTGAGACCAAGCTCGATCTCACATCATCGGTCAGATACGTGGAAGGGCTTGAGGAAGTGGCCGAGTTTACCGACTTTAAGATGTGGGCGCTCGAGTCGCTGCCCGAAACGCTGCTTATGCACGTGAACCGTCCGATACTGCCGCTGGTCGAGGGCGCGCCGGGCGGCGACGTCTCGTAGCCGGCGGCGTTCGGTGTTGTGGCTTCAGACGGCGAAATGTATTCTCGGCTGTACCGCTCAGTAGCGGACGAGGCACCGGACGGAGAGGCAGTGTGAGGCGTACAAGCAGAGCTCGCGCAGGCACTGGCGACGTTCTTGGTGCTACGGCGGTCCATCTGACCCCGCGCCTGGCGTTCGCGGTCTTGGCGTGCCTCGTCGCGGTCGTGGTTGCGCCAGCCCGCGCACATGCTGCCGGCCCGAACGCGATCCTCACCCCCACCGGCTACGACACCAATGCGGTGGCACGCGCTGATGACACCGCCAATCAGGTCGTCGGGCTGCCGTTCAGCATGAACTGGAATGGGACGTCGTACGATCAGATCTACATCAACATGAACGGCAACTGCACATTCGGTTCAGGGTACACGGGCTACAATCCTTCGACCGGTCTCAGCGCGCTTGGACGCGACATCATGGCGCCGTTGTGGGCAGACGTCGACACACGCAACACATCCATGGGGCAGGTGACATACAGCAACATCACGTCGGGTAACGTGCCCCGTGTGGACGGTCATCTTGCGTTCTTCGTGAACTGGATCAATGTCGGACGGTACAACTCCTCCACTGCGGGCAACACGCAAACGAACTCCTTCCAGCTTGTGATCGTGGACCGTTCCGACACGGGCGCCGGCAACTTCGACTTCATCTTCAACTACGACGCGATCACCTGGGACATCGCGACGGCGGCCTCGAGCACGCGTGCGCGGGTCGGGTGGGGTCGCTCGGACGGCAGCGCGTACGAGCTTCCGGGATCGGGGAGCGCACAGGGCAGCGCGAGCACCCTGCTGGACTCGTCGCCGTCGGCCACCTCCCTGATCCAGAATCTCATCAACGACGAGGATCAGCTTGGCCGCTACGTGTGGGAAGTGCGGCAAGGTGTCGCCCCGAACATCCCCCCTTCGATCACGGTCGTCAACCGCGTGCTCGAGGGGAACATGCCGAATGCTTACGTCGGCTATACCGGCGCGGGTGACGTGACCGCTGCTGATGTGGATGGCAGCATCCTGAGCCTCACGAGCGACCTCCCAGGCGTCCTTCCGGTGGGCGTCACTATGGCAACGTGGATCGCAACAGACGATGGGGGCGGCGTCAGCACGAAGACGCAGCCGGTGACGGTCACCGACTCGGTGGCGCCGAGTCTTCCAACGCTCTCGAGCCCCACGCACACGACGGGCGTTTGGTCGAGCATCGGTATGGTGACCGTCAACTCGACGACTTCGACCGACACGTGCACGGGCGTTGCGGGTGCATCGTACGTCTGGAGCCGAAACGCCCCTGGCGCTCCGGACGCCGTGCTCGACCCTTCAACGATCGCGACGGTGACGACGAGCGTCACCACGACGGCGAACGCGATGCTGGAAGACCAGGCGTTCGCGGACAACGTGTGGCCCTCCGACTGGACGCGGGTCCTGATCGCCAATGGCGGTGACCCGCTCACGTTCGTGCGCAGCCAGAGCGCGCATGCGAGCGCCGACTACGCAGCCGAGCTGTGGACCGACGCGCGCAACGCGCGCCGAACGATGGGATTCTACAAGGACTTCGACATCGCCGGACTCAGCTCGCTTGTGCTCTCGTACGCGGACTACACCACCGGCCTTGACGCAGGCAGTGACTACATGCGGCTTGAATACTCGCTCACCGGCGGCGCCACGTGGGTCTCGCTTCGCAACGTCTCGACGAATGCAGGGTGGACGGCGCGCTCGTTCGCCTTGCCCACGGGCACGACGCTGCGGGTGCGTTTCAGCGGCTCGGTGGACCGGACGAACGAGTTCTGCGACTGGGACAACATATCGATCACGGGCATCAGAACGACCACGACCACGCTTTCGAACACCACGTGCGCCGTCGGATCCACGACGGCGCTCGCGGATGGCACGTGGTACTTCAGCCTGCGTACGCTGGACCGGGCCGGGAATGGGACGGCATCGAGGAACTTCGGTCCGGTACTCATCGACCAGGTTCCGCCGGTCACCACCAGTGATGCGCCGACTACCTGGCAGAATGCGAACGTTCTCGTCTCTGTGACGGCGACCGACGCCGGTCAGGTCGTCGCCACTACGTACAAACTCAACGGCGGCGCCAACACCCCATATAGCGCACCGATCCTTCTAAGTGCCGAGGGGACGTCGACGCTCCTCTTCTGGTCGGTAGACGCCGCCGGGCATGTCGAGACGACGAAGACCGCTACGGTCCGCATTGACAAGAGCACTCCGACGGTTCCTGCCACCGTCACGGCGAGCGCGCTCAGCACGACGAGCGCGGAAGTGACGTGGGCAGCTTCGAGCGATGCTATCTCGGGCGTTGCCCGGTACGACATCTATCGTGACGGTGTGATCGTCGGCACGTCCGTGTCCACGGTGTTCATGGAGACCGGGCTGAACGCGGGCCAGACATACGTCTACACGGTGCGAGCGGTCGACGGTGCAGGCAACGCTTCAGCGCAGGCGCCCCCCGTCTCGCTGTTGATGCCGCTTTCGCAGCTGTGGATGTCCGTGAGCCAGGACGTGGTGGCGATGAGCGGCATCACGCCGGGCGTGGCATCGACCGTCACAAGCGCGACGACGGTCTCGATCGGAGGAATCGGCGCACGTGGCTACGACTTGACGTGTTCGGCTCCGGACTTCGCGAACACAGACGCGCTTTCACCGACGCCAACGTTCCCGATAGGTGCCATGTCGTTCGTGACCCACGGCAAGGTCGAGGCGTCGAGCCGGGCGTTCTCGGTCTCGCCGGTCCTTGTCGACTCGGCAATGGGGACAGCGACGCAGTGGAAGTACGACTACACGCTCGATTTCACGGTGGTGGTTCCTCTCGCGAACGAGCCGGGCACGTATACTACGACTATCACGTATACGTTCGTGCCGAAGTAGGGTCCGGTCACGCCGGTCAATCCACTGAGGCGGCCCGACGCTCAAAGGACCGCGATGTCCGCAACGCTCGAAGGTATCGAAGCACAGCTCAAGACGTACAACCCCCTGGCTGACACGAGCGGCCTTGAGGAAGCGTACGCGTTTGCGCTAGAGAAGCACGCAGGCGTGATGCGAAAGTCCGGAGAGCCGTACATCAGCCATCCGCTCGAGGTCGCGATGATCCTCGCCGAGCTCAACCTCGATACCGTGACGCTGCAGGCGGCGCTGTTGCACGATGTCGTCGAGGACAGTGGCGTTTCTCTCAAAGAGATCAAGGATCGCTTCGGCCCCGAGGTCGCGGCGCTCGTCGACGGCGTCACAAAGCTCGGCCGCATCAAGTTCGACTCGCTGGCCGAGGCGCAAAGCCAGAATCTGCGCAAGATGCTGATAGCGATGGCCAAAGACATCCGCGTCATCCTCATCAAGCTTGCGGATCGGCTGCACAATATGCGCACGCTGGCCGCGCTTGATTCCGAGAAGCGTCGCCAAAAAGCCATCGAAACCATGGAGATCTACGCGCCGCTCGCGAATCGCCTCGGCATCTCGCAGATGAAGTGGGAGCTCGAAGATCTTGCGTTCTTCTATCTGGAGCCGAAGAAGTTCAACCAGATGCAGCGGATGGTCGCGGAGAGCCGTGCGGCGCGCGAGGCGTATCTGGAGCAGGTCATCGAGCAGCTGACGACGGAACTCGAAGCGGTGGGGATCCATTCCGAGATCTCCGGCCGCCCGAAGCACCTCTACAGCATCTATCAGAAGATGACGCAGCGCGGCAAGGACTTCTCGGAGATCTACGACCTGATCGCCCTGCGTGTGATCGTGGAGTCGGTGAAGGACGTCTACGGTGCTCTGGGAACCGTCCACAGCATCTGGAAGCCGATGCCCGGTCGATTCAAAGACTACGTGGCGATGCCCAAGTTCAACATGTACCAGTCGCTGCACACGACCGTCATCGGTCCTGCGGGCCGGCCGCTTGAGATCCAGATACGCACCGAGGAGATGCATCGAACGGCCGAGTACGGCATCGCCGCGCACTGGCGGTACAAAGAGGGCGGGCGTACGGACGAGGCGTTTGACGAACGTCTGGCATGGCTTCGTCAGATGCTCGAGTGGCAGACGGAGCTCAAGGACCCGCGCGAGTTCATGGAAGCGCTCAAGATCGACCTGTTCGAGGACGAGGTGTTCGTCTTCACGCCGAAAGGCGACGTGGTCTCCCTGCGTCGTGGTTCGACGCCTATAGACTTCGCATATGCGATCCACACCGAGGTCGGCCATCACTGCGTGGGAGCGAAGGTCAACGGGTCGATCGTGCCGCTCAGCTACGAGCTGCGGATGGGCGACCGCGTGGAGATCCTCACCTCGAAGACGGGTACGCCGTCACGCGATTGGCTGAACATCGTCAAGACGTCCTCGGCACGCAGCAAGATCCGGTCATTCTTCTCCAAGATCAACCGGGAGGACGATCTGCAGTCCGGCCGGGATGAACTGCTGAAGGCCCTGCGCAAGAACGGGCTCGGTCTGGGCAGCCAGGGTGTGCCTAAGGCGCTTGACGCGGTCGCGAAAGAGATGAACCTTCAGGCTGCCGACGACCTGCTTGCCGCTATCGGCGGCGGGAAAGCAAGCGCGAAGCAGGTCGTCACGAAGCTGATCAAGCACCTCTCGGCGGCTACAGGCACACGCGTGAAGGCCGAGGAAGAGGCCAAGGCGTTCTTGCCGACGACCCCGATGATCGCGCCCCGGTCGAAGCGCCGCAAGAGCGGTGGCGGTGTGCGCGTGGTCGGCTTGGATGAGGTGCTCGTGAGACTGAGCCGCTGCTGCAACCCGGTTCCCGGCGATGAGATCGTGGGCTTCGTGACTCGCGGGCGCGGCGTGTCTGTCCACCGCCGCGACTGCCCGAACGCAAAGGAGCTGTTGTCGCAACCGGAGCGCATCATCGATGTCGAATGGGACACCGGCAGCGCATCCACGTACCAGGTCGAGATCGTTCTGGAGGCGCTCGATCGCACGCGACTGCTGCAAGATGTTTCCATCGTGCTTGCTGACGCCGGGGCCAATGTGCTCTCCGCGTCAGTCTCGACCGATCGGCAGGGGATCGCGACGATGCGTTTCCTGCTGGAACTCGGCAGCATGGACCAGCTCACGAAGGTGCTGCACGCCGTCAAGGGCATCAGCGGGGTATTCGAGGCGCGGCGGTCGATGCCCGATGCCGGTCCTCGCGAGGAGGGTAGGACGTGAACATAGAGCGTCTTGTTCTGGGCGCGCTCGATACGAACTGCTTCCTTGTGGCCGACGACGCCGATGGTCCGCTGGTCGTCGTGGATCCCGCGGCCGAGGCGGACCAGCTGCTTGCTGCCATCGATTCGCGTTCGGTCGAGGCGGTCGTGCTCACGCACGGGCACTTCGACCATCTCGGTGCCGCGCGCGAGGTGCTTATGGCCACCGGCGCCCCGCTCCTCGTCCACGAGGCAGATGCTGCCGCGATCACGACCGCCGAGGGTTCCGGCGGTGCGGTCTTCGGGTTCGACTATGCCTCGCCGGGTGCGGACCGGCTGCTTCATGACGGCGACGAGATCGTGGCGGGTGAGCTCCGGCTGACCGTGCTCCACACACCAGGTCACACGCCGGGCAGCGTCTGTCTGCTTGGCGGAGGTCACCTGTTCGCTGGCGACACGCTGTTCGCCGGGAGCGTCGGGCGCACCGATTTCCCGGGTGGCGATTCTGAGGCTATGCGACGTTCTGTCGTGCGCCTGTCGCAGCTGCCGGACGAGACGCGCGTTCATTGCGGCCACGGACCGGACACGTCGATCGGCCGCGAGCGACGTGTGAACCCGTTCTTCCCACGGGCCTGATCCCGGCGCGCAGGGTTGGTCGTGCTGTACGCTTGGCGTATAGTTCTTTCGCCGCACGAAACCATTCTGGAAGGTCCCTGATGAACGCTCGCGCGCCCAAAGGCACCGCCGACATGCTTCCCGACGAGGCCGGGGCGTGGGAGCACATGCAGCGCACCGCGCAGCGGCTGTTCGCGCGATACGGCTACGAGCCGGTGTACACGCCGATCTTCGAGCACACCGAGGTGTTCACTCGCGGTATCGGCGAGGCCACGGATATCGTGAGCAAGGAGATGTACACTTTTCAGGACAAGGGCGGCCGGTCGATCACCTTACGGCCGGAGGGCACGGCAAGCGTCGTGCGCGCCACGCTCGAGCACAATCTGGGCGCGAACGGCCAGGCGGTGAAGCTCTACTATGCAGGCCCGATGTTTCGCTACGAGCGCCCGCAGAAGGGCCGCATGCGGCAGTTCTGGCAGATCGGCGTCGAGGCGATCGGCATGGCCGAGCCAAGCATCGACGCCGAGGTCATCGTCATGCTCATGCGCTACTTCGAGGAACTCGGCATCCCGCGGTCGAGCATGCGGCTCCTGATCAACTCGATGGGCGACGAGGCATGTCGCCCGGCATACCGTGACAAGATCGCGGCGTACATCCGCGCGAATTCCGCTGCGCTCTGCGAAGAATGCAACCGTCGCGCCGGCACGAACCCGCTACGCGCGTTCGACTGCAAGAATCCAACGTGCAAGGACGTCATGTCCTCTGCACCGCTCCTGCGAGACGAACTGTGCGATGACTGTGCTGCGCATTACTCGGCGGTAAAGCGTCTGCTCGGCGATCGTGCGATCGCGTATGCCGAGGATCCCTCGCTCGTGCGCGGGCTGGACTACTACACGCGCACCGTCTTCGAGGTGCAGGTGGACGCCGGCCTTGGCTCGCAGAACGCCATCGGCGGTGGGGGCCGATACGACCGCCTCATGGAGCAGTACGGTGGCCCCCCCACGCCCGGCCTGGGCTTCGCACTCGGATTCGAACGCACGCTCATGGCGCTTCAGGCGGCCGGCATCGCGATTCTCGGGCTTCCTGTGGCCGAGGTGTACGTGGCGCGCGTGGACAGCTCGCTCGGTGCAGCCGTCTTCGCGCTCGTGCAGGAGCTGCGCGACGCGGGTATAGCCACTGAGACGGACCATCAGGCCCGGAGCCTGAAGTCGCAGTTCAAGCAGGCTGACCGTCTTGGCGCGCGTGCGGTGGTGGTCGTCGGTCCCGACGAGCTCGCCGCAGGCGAGGTGACGGTCCGCGACATGACGACCAAAGATGAATCGCGGGTTCCGCTCGGCGAGCTTTCGGAGCGGTTGAAACGGTTGCTCGGCTAGGCCGGACGAAGGAAGGAAGGAAGGACACGCATGTTCGATGCACGCTATTCGATCCGCTCGCACGTTGCCGGCGCGCTGCGCACGGCCGACGTGGGTCAGACCGTCACGCTTGCCGGTTGGGTGCATCGGCGCAGGGACCACGGCGGGCTCATCTTCATCGACGTGCGCGACCGCAGCGGGCTCGTGCAGTGCGTCTTCGACCCGGATGCATCGGGTGCGGCGTTTGTGACCGCGGAGCGGGTTCGTCCCGAGTGGGTCGTCAAGCTCACCGGCACCGTTCGGCCGCGGCCCGAAGGCACGGTGAACCCCAACCTCGCCACCGGTGCGGTCGAGGTCATCATCACCACCGCCGAGGTGCTCAACACGTCATTGACCCCGCCGTTCGAGGTGGACGCGCCGGTCGACACCGATGAGACGCTACGCCTGAAGTATCGCTACATCGACCTCCGCCGTCCTGAAGTGCTCGAAGCGTTCGTGCTCAGGGATCGCGTCACGCAGCGCTTCCGCAAGTCGCTCGAGCATCGCGGCTTCCTCGAGATCGAGACGCCCATCCTCGGCAGGTCCACGCCCGAGGGCGCGCGGGACTTCATCGTCCCAAGCCGCATGTCGCCCGGCGAGTTCTACGCACTGCCGCAGTCGCCGCAGCTGTTCAAGCAGCTGCTCATGGTGGGCGGTGTGGAGCGCTACTACCAGGTAGCCCGCTGCTTCCGCGACGAGGACCTGCGCGCCGACCGGCAGCCGGAGTTCACCCAGATCGACATTGAGATGTCCTTCATCACGCAGGAGGACATCCTCAGCATGATGGAAGAAGTCATGCGTGAGGTCATGCATGAGGCGGACGTCGATCTGTCAACGCCGCTGCGACGGCTCACCTACGCGGAGGCGATGTCGCGCTTCGGATCGGACCGTCCGGACCTCCGGTTCGGCATGGAGCTCGTGGACGTGAGCGACGTCTTCGCCGAAAGCTCGTTCAAAGTCTTCGCGGGCGCGCTCGCGAACGGCGGCGTCGTCAAGGGCATCAACGCCCGTGGCGCGGGCGACTGGAGCCGCGGCAAGATCGACGCGCTCAATCAGGTCGCGCTCGACGCCGGCGCGAAGGGTCTGGCGTGGGTCGCATTCCCCACAGCGGGCGACGTGCGTTCTCCGATCGCGAAGTTCTTTGCCGAGCAGGAGATGGCCGGCCTCTGCGATGCGATGGGTGTGGTGCCCGGCGACCTGCTGCTCATGATCGCCGATGCGACCAACGTGGCCAATGAGGCGCTCGGCACGTTACGCCTGCGCATGGCCGATGCGCTTGAGATCCCTCGGGAGGGCTTCGAGGCCCTGTGGGTCGTCGACTTCCCTCTGTTCAAGTGGGATACCGATGAGAAGCGTTGGAGCGCCAATCACCATCCGTTCACGCGTCCGTTCGACGAGCATGTCGGTCTTCTGGAGTCGGACCCCGGCGCGGTGCTCTCGTACTCCTACGACCTTGTCCTGAACGGGCTTGAGATCGGCGGTGGCACGCTGCGCATTCACGACGAGGCCCTGCAGCGCCGGGTGCTCGCCGCCATCGGCATCGACGGCGCCGACGGCGACGCCCAGTTCGGCTTCCTGCTCGAGGCGCTCCGTCTCGGAGCGCCGCCGCACGGCGGCATCGCTCTGGGCCTCGACCGGCTCATCATGCTGCTCGCGGGCAAGCATTCGATCCGAGACGTGATCGCGTTCCCGAAGACGTCGTCAGGGGCCTGCCCGCTCACCGGTGCTCCTGGTGTTGTTAGCGCCAGGCAGCTTCGGGAAGTGCATCTTCGGACCGACTGAGGGGAGTCACGGTGTCACCAACACTCATCGCCGCGGTCGTGGTCGTGATCATCGCTTCCGCGGCGACCGTCGCGGTGGGCGCGGCGTACCAGTGGCAGGTGACCAGCCGGGGATACGGTGTCTGGACGAGGGGCATCGGCGTTGGGTCGATCGTCGCCCTCACGGCGCTCACCGCGTGGAGCCGCCGTGGCGATGGCGTGACCGCTGTGCTGATCGGCCTTGGTGGTGTCGCACTCGCCGCCGGTTACCTGTGGGTGCACGTGCGACTCACCAAGACAGTCCGCGACGCAGGCGTTGACGCATCGCGGTAGCCGTAGAGCGCACCTGATGCTAGGATGATTCTGGCTTCGCCTTGCGCCGCTTCGATCAAAACGGTCGAACCAACACTTCTTTACCGGGAGCTCTATCATTGGTCGACGGAATGGTATCCCGTAGACGGGAAGCAAGAAGTCGACTTGCGGGCACCCACCTGCTGAGGCAGGTTCACCGCGTCGAAGCGCGCGAGGCGGGGTTCATTCGTCGTCACTGAGCGGAGGATGGGGAGATGCGCAAGATCGTCGCAGTCATCGTCGTAGCACTTCTGTCGTTCGTCCTCGTGGGTTGTGGCGGCGGGGGAGACACCGCTGCCACCACTACCGGAGCGGCCGCTCCAAGCGCTCCTGCGGCGGCCAAGCCGCCCGTGGAGAGCAGCGATCGGTCGCCTATCGAATCCGGGACGCCGGAGCCGTTCCCCGCCATCGAATCGACAACGCTGCCTTCGGCGATCAAGAGCAAGCTTGATGCGAAGCGCCCGCTGATGATCTACTTCTACGACAGCACGCTGCCGGAGTCCAAGATCGTCCGAGCCGAGATCGACGCGGTACTTCAAGAGAATCGCGGTCTCATCGACCTTGTGACCTTCGACCTCGGCGCCACCAAGAAGGGTGTGGCGACCGATGGCGCCCGTCTCGGCGCTGCTCTCGCTGGCGACCTCCGTGTGCCGCGTCCACCGTACATCGTCATCGTGGACGGCAACGGGTTCATCACATGGCGTTTCATGGGATACGTCGACCGCGGGATCATCAGCCGAGAGGTCCTTCGCGCGACCGAGTAGCCATGGACGACCTTTTTTCCGAGGCCGCCGAGCGGTCGATCGCCCGAACCGCGCCCCTGGCCGCGCGCATGCGTCCACGCACGCTCGACGAGTTCGTCGGACAGCAGGACATCGTGGGCCCGGGAACCTTCCTCAGAAGCGCGATCGAACTCGATGCGCTCACGTCAATCATCCTGTTCGGACCGGCCGGCTGCGGCAAGACCAGCCTCGCGCGCATCATCGCCGGTGTGACGAGTTCGCACTTCACGGAACTCTCGGCGGTGGACTCCGGCGTGAAGGATGTCCGTTCGGCGATCGACGCCGCACGTGACCGGTTGGGCCAGTCCGGCAGGCGCACGATCGTGTTCATCGATGAGATCCACCGTTTCAACAAGTCGCAGCAGGACGCCTTGCTTCATGCCGTC
This sequence comes from Actinomycetes bacterium, assembly GCA_021373175.1. Lineage (GTDB taxonomy): Bacteria > Actinomycetota > Coriobacteriia > Anaerosomatales > Anaerosomataceae > UBA2286. The sequence continues at coordinate 13,782 of JAJFTE010000058.1, forward strand.
GAGGACCGCCTCATCACGCTTATTGGCGCCACCACCGAAAACCCGTTCTTCGAAGTGAATGCGCCGCTCATCAGCAGGTCGCGCGTCTTGGTCATGCAACCGCTGAGTGACGACGACATCCGCACTATCGTGCGCAGTGCGCTCACAGCCGAGCGAGGGCTGGACGGCTCGGTCGCGCTCTCTTCGGAGGCCGAGGATCGAATCGTGCTGAGCGCCGGTGGCGACGCCCGCGCTGCGCTCACGTCGCTCGAGCTTGCGGCGAGCGTGGCGGCCCCGGGACCCGACGGCATCCTTCGCGTCGGTGTCGACGAGGTTGCCGAGGTCACACAGACGCGGCAGCTCACGTACGACAAAGCCGGTGACACGCACTACGATGTCATCTCCGCATTCATCAAGTCGATGCGCGGGAGCGACCCGGACGCCGCCGTGTACTGGCTCGCCAGGATGATCGACGGCGGCGAAGATCCCAAATTCATCGCGCGCAGAATGTTCATCTTCGCATCGGAGGATGTGGGGATGGCCGATCCGCAGGCGCTGCTTGTAGCGGAAGCGGCGGTCAAGGCCGCGGAGTTCATTGGTTGGCCCGAGTGTCGCATCAACCTGGCGCACGCGGCGATCTACCTCGCGAGCGCGCCGAAGTCGAACGCGGCGTACGTTGCTGTGAGCGAGGCGCTGGCTGAGGTGCGGGAGGGCCCGGCCCGTGCGGTTCCGGACCATCTGCGAGACCGGCGGCGTCCGGGTGCCGACGAGTATCCACCGTACAAGTATCCCCACGCCTATCCGGGGGCGGCGTTCGAGCAGCAGTACATGCCCTCCAGACTCGAGGGTCGCCGGTTTTATCGCCCGGGCGGCGAGTGATCGAAGCGCGGGCGCGGTTTCTCGCGCCGCAGAGGGGTACGCGCTTTGCTACACTTGACCGGTACGTCACCGCGTGCTCGGAGGACACCTTATGGCGTTACGTTCTGTTCTCGAGATCGTGCTCATCGTGCTCGGCATCGTGCTGGCGGGTGCCGGCATCTGTGTGGCGGTGGTCTTCGTCCGCACGCTCAGGGATGCCAGGGCGACGCTCGCGCAGGTGCGCGAACGCGTCGTGCCGATGCTGGGAAAGGCCGACATCAGCCTTGACGCACTCAATGCCGAGCTCTTGCGCGTTGACGGCATCGTGACGGACATCGAAGAGGTGTCCGGCGCGGTGAGTTCGGCCACGGACGCTATCCGCACACCTGTCGATGCGATCGCCGGACTGGGCGGTCGCCTCGCACGATTCGTCTCACGCGCTCGCCGGTCGTGAGCGCCGCTTCGGCCACGCATTCGGAGGACTACTCATGGCATCGGATCGCATCGCACTGACGGTTCCCGCTCGAAGCGAATACGCAAAGACCGCCCGCATGACGGCGGCCGAGCTGGCCAGCCGGGTCGGGATGTCCTACGACGAGGTCGACGACGTGCGTATCGCCGCCGACGAGGCGTTCGTGTACGCATGCACGCACGTTGGAGCTGAAGGCGAGGTCACCTTCTCCTTCGAGGTGGATGCGGCCGCGCTTGGCATCGTCGTGGGGCCGTTCCCGGACTCAGTCGCCGAGATTGGCGCCGAGCCCGAGGATCGCTACGCCGCCTTCATTCTCGAGTCCGTGTGTGACGACTTCACCATCAGACAGGAAGGCGGATCCTGCGTTCTCAGCATCGTTAAGCGCTCCAGCACCCCGGTGGAGGGGTAGACGTGCCACGAGTCTCCAAGAAGCCGGGACGTCGTCTCGTCTGGGACAAACAGCTCACGCGCGACCTGTTCGCGCACTACCGCGAATACGGCGACGAGGAATCTCGCGACGAGCTGATCACGATGTACCTCAATCTGGTGAAGTATCTCGCCAGCCGTTTCCGGAACCGGGGCGAACCGATCGATGACCTGATCCAGGTTGGGACCATCGGGCTCATCAAGGCGATCGACCGATTCGATACCGACCGGGACGTTGAGTTCACGACGTATGCCACGCCGACGATCGTCGGCGAGCTCAAGCGTTACTTCCGGGACAAAGGTTGGGCGATCAAGGTCCCCAGGCGTCTGCAGGAGTTGTCGTTCCGGGTGAACCAGGCCGTCGACCAACTGACGCAGCAGATACAGCGGTCGCCCACGATTCTCGAGATCGCCGAGTATCTGGGTGTCACGTCCGAAGAAGTCCTCGAAGCGATGGAGACGTCCGAGGCATACAACTTCGTGTCGCTCGAGGGTGACCGCAACAACGACGGAAGCGACTCGTTCAGCATCCTGGAATACATCGGCAAGGACGACCAGCTCATGGCGGTCGTCGATGACCGTACCACGCTTGCCGAGGCGTTGAAGCACCTGACGCCCATGGAACAGCGCGTGCTCTACCTGCGCTTCTTCCAGGGGCTCACCCAGACCGAGATCGCATCGCAGCTGGAGATCTCGCAGATGCAGGTATCGCGCCTGCTTCGCAAGACCCTTCGTGTGTTGCGAGAACACCTCGTCTCCGAGGAGGTCTGAGCATGCCGGACGCACGTGCGAGAGAAGATCGGTGGCGTCGTCTGGGAATCAGCGCATGGGCGCTCATTGGCGTCCTCATCCTCGTTGCCGCCGCGTTCTTCGCCCTGGTCAAGGTCTCGCGCGCGCTTGTGCCGTTCCTGCTGGCGCTCGTGATCGTCTATGTGTTCCGGGCTCCGGTGGCAGCCTTGGAGCGCAAGGGTCTCAAGCGGGGGCTCGCCGTCGGGCTGTGCTATCTCGTCGCGATAGCGGCCCTTGTGGTCGCCGGCCTGTTCATCGTTCCGCCGATCGTTGATCAGGTTCGTCAATTCCTGATGGCATTCCCTGGGTATTACGACAAGGCGTTCGCGCTCTGGCAGCAACTGCAGGCGCAGTTCAACGCCATCACACTGCCCTCGTGGATCAACGACGCGCTGCTCAACCTGCGCAACGGCGTGGCGAGCCGGGTGATGGCGTGGTCGAGCGCCCTCGCAAGCACGGTCTTCTCGGTGGGCAGCGGCGCCGTTTCGCTGCTCTTCAACTCGTTTCTCGCTCTCGTGGCTGGCTTCTGGATTCTCAAGGACCTCGACGCCATCAAGAAAGAGGCCCTACTGCTCGCTGGTCCACGGCGCAGGGACGAGGCAACCGTGGTGGTGGACAAGGTGTCGAACGTTCTCGGCGGCTACTTAAGAGGCCAGCTGGTCGTTTCCCTGTCCACCGGCGTCATCGTGACCATCGGTTTGAGCGTCCTGGGTGTCCCTTACGCGCTGGTGCTCGGATTGTTCGCCGGTATCCTGAACGTCATCCCGTGGTTTGGCCCGCTGATCTCCGAGATCATCGCAGCCATCGCCGCGGCCTTCGTCAGCCCGTGGCTCGCGCTTGGAGCCGTGGCGGTCATCATGGGCACACAGCAGATCACCGACCTGTTCATCACGCCGCGCGTGATGTCCGAGCAGGTCGACCTGCATCCGCTCCTCGTGATATTCTCGCTGCTCGTCGGCAGCACGCTCGCCGGGTTCACCGGCCTGATCCTGGCCATCCCTGTCGCGGCGATAGGCAAGGGCTTGTTCGTGTACTACTTCGAGAAGTGGACAGACTCGAAGCTGACGACTGAGAAGGGCGCCTTCTTCCGAGACAAGAAGCCACAGGACGATCCCGACGAGATGAACGCGTCCAACAACGCGGAACAGACCGAAGACCCGGAGGAGACGTAAGTGAAGGCCGCCGAGATCCGTGAGAGCTACCTGTCATTCTTCGAGAGCAAGGGCTGCCATCGGCTGCCCTCCTCCTCGCTCGTCCCGGACGACCCGTCGTTGTTGCTGACGTCCGCCGGCATGGTGCAATTCAAGCCGGTCTTCCTTGGCCTGCGCGACCTCGGGTTCACGCGGGCCACCACCTGCCAGAAGTGCGCTCGCACGACCGACATCGACATCATCGGCACCACCGGTCGCCACCACAGCTTCTTTGAGATGCTGGGCAACTTCAGCTTCGGCGACTACTTCAAGAGCGAGGCGTGCGCGTGGGCGTACGAGTTCTCCACGAGCGTGCTCAAGCTCGATCCGTCTCGCCTCTGGTTCTCGATCTACGAGGATGACGACGAGGCCGAGGCGATCTGGCGCGACGAGGTCGGCGTGCCGGTCGATCGCATCGTCCGCATGGGCGCAAAGGACAACTTCTGGTCGGCCGGTCCCACCGGCCCGTGCGGGCCGTGCTCCGAGCTCTATTACGACCAGGGTCCCGAGGTCGGTTGTGGCTCGGCGGATTGCGCGCCCGGCTGCGACTGCGACCGCTTTCTCGAGTACTGGAACCTCGTCTTCATGCAGTACGACCGCGCCGAGGACGGCACGCTCACCCCGCTGCCCAAGCGCAACATCGACACCGGCATGGGCCTCGAGCGCGTGGCCGCGATCATGCAGGGGGTCCACTCCAACTTCGAGACCGACATCATCCGCGGCATCATGGAAATCGCCGAGGACATCTCGGGCGCGAAGTACGGTGTGGCCGAGAAGACCGACGTCTCACTTCGCATCATCGCCGACCACGCACGCGCGGTGACATTCCTCATCTCCGATGGCGTGCTGCCCTCCAACGAGGGCCGCGGCTACGTGTTGCGTCGGCTCCTGCGTCGTGCGGTGCGTCACGGCCGGCTTCTCGGCGTTCAGAAGCCGTTCCTTGGCAGGCTCGTCGACGAAGTCGTCGTTCGCATGGGCGACGCGTATCCCGAGATCGTGGAGCACCACGACCTCGTAAACCGCATCGTCGCGAGCGAGGAAGAGCGCTTCGGCGCGACACTTCGGCAGGGGCTGACGTTTCTCGCCGAGGCGATCGAACGCACGAAGGCAGCGGGCGAGCCGGTGCTCGACGGCAAGCTGGCCTTCGCGCTGCACGACACCTACGGTTTCCCGTACGAACTCACCGCCGAGATCGCCGGCGAAGCCGGCCTTGAGGTCGATCAGGCGGCGTTTGATATCGAGATGAACGAGCAGAAACGGCGCGCGCGAGCGGCCGTGAAAGACGACTCATGGACGGCGTTCGGTAATGCGTTCGCCGAGGTGGGGAAGCAGCTGGGCGGCAGCGGCGTCGAGTTCGTTGGCTACACCGCCGACGAGGCCGATTCGAGGGTCGTCGGCATCATCCGCGACGGCGCGCCGGTGGAGTCGATCCCGGCAGGCACGCAAGCCGAAGTGGTTCTGGACGTGACGCCGTTCTACGGCGAGCAAGGCGGTCAGGTCGGCGACACCGGGGTCATCTCCGTGGGCAACGCGCGTTTCGAGGTGCGTGACACTCGCGTCCCGATGCCGGGCCTTGTCTCGCATGTGGGGACCCTGGAGAGCGGCTCGCTCGCCGTCAATGACGCCGTTCACGCCGCCATCGACGTGCCGCGCCGCGAGCGCATCCGGCGCAACCACACCGCGACGCACATCCTGCACTGGGCGCTGCGCAAGGTGCTCGGCGAGCACGTGCACCAGTCCGGCTCGCTCGTCACGCCAGACCGCCTGCGCTTCGACTTCACGCACTTCGAATCGCCGGGTGCCGGGCAACTCGAGAAGATCGAGCGGCTCGTCAACGCGAAGATCATGGAGAACCACCCCGTCCGCAACTATGAGACGTCGCTTGCCAGCGCGCGTGAGATGGGTGTGACGGCTCTGTTCGGTGAGAAGTACGGCACCATCGTTCGCGTGCTCGAGATCGGGAACTTCAGCAAAGAACTATGCGGCGGAACGCATGTCGGCCGCTCAAGCGAGATCGGCTTCTTCAAGATCGTCTCCGAGGGTAGCGTCGCCGCTAACCTGCGCCGCATCGAGGCAGTCACGTCCTATGGCGCGCTCGATTATGTGCACGGCGAGGAGGCCACGCTCAGTGCGCTCGGGAGCGCGCTCAAGTGCCGCCCCGCGGAGCTTCCCCGCAACGTCGAGGCGCTGCAGCGGCGGCTCAAAGAGGCCGAGAGCGCGCTTGCCGAGGCGAGAAAGCGCACCTTCGACAGCGCGGAGGGCAACGCGCTGTTCACAGATGCGCCGGGCGGCTACGCGGTCATCGTCACGCGGCACGACGGTCTTAGCTCGGACGACCTGCGCGCGGCGGCCGACGCGCTACGTGAGAAGCAGCCGAAGGGCGCGGTCGTGATCGCGAGCGTCATGGACGGCAGGGTGCTGCTTTTGGCGGCAGGTTCTCCCGCAGCCGTTTCCGCCGGGTTCGACGCAGCCGCGCTTATCCGCGTCATGGCGCCGCTCGTGGGCGGCGGCGGTGGCGGCAATCCCGCCATGGCGCAGGCCGGTGGCAAGGACCCGTCGGGCGTCGAGGTGGCGCTCGACGCGGCGCGCGGGCTGCTCGGCGTCAGGTAGCGCATGAGGCTCCTCGGCCTCGATATCGGCGAGGCGCGTGTAGGGGTGGCGGTCTCGGATCCTTCGGGCGCCATCGCATCGCCGCTCGCCGTTTTGGATGCACGGTCGCTCGCCCGAGACATCCGCCCGCTGCAAGAGATCGTCAAGACGTATGAGGCCGCGGGTCTTGTCGTGGGTCTCCCGCTCGGCATGAACGGTGCCGAGGGTCGGCAAGCGGCCGCCGTGCGCGCCGTGGGCGATCGCCTCGGTAGGGCGCTCGGCCTTCCGGTCACGTATGCCGACGAGCGATTGTCCTCGGCACAAGCGTCTCGAGCCATGGGTGCCGGCGGCGTTGAGGCGAAGAAGCAGCGGGGACGCCTCGACATGGTCGCGGCCGCGATCATCCTGCAGGCCCACCTCGACGCCACGCGAAGGGCCGACGAGCGATGAGGCGCCGGCGGAGCAAAGACGCCGAGCGTGGCCGCCCGACGCCGTCGCAGCGCGATCGCGAGGTCCCGCTCGGCGCCCCGGATGCGCCGGTGCCCCCGCGCCTGACGCACGAGAGCGTCGAGGAGGCGCGCGTTCGCACACGCACGCTCCGGCTCGTCGTCGTCATCATCGGCGTCATCATCGCACTCGGTATCCCGGCGTATGGCGCGTGGAGCGTGCTGCTGAAGCCGCAGACGCACGTGCCCGCAGGCCGACCTGTCCAGGTCGAGATCCCGGACGGTGCTACCACGAAGGCCATCGCGGACACGCTCGTCTCGGCCGGTGTTGTGAGCAACCCGTCCATGTTCCGTCTGCGATGCCGCTTGAGCGGTGTCGACGGCATGCTGCGCCCAGGCGTGTATGACCTGAGGACAGGGATGGCGTTTCGCGTCGTGGTCGACCAGCTCAAAGCGGGCCCGCCGATCGAGTACGTGAAGGTGATCGTTCCTGAGGGATTCACCGCCGAGCAGATCGGCGCCCGTCTGGAGAAGGAACTCGGCATCCCGGAAGCCGAGTTCAAGCGGTTGGCGCTCACGCAGGCGTCCTCGTTCGCCACCGGCTTTCCCTTCTTGGAAGGCGTGCGAACCGGATCGCTCGAGGGATACCTGTTTCCGAAGACGTACAACATCCCAAGAGACGCGAAGGCGCGCGCGGCGATCGAGATGATGCTCGCACAGTTCGGACGGGAGATCGGTGCGGTCGATCTCACCGAAGCGGGGAGCCGGGGTCTTGATCTGCACGAGGTCGTGACCATAGCATCGATGATCGAGAGGGAGGCGCGTCTTGCGCGGGACCGTCCGCTCGTCTCGTCGGTGATCTATAACCGGATGTCACTGAACATGCGTCTTGAGATCGACGCGACGATCGAGTACCTACTTCCGGGTACGCGGCCCAGACTGCTGAACAAACACCTCACGATCGAAAGCCCATACAATACCTACCGGTACCGGGGACTGCCGCCCGGGCCGATCGCAAGCCCCGGGCTTGCGTCGCTTCAGGCGGCCGCGCACCCTGCCGATACGAAGTACCTGTACTATGTGCTCACTGGCAAAGACGGCTCGCACACGTTCACGACCAACGAAGCAGACTTCCTGAAAGCGAAGGAAAAGTCCCGAGAGGTGGTGCCGTAAGCTCCATGGCCGATGCCGCCATTCGCGTGCAGGGCGCACGCAAGGTCTACTCGATGTTGGGAAAGCCGAAGCGCGAGGCGGTGTCAGACGTCTCGATCACGGTCGAGCCCGGAACCATTCACGGGTTGCTCGGCCCGAACGGCGCGGGAAAGACGACCACCCTCAAGATGCTGCTCGGGCTGGTTCGCCCGAGCGCCGGGACGTTTGAGGTACTCGGCGCGGATTCGACGCATCCATCCGGACGGCGGTCCCTCGGCTTTCTGCCGGAACAGCCGTATTTCCCGGTACACCTCACCGCGCGCCAGGCGATGCGTTTCTACGGCTCGCTTGCCGGTGTGGATGCTCAAGGCGTGCGCGAACAGACGCCGAAGCTTCTTGCGCGAGTCGGCCTCGCGGATGCGGAGCGCACGGAACTCTCAAAGTTCTCGCGCGGCATGCTCCAGCGCCTCGGCATCGCGCAGGCGCTGCTCGGCGACCCCGTGGTCGTCATCCTGGACGAGCCGGCGTCGGGCCTCGACCCGGTGGGGCAGCGAGATGTTCGCAGCCTGATGCTCGACTTGCGGGCGGCGGGTGTCACCGTCCTGCTCTCCTCGCACCAGCTCTCCGAGGTCGAGGCGGTGTGCGATCGCGTCACCATCCTCAACCGCGGTGTCGTTGCTGCTGAGGGAGACATCAACGTGCTGCTCAACGTGGACGGTCAGTCCTCTGTGCGGGCGTCAGGTATGATGTCGCTGCCGCCGAGGATCGCGGAGCTCGCCGAGAACGTCGCGGTGCCGGGCGGTGTCTGGGTGTTCTCGATCCCCACGCAAGCCACACGTCGCGTCGTCGATACGATCGATGAAGCCGGAGGCACGATCATCGCGGTCGCGCCCAAGCGCGAGTCGCTCGAGGACTACTTCGCCGCCCTCCTCGCGTCCAGCGATGGGGAGGCCCCCTCATGATCAAGCGCATCTGGCCGATCGCGGCGGCCGTCATGACCGACAGCCTGCGCCGCAAGGTGGTCTATGTGGTGCTCGTGTTCGCGGCGCTTCTCGTGTTGGCGATCCCGTCGCTGCCCGATTATGGACTGGGCGTGGAGGGTGCGGTCTTTCGCGAGGTCGCGCTCGCGCTCTCGTACGTGACGGGTCTCGTCATCGCTTTGTCGCTCGCGGCGAACCGCGTGCCGTCGGAGTTGGAGAAGCGGACTGTCTATAACGTGCTCTCGAAGGGCGTCAGCCGTTGGGAGTACCTGGTGGGCACGTGGCTGGGCGTCCTCGGCGTCATGGCAGGAACGATCATCGCGTTCACCGTTATCGAGATGGTGGTGGGATACCTCACGTATGGCGAGTTGATGTGGCGGCTGTGGGAGGGCGCGTTTGCCACGTGGCTTGAGATGGGCGTCATTTCCGCGTTCGCGGTGGCGGTCTCATCGGTGACCGGTCCGGTGGTCGTCGTGACCGCCACGCTCGCCGCGCTGTTCGTCGGACATTCCCGTAGCACGCTCCTTGGCGGGGAAGGCGCTCTCGCCCTCCAACCGTTCGTCCCGTCGCTCGATGCGTTCAATGTCGTCAATCCCGTCGCCCACGGTAGCGGCGTGCCGGGGATTTACATGGTGAGCATGCTTGTGGTGTTTTTTGGCCTGGTGGGCGTATGTCTGAGTCTCGGCGTTCTGGCGTTCGGCAGGAGGGACCTGTAGCGTGAGCGTGCGTCGCGAGACCTGGCTGCCGCTGGCCGTTGCCGCCACGTTCCTGGTGCTTGCGCTCGGCGGGCAGGCGCTCGGTGATCGCATCATGTCGGCGCCAAGCGACACGACCGCCGCCGCGGTAGGCCGCGCATCGCTTTCGTATCTCACCGGTCTGCGTCGTTACACGGGCGCGGTCCTGTGGAACCGGATCGACCCGGTTCTGCATGGCTACTACGAAGGCGTGCCGCTCGAGCAGCAGCGGTACATGCTGAGCACGATCGCCGCCGTCGAGTGGCTCGATCCGAGCTTCGATCAGCCGTACTACGTGGGTTCGTGGATCCTCGCCAGGAACGGCAAGATGGCCGAGGGGCTCACCATGGCGCGCGTCGGGGCCGAGCGGATCCCGGATTCAGGGACGCTGCACATGTCGTACGCGCAAATGCTGTTCGTTCTGTCCAAGGACACGACCGGTGCTCTCACCCAGGCGCGGCTTGCAGTCCAGCCCGGCATGCGCTGGACCGACGATATGGAGAAGATCAATGGCCTCGCTGCTCTGGAGCAGCTCCTCCGTCAGGCGGGGGATACCGCGCTGGCGAACACCGTAGCGGCCGAGATCGATCGCCTTGACGCCAGCATCGGCAATACAGCCCCAACCGACGTGCATGACCACGATGGAGACGGCACGTCCGACCACTAGACCGGGAGTCATATGCGGCTGCTCGTCCCCGATCGGTACCTCACCGATGTGCGCGCCATCGACCTGGACGATCTCCAGGCACGTGGTATCGATGCGCTGCTGCTCGACCTGGACAACACGATTCTGCGCAGAGACACCAACGAGGTCCCCTCGGCTCTTGAGGATTGGGTGGCCTCGCTTTCCGATTGCGGCTTCAAGGTCTGTCTGATCTCGAACAACTGGCACGAGCCTGTCAGGCGGGTAGCCGCCGAGCTGGGTCTCGAGCTTGTCTCGAAAGCCATCAAACCGCTGCCGTTCGCCTTCTGGGTGGCGCTGCGCAGGATCGGTGCGCGCGCACACCGCAGCGCGGTGGTCGGTGACCAGCTCTTCACCGATGTGCTTGGCGGCAAGCTCATCGGGGCCACGACGATCATGGTGCTGCCGCTGTCCTCGACGGACCTCCCGCATACTCTTTTGCTGCGAAGGCTCGAGGCGAGGATAATGAAGGGTGCCCAGCCGGAGCAGGCGACAGGCGCGACCCGAGGAGTTGACCGGACATGATCATCGACGGACGTACACGCCCCGCCGGTGTCGTCGGTTGGCCCATCGAACACACGCTGTCTCCGGCGATGCACAACGCGGCGTATGAGGAACTCGGGCTCAACTGGGTCTATCTGCCGTTCGCCGTGCCGGACCAGGGTGCACTCGTGCGTTTCGCCGATGCGGCCCGCGCGGTCTCGTTCGTCGGCTTCAACGTGACCATGCCGTACAAGCGGGCGATCCTTGAGCTCTGCGACGAAGTCGCGATGCTCGCGCAGATGGCAGGTGCGGTGAACACCGTACATTGCTCGGAGGGTCGTCTCATCGGCTACAACACCGACAGCCGCGGACTGTTGGAGTCGCTCTCTGACGAAGCGGGTTTCTCGCTTGAGGGTAGGCGAATCGTGCTGCTTGGCGCCGGGGGCGCGGCCGGCGCGGCCGTTGCGGCATTCGTCTTGGGCAAGGCCGCTCACCTCACGATCGTGAATCGCGACGTGGAGCGTGCCGAGGGCCTGAAGGAGCGAGTCTCGCGGTATCTTCGCGGGATGGAGGTCGACACGACGTCCCCTGGCGATGGTGCCGAGGACGCCATCCACTCGGCGGATCTGGTCGTGAATGCGACGCCGCTCGGGATGAAGCCGGACGACGAGAGCCCGGTGCCCGTCGAGTGGCTGCGCGCCGGGCTCACGGTGTACGACATGGTGTACTCGGCGCGGCCGACCGCGCTGCTCAGAGGCGCCGAAGCTGCCGGTGCACACGCGCTCGGCGGTCTGGGGATGCTGGTCGCGCAGGGCGCGCTCGCAATCGACATCTGGTCCGAAAACGCGCAGTCCCGGGCGCCGCGTACGACGATGCGCGCGGCGGCCGAAGCGGCGATGCGCCGCAGCGAGGCCGAAGGAGGCGGCACCGTATGAGCGCTGCTTCCGGGAAGCGCCTTGGCAGGGTCCTCGTCCAGTCAGGGCTCATAACGCAGGAGCAGATGGAGACGGCGGTCACCGAAGCGGGCGAGACCCGTTCGCTCACGACTGTCTTGATCGAGCAGGGCATCGCGAGCGACACCAAGATCGCTCAGGCTGTCGCCGAGAGCATGGGTCTCGCCTTTGTCGATCTGGCGGGCTACGAGATCGACCCGAACGCTGCGATGCTCATCTCGGCCGAATTGGCGAAACGGCACAGCGTGCTTCCCATCAAGATCCAGGATGACGAACTTGTGGTGGCGATGGCGGACCCTGCCAACATCTTCGCCATCGACGACCTTCGCATCGTCACCGGGTATGAGATACGACCCATTGTCGCGACCGAGAGTGACGTCGAGGCCGCGATCGAGAAGTTCGCCACCATGAACCAGAACGTCGACCAGATGGTGGGCGACCTCGATGATACGTCGGCCGAGACGGAACGCGAGGCGGAGGAAGCGGCCGCCGATGAAGAAGCACCCGTCGTCAAGCTTATGAACCTCATCGTGAGCGAAGCTATCCGGCAGGGCGCCGGAGACATCTATGTGGAGCCCCAGGAAACAGAGCTCAGGGTGCGATACCGCATCGACGGCGTGTGTCAGGAAGTCATGAGGAGTCCGATCAAACTCCACAGGCAGCTGCTGAGCCGCATCAAGATCGCCTCAGGCATGGATATCGCTGAGAAACGGGTTCCCCAGGACGGCCGTTTCGGCGTTGTGCTCGACGGCAAGACGGTCGACTTTCGCGTCGCTGTGCTGCCAGCCGTGAACGGCGAGATGTGTGTTATGCGTCTGCTCAGAAAAGACTCGATCATGCTTTCGCTTGAGGACCTTGGCTTTCTCGAAGAGCCGATCGGACGGTTGCTCGATGCGCTTGGCAGACCATACGGCTGCATTCTCGTCACCGGCCCGACCGGATCAGGCAAGTCGACCACGCTGTACGCGGCGATCAACAAGACGACGAGTCCAACGGTCAACCTGATCACGGTCGAGGACCCGGTCGAGTATCGGCTTGAGGGCCTATCACAGGTCCAGGTGAATGAAAGGGCGGGCCTCACCTTCGCTTCGGCGCTGCGCTCCATTCTGCGTCAAGACCCCGACGTTGTCATGATCGGTGAGATTCGCGATAAGGAGACTGCCAGCATCGCGATCGAAGCGGCGCTCACGGGGCACCTTGTGCTTTCGACGCTGCACACCAACGACGCCCCTTCCGCGCTCACCAGGCTGACCGAGATGGGCGTCGAGCCGTTTCTCTCGGCCTCGGCCATAAACTGTGTGCTTGCGCAGCGTCTCGGCCGCCGCCTGTGTCCCGAGTGCAAGGAGGCGTACACGCCCACGCCCGAAGCCCTCGACCGCGTCAGATTCCCCTACGATCCGGAGCATCTCCCGACATTGTATCGGGCGGTCGGCTGCAAGCGATGCGGGGGTATCGGTTACAAGGGCCGAATGGGTTTTCACGAGGTCATGACTGTCAGCGAGGACATCGAGCGCGCGTGTGTGAACCACGCCTCCAGCGACGAGATCAAGCGCATGGCCCTAGCGGCTGGCATGCGCACGTTGCGTGATGACGGGTTCGCGAAAGCGCTCCTGGGCGTGACGTCGATCGAGGAGGTCCTGCGCGTCGTCGTGTGAACGGCCGGCGGAAGGCGTCTTTGTGATGTTGTGCCGGCCTGTCTGACGTGCGAAACTGAGGGGGCCGGGCCCATGGGGCCGTGCTGTCGCATGTCATCGGGTCGCGTCAGACATCCGAAGCCACGGGAGTTGAACATCAATGGTGGACAGGGGTATTGGGGATTACTTCATCTCAGACACTGACGATGACGTGCTCGACGATGAGCTGTTGACCGCTCCGGTGGTCGTCCCGCCCATAGTCTCGGCCCCGAGTGCGCCGTCCGTGCCGGCTGCTCCTGTGCACGCCCCGCAGCCGGTGCCCGCGCCGGTCGTTGCGCCCGGACCGGTAGCGTCGATTCCCGTGCGCCCCGAAGCGGCGCCACGGTCGCCTACCCGTGAGGAACGCCTGGCGGCGGCTCTCAACCTGCTGATGCGGGAGGATCCGGACATTGAGGCTGCCGCCCTGGTAAGTCTCGACGGCTTCACGATGGCCTCCGCGTTGCCGCCCGGCATGCAGGCTGATCGTGTCGGCGCTATGTCGGCAGCGATTCTCGGCCTCGGCGAGCGTGCGGCCGCCGAACTTGGCCGGGGGCATCTGTCGCAGGTCTTTATCGAGGGAGACACTGGTTACGTACTTCTTATGGCGGCCGGAGGTCGGGCGGTGCTGACCGTCATGGCCGACGCGAACGCGAAGCTCGGCCTCGTCATTTACGACATGCGCTCCGCTGCGAGCAGCATCGCCGAGATTCTCGGCTAGAACGCCCGGTCTTCCGGGAGAAGGGCAAGAACCGGCCGATGGCATTACGCGGCAATCTCAAGGACTTCTCGCTACCCGATGTCTTCCAGCTCGTGCAGCTGAGCAAGAAGACGGGGGTTCTGCGCATCAGGAGTTCTGATGCTGAGGGCAGCATCTGGTTCCGCGAGGGCGATGTCTTCTTCGCCCAGTCGAACTGGCACCGCGATCCTCTCGGCCAGCGGCTTGTCACGACCGGGCGGATCACCCCGAGCGCGCTTGTCAAGGCGCTTGACATCCAGAGAAGCGAGCCCGTAGGGGGACGGCGCCTCGGGCAGATCCTGGTCGACGAGGGTTACCTGACCGGCAAGGTGCTCGAGACGTTCGTACAGGAGCAGATTCAGGACACTATCTTCGACCTCATGCGCTGGGACGAGGGTGAGTTCGATTTCGAAGTGCTGCCCGAGGTCGCTGACGAGGACATCGGCCTGTCGGTGTCCGTCGAGAACATCGTCATGGAAGGGAGTCGTCGGCTGGACGAATGGAATCGCATCAAGAAGAAGGTTCCATCCATGGACATGGTCTTCAAGATGGCGACAGCTCCGGGTGAGGGTACGTTCGAGATATCGCTTAAGCCGAGCGAGTGGGCCGTACTACTTCTGATCGACGGAACGCGAACCGTCTTGCAGCTTGCCACCGAGATGAACAAGACCGATTTCGAAGTCGCCCGAATCATCTATGGCCTCTTCTCGGCAGGGCTGCTCGAGGTGCCATCGGATGATGAGGTCGAGCGGCTTCGCTCGGAGCGGTTGCGGCGTGAAGAGCGCCGCGCACGTCTTGAGGCCGAGCGACGTGCGCGCGACGAGGCTGCCGCGCTCGACGAGATCGCCCTTGCGACGCAGACCGCCGTGCAGGTCGAGGAACTCCAACGTGCCCAGGCGCCGACCTTCGAAGTCGAGGCGCACGCTGCGCCTGCGCAGGAGTCGTCAACTGAGAGTGAACCGCACGAGGAGCCGGAGTTCTTGTCGGTCAGCAAGACCAAGGCATCAGCGGAGGACATGGCCGTCTTCGCGGCGATGATGGAGGCTGTTCTTGACCACCCCGTGGAGACGCTCAAGGAACCCGAACCCGAACCCGAACCCGAACCCGAACCCGAACCCGAACCCGAGCCCGAGCCCGAGTCGGAGGCGTTCTTCGGTCCTCTGACTGCGGTTGAGGCGATCGAGATTCCCGCCCCGCCGATTGTCGAAGAGTTCGTCGAAGGCGATGCTATCGTCTCGGAGGGCTTCTCGGGCACGCTGATCACGGGCGACCTCGAGACCGATCTGCGTGCGCTTGGACTGGGCGAGGTTCCCGTCGAGCTCGCTATAGAACCCGGCGTGCCCGCTTTCGATGAGGCTGTACGGCCTTCGGATCTTGAAGCGGCTGCCGAACCCGAGCTCATCACCGCGTCGTCAAACGACCTCGATGACCTGCTGCGCTCGCTCTCGCAAGACGATGAAGTCGAGTCATCGGAGACGATCGAGTCCACGGGCGGGATCATCTCAACGGATGCGTATCTCGCAGAATTCGAGGGGGACTCGACGCTGAGGTATGGTCTCGGCGATGAGATCACGGCGCTGACGGGGGGTGGCGCTTCTCGCGCCCGCCCAGTTGCGACGGTCGGGCGGATTCCGGATTCTGACGAAAGCGTCGTACTGCGTCGGGACCAGCTCGTCGATCGCGACCTGCTCATACAGATCATCGAAGGCATCGAGAAGCTCTAAGAACGGAGTCCGAGGCATGCAGTCAGTGAAAGTCGTCATCACAGGGCCGTTCAACGCGGGAAAGACGACCTTCATAAAGTCGGTGAGCGAGATCACCGTTCTGTCCACCGAGCGCCAAGTAAGCGACGCGTCGGGTGAGGGTGGCGCAGAGACCACGGTTGCGATGGACTTCGGGCGGATAACGATCTCCGACGACGTCGTGCTGTATCTTTTCGGCACGCCTGGGCAGGAGCGGTTCTCGTTCATGTGGGAGACGCTTTCGGAAGGGATGCTCGGATTCGTCTTGCTTGTCGACGCGCGAAGCCAGGAATCCATCCGCGATGCTGCCTCCATGATCGAGTTCTTCACAGGCATGTCCGATGTGCCGTTCGTGGTCGCCGCTAACAAGGTCGATCCGAACGACTCGCAGACGCTTTCCGCCGTGCGCAGCAGCCTTGCGCTCGCCGACGATGTGCCGCTGCTCGCGTGCAACGCACAAGAGAAGGACAGCGTGAAGTCCGTCCTCCTCGGTCTGCTGTATAGCATTCTCGACAGCATGAGATGACGCTCGTGGATCCCCGGCTGTACATTCTTGGAAGTCTGCTGCTTCTGTTCATCATCGTGCTCGTGTACCTCTTCTTGGCGCTGCGACGTTACCGACACGCCGTCCGAACGGCAGGCATGGCGACGCCGACAGTTGCCGAGGACCCCCGGTTCGCTTCCGAGTCGGCTACCAGGCAAGATCGTGCCGGTGATGGTCTTGGCCTAGGGAAGCTCCAACCGGAGCAGGTCCTAAGCTCCCCATTGCGGACCGGGGACTGGATGCCCCAGCCCGAGGTCGCGCCCGCGCCTATGCCCGCTCCCGAGCTCGAGCAGCCCGTCATTGTTGCCGATACTCCCGAGTACCGCCTGGTCTCTCCGGTCGAGCTGCAGTTCACGATGGGCGAGGGACGGGTCGGCGTCAGGCGGGGTACCACGGCGTTCGGCGAGTTCCAGCGACTTGCCGGCCTGTTGCTCGCGGACGTGGCCGATTCCAGGTACGAGCCCCGTTCTTGATGCACATCGCCCACGGCAGGCCGAATGTCGTACGATGAACCCATGCGGTTAACGACCGTGGGCGTAGGGCCGTCTGTGTGTCAGCCCAGAGGGAGTCGAGCTCGTGGCGGAGGCAGGTGAGCGCTTAGGACAGCTGCTGCAGCGCGCCGGTGTCATCACCGAGCGGCAGCTGAACGACGCCCTGGAAGTGCACAAAGCGACGGCAAGTCCAATCGGCCGCGTTCTGGTCGATTTTGGCTACGCCACACAGGGAGCCATCCTGGCCGTCATGGCGCGCCAGATCGGCATACCATACGTCGATTTCGCCGAGAAGAAACCAGACCCCAGCGCGATAGCCATCGTCCCTCGGGACCTCGCATCCCGCTACGCGCTGATGCCCGTCGAGTTCGATGAAGAGAACCATCTCATCGTGGCCATGGCAGACCCGCAGAACGTCCTCGCGCTCGACGATCTTCGCATCATCACGGGGTATGAGATCAGACCCGCGATCTCGACCAAGGACGACATCCTTGCCGCTATCGAGGACTACTACCGAGTGGCCGCGCACGTGGACACCGGCTTCCTCGACGGCACCGAGGTTGGAAACCTCGATCTCGAATCCCTCACCGAGGTCTCCGACGAGGCGCCGATCGTCAAGCTCGTCAACTACATCATTAATAAGGCGGTCAGCGATCGTGCCTCCGACATTCACATCGAACCGCAAGAGAAGGACCTTCGCGTGCGGTACCGCGTTGACGGCGTGCTCCATGAGGTGATGCGGAGTCCGAAAGCCACCCAGCAGGCGATCATCAGCCGCTTCAAGATCATGGCCGACATGGACATCGCCGAGAACCGAAAGCCTCAGGACGGCCACACCTCGATCACCGTGGCGGGCCACAAGATGGACTTGCGCGTGTCGACACTGCCCACTGTTTACGGCGAGCGCGTCGTCCTTCGTATCTTGCGCAAAGACAACATCATGCTGCGCCTGGAGGATCTCGGCTTCCTGCCCTTTGCCCTCGAGCGATTCGAGTCAGCGTTCCGCAAGCCGTACGGGACCATCCTGGTAACGGGTCCCACCGGTTCCGGGAAGTCCACAACCCTGTACGGTGCGGTAAACGTGCTCAACGATCCTGCCAAGCACATCCTCACCGCCGAGGACCCGGTGGAGTATCACCTGCCCGGCGTCAATCAGATTCAGACGAACGTCAGAGCCGGGCTCACGTTCGCACGCGCGCTTCGGTCGTTCCTCCGCTGCTCGCCGGATATCATCCTCGTCGGCGAGATCCGCGACGAGGAGACCGCGAAGATCGCCATCGAATCCGCGCTAACCGGTCACCTGGTGCTTTCGACCCTGCACACCAATGATGCCGCGGGGGCGGTCACGCGACTCACTGAGATGGGTGTGGAACCGTTCCTTGTCGCCTCGGCGGTGGACTGCGTGCTGGCCCAGCGCCTGGCGCGACGGTTGTGCCCCGAGTGCAAGGAAGAATACCTGCCGCAGAAGCAGGCTCTCCTGGATGCAGGCTATCCTGCCGACAATCTACCGGAGAAGCTCTTCCGGCCCGTCGGATGCAAGAAGTGTGGAGGAACCGGCTATCGGGGCCGGATGGGACTGCACGAGGTCATGCTCTTAAGTGAGGAGATCGGCGTTCTTACCGTGAAAGAGGCAACCTCCGAGGAGATCAAACAGGTCGCTATCGCGCAGGGCATGCTTACCCTCAAACAGGATGGGCTGGAGAAGGTTCGCATGGGCACTACCTCGATCGAGGAGATCATGAGGGTTGTCGCGTAAAGGCTCAGGCAAGAAGCGTTGTCAGGGGGGAGGTGCGGCCCGTGTTGGACTTGAACGAGTTGCTCGCACGCATGGTCGAACTCGATGGCTCCGACCTGCACATCACGGTTGGGATGCCGCCGGTGTTCCGGGTCAACGGCAAGCTCATTCCCACTGACAACCCGCGCCTCACGCCGCGAGACACCAAGGAGATGGTGTACTCCATCCTCCGTCAGGACCAACGAGAGAGGTTGGAACGAGAGTGGGAGTACGACTTCGCGTACGGGCTGCCGGGCGTCGCTCGGTTCCGTGTGAACGCCTACTTCCAACGCGATAGCCTTGGTGCGGCGTTTCGCCACATTCCCGCGGACATCAAGTCCTTCGAGGAGCTTGGGCTTCCCACGTTGATGCCGGAGTTCTGTGAGAAGCCGAGGGGCTTCGTGCTGGTGACCGGCCCCACGGGCTCAGGGAAGTCGACAACGCTCGCGTCGATGGTGGACTTCATAAACTCAACGCAAGAGGTCCACGTCATCACGATCGAAGACCCAATCGAGTACCTCCACCAGCACAGGAAGTCTGTCGTCAACCAGCGTGAGGTCGGAGCAGACACCCACAGCTTCGCGAACGCGCTCAAGTACATTCTGCGCCAGGATCCTGATGTGATCATGATCGGTGAGATGCGTGACCTTGAGACCATCGCAGCCGCGCTGACAGCAGCGGAGACCGGGCATCTGGTGTTTGCTACCCTTCACACCCAAGACGCCGCGCAGACGATCGACCGGGTCATCGATGTCTTCCCGCCGTATCAGCAGCAGCAGGTGCGCATCCAGCTGGCAGGAACGCTGCAGGGCATCGTCAGCCAGCAATTGCTCCCCACGCCGGACGGCAACAGCCGGGTTGTCGCGTGCGAGGTCTTGGTCCCAACGCCGGGAATCCGCAACATGATCCGCGAAGGCAAAACGCACCAGCTCATGAGTGCCATGCAGGCGGGACAGCAGTATGGTATGGTCACGATGGATCAGAGCTTGGCTGACCTCCATAGGCGCGGGCGTGTGACGTTCGACCATGCTCTGCAAAGAGCGGTCGATGCGAACGTCCTGCGAACACTGATCGGCCGCACTCCGTAACCAGGGCAGGAAGAGGCAGATACGATGGCCACTGTCACGTTCAAGTACAGCGTTCGAGACAAAGCGGGCAAAGTCGTCGGCGGGAAGCTCGAAGGCGAGAGTCGCGATGCCGTCGCGGCAAAGCTGCGCCAGATGGGCTACATCATCCTCGAGTTGAACGAGGACAGGCTGGCTAAGCTCACCAAGATCCAGTTCGGAACGACCATCAAGCCCAAAGAGATCACGATCTTCGCGCGCCAGTTCGCCACGATGATCAACGCTGGCCTGTCGCTGACGAAGTGCTTGAGCATTCTGGCGGGGCAGGCCGAGAGCAAAGAAATGCGCGAGGTGATCATGCAGGTGGGCCGTGACGTCGAAGCCGGGCAGTCTCTGTCCGAAGCGATGGCGAAACACCCGAAACCGTTCCCGCCGATCTTCATCAACATGGTTCGCGCCGGCGAGACCGGTGGCGTGCTCGATGAGGTGCTCCTACGCGTCGCGGACCAGTTCGAAGCGGACGCATCACTTAAGGCAACGATCAAGTCGGCGATGACCTACCCGATCGCGATGGGCTCACTGGTTCTGATCGTCCTGGTCGCGATGATGATTTTCGTCGTGCCCACGTTTCAGAAGATGTTCAGCGACATGGGCGGAGAGCTGCCACTGCCCACACAGATTCTTGTGGCTGTCTCAGAGGCCGTGAGTGGTTGGCCGGGGCTCATCGCTCTCGTGGTTGCCATCGGCGCCTATGCCGGCTTCAAGCTCTGGGTTGGCACCGAGTCCGGACGCTTCATCTGGGACGGCATGAAGCTGCGCATGCCGATCATCGGTGGGATGGTCCAGAAGATGGCTCTGGCGCGGTTCACGCGCACGTTCGGCACGTTGGTCTCAGCCGGTGTGCCCATTCTTTCGGCGCTCGAGATCGTTGCCGAGACCGCAGGCAACGAAGTGGTCGCGCGCGCCGTGAAGAAGGTGCGCTCGGCTATCAAGGAAGGCGAGACCATCGCCAAGCCGCTCTCCGAGTCGCCGGTGTTTCCATCCATGCTTGTCCAGATGATCGCCGTGGGGGAAGAGACCGGCGCTTTGGATGCCATGCTCTCGAAGGTTGCCGACTTCTACGACGAGGAAGTCTCGAACGCCGTCGACGGCCTGACGTCGCTGATCGAGCCGCTCATGATGGCCACACTGGGTGTCGTTGTCGGCGGCATCGTCATTGCGCTTTACATGCCGATGTTCCAGGTGATCACGCTCGTGAAGTGAGCCAGCAGACGATTAAACGAATCTTTCGCTAAAGGTAGGAAAGCGCGCGCCGATAAACGGTTTGTAGGTCAGTGGGGGCGCTGCCCCCGAGGAGAAGGAGGCGAACATCTATGCGGATGTTCAGAAAGGACGAGGGCTTCACCCTTGTCGAGCTCATGGTCGTCGTTCTCATTATCGGTATTCTTGTTGCAATCGCGATCCCAGTCTTCAACTCTGCAAGCTCTGCTGCGCGTATCCGCACCTGTCAGTCGAACCAGCGGACCATCGAGGGCGCTGTCCAACAGTACCTGGCCAGCAATCCCACACTCAGCTGGGCGGCGGACACCATCGATGGTACCGACGTACTCACGACGGGAGCGAGCCAGTACATCAAGGTGGCGCCAAAGTGCCCGGCGTCGTGGGGCGACTACTACGGAGTGGATGCAAGCGGTACGGTTAACAACGACGGTGCGGTCCTGATCACCACCGGGCCGAATAACAGCACGAAC
>JAJFTE010000082.1 GCA_021373175.1 Actinomycetes bacterium
TCCGGGTTCTAGGAACGGTGGGTGAGCCCATCAATCCGGAAGCGTGGATGTGGTACTACAAGCACATCGGCCATGAACGCATTCCAATCGTCGACACGTACTGGCAGACCGAGACGGGCGGTCACCTCATCACGAACCTGCCCGGTGCAACGCCCATGAAGCCTGGCTCGGCCACGCGGCCCTTCTTCGGCATCGTTCCCGAGATCGTAAACGAGGACGGCACCCCGACGCCTGTGGGTGACGGAGGACGTCTGTGTATCTCGAAGCCCTGGCCCGGCATGCTCCGGGGAACCTGGGGCGATCCCACGAACAAACTCGTTAAGGATGTGTACTTCAAGGCGTTTCCCGGCAAGTACTTCACCGGAGACGGTGCCCGAATGGATGAAGACGGCTACTACTGGCTCCTCGGTCGCGTGGACGACGTGATCAACGTGTCGGGTCATCGTATGGGTACCGCCGAGGTTGAGAGCGCGCTCGTGAGTCACCCGTCGGTCGCTGAAGCCGCCGTGGTCGGCTATCCGCACGAGATCAAAGGCGAGGGCATCTACGCATACGTGATCCTCCGGGAGGGCAACGAGCCGAGCAGTGGGCTTGAGAAGATCCTCGCGGGGCATGTTCGCGAGGAGATCGGGCCCATCGCGAAGCCAGACTTCATCCATTTCGTGCCCGAGTTGCCCAAGACGCGGTCGGGCAAGATCATGCGGCGCATCCTTCGCAAGATCGCGGCCGGGGAGCGCGACATGGGTGTCTTCGGTGACATCTCAACGCTTGCCGATCCTGGCATCGTCCAGAAGATCTTGGACTCCGCACCGAACAACTGAGAGCGAGCACGACGCAGCGGCAGGGTCCCGGTATCTCTCGAGACCCTGCCGCTAGCCTATATGCCGAGGCTCTCACGTATCGTGGCGAGGAGTTCCCCGTGAAGCGTCTCGTTACCGGCGCAAACGTCACGGACCGGGACGGTCCAGTCATGGCCATCGAACCCCGTGATCAGAGCGCCAGACTCACGGATCGCGAGCACACCCGCCGCGAGGTCCCACGGCATGAGCCCGAACTCCCAGAACGCATCGGCTCGCCCCGCTGCCACATGGCAGCAATCGATGGCTGCCGAGCCATCACGCCGTACGCCGTGCACCTCTCGGATCAGTCGGGCGAAGACCGTCATCTGCCGATCGAGGGTGCTCGTCCGGTCATAAGGGAAACCCGTGATCATGAGCGATTCGCTGATACGCTCGGTTGAGGTGCAGTGAAGTCGGCGACCGTTAAGAAAGGCACCTGCGCCGAGCGACGCCCATGTCGTCTCCCCCGCCGGCACGTTATGGACCGCTCCGGCAACAGGCTGACCGTTCTGCAAGCAGGCAACGCTCACGGAGTAACAGGGGTAGCCGTGGATGAACGACGTGGTGCCATCAAGCGGGTCGATCACCCAGACTTCGGGATCATCGAGGTTCCCCTGACAGACCCCCGCAAGCGCGTAGACTTCCGGTTCTTCGACAACGAAGCGCGCGCCTTCCACACGTTGCGCGATCTCCTGAACCACCGCTACACCCGAGGCGACGTCGGCGTCGGTCACCATGTCGAAGACGGTGGACTTGGTGCGAACATTCCCAAGATCTCCCGCTCTGGCGCTCAATACGTTGCCGCCAGCGTGCGAAGCGGCAATCGCCGCGTCAAGCCTGACGTCCATACGGCACACCTCCGGTCGCATCGAGTATCCTCAGTGTAGCTGTTTCGAGCGTCCTGCTGACGGCTGCTGCAAGCACTCCCACCAGGAGCGCGTACGGGCTTCACAGGCATTTCACACCTTCGGGGCACCATTGATATGTTCAGGCTGAACGGAAGCGGGTGTTCATGTGAATAGGACCGTGCTTGTGGTCGATGACAACGCGAAGATCGTCGAGGTTCTCTCGGCGTATCTGAAGACAGAAGGCTTTGATGTCAGGACGGCCTCGGACGGCCCCGCCGCCGTGGCTTCTGTAGCCGAGCAACGCCCTGACATCGCCCTGCTCGACATAATGCTGCCTGGCATCGACGGGATCGAGTTGACTCGGCGCTTCCAGCGTGACTACGACCTGCCGATCATCCTCGTCACTGCAAAGACCGAGGAGATCGACCGGCTGATCGGCCTGGAGATCGGCGCTGACGACTATGTCTCCAAGCCGTTCAGCCCGCGCGAGGTCGTGGCGCGTGTCAAGGCGGTTCTGCGCCGCGTTGACGGGTCGCACGTGCCTGACGTCCCGGCAGTCATGGAAGTCGGCGACATGAAGATCGACAGCGAGCGCCGGGAGGTGACCATCGCCGGTGAACCGGTGGTGCTCACGCGAACGGAGTTCGAACTGCTCGCCACGATGGCCTCGCATCCGGGTCGCGTCTACGGTCGTCTGCAGCTGCTTGAAGCGGTTTCGGGCGACGCCTTCGAAGGCTACGAGCGCACGATCGACGCGCACGTGAAGAATCTCAGAAAGAAGATCGGCGACGACCCCCGGAATCCGCGGTACATCAAGACCGTGTTCGGCGTCGGCTACAAGGTCGGCAGCGACTGATGCGCAGAAGTAGGCTCATCTGGCAAGTCTTCCTCTCCATCGTTGCTGTCTCGCTCGCGTCTATCTTTGTCACCGGCATCATCACGCGCGAGGTGCTGTCGAGCGCCTTCGAAGCATACCTGGTGGCAGCGCCGACGCACATGGGCGCAATCCAAGGTCACGGTATGGGCCTCGGCAGGGTGTTCCTTGGTGTTGCCGAGCAGAGCTTCATGAGCGGTGTCGATCGCGGCATCGTCTACTC
Organism: Actinomycetes bacterium; assembly: GCA_021373175.1. Classification (GTDB taxonomy): domain Bacteria; phylum Actinomycetota; class Coriobacteriia; order Anaerosomatales; family Anaerosomataceae; genus UBA2286. Next base: position 2,785 of record JAJFTE010000082.1, read on the forward strand.
GGCCCTCGCGGCTGTCGGGTTCGCCGCGCTCGCCGCCGCGCTGCTCGCCCGGTACCTCACGAAGCCACTGGGGCGACTCACAGAAGGCGCCAAGGCCATCGCACGAGGGAACCTTGAGCATCGCGTGGAGGTCGGCGGGCCCGGTGAGGTCGGTGACCTCGCGGAAGCGTTCAACGACATGGCCGGATCGCTGCAGGGGAGTGAGACGCTCAAGCGGCGGCTGGTGAGCGATGTCGCGCACGAACTCCGCAACCCGGTTGCGGCGCTACGCGCTCAGGCCGAAGCGATGTCCGAGGGCGTCTTGCCGATGACCGAGGAACGCATGGGGTCCATGGTCGAGGACCTTGCGCACCTCTCTCGGCTCGTCGAGGACCTTCAGGAGTTCTCAACGGCTGAAGCTGGTGGCTTGCGATACGATCCCGAGCGGTTCGATGTGTGTGAACTCGCCGGCCGAGAGGTGGAAAGGACCGGTTTGCTGGTGGCAGGAAGCGTGGGGGTCCACCTCGCGTGCGACGGTCGACCGTGTGTGGTGGACGCGGACGCGTTTCGCATCGCACAGGTGCTGCGGAACCTGCTCGGCAATGCAGCGCGGCATACGCGTGAAGGATCAATCACCGTTCGCGTGCAGCATGCAGACGGCTGGATCAAGGTCGCGGTCGAGGACACAGGCGAAGGGATCCCGCCAAAGGACCTGCCGCTCATCTTCGAGCGATTCTATCGCGCTGATGCGGCTCGGGCCACGGAGACCGGCGGCGTCGGCCTGGGGCTCTCGATCTCGAAGCACATCATCGAGGACCAGGGTGGGCATATGTTCGCGAGCAGCACGGAGGGAGTCGGCTCGATCATCGGATTTTCGCTCCCCGATGCCGAGACGAGCACCTTACGCGCTTCCTAGGCGCTCGCGAATGCGCCGGTCCCGCATCTGTGCACGTGCGGAGCGCACGGCGACGATGAAGTCGTCGTCGGTTCCGGGGGTCTCGGCGGACACGATTCCTTGTTCCTCAAGCAGCGTCAGTGCTGCGGCGACCGCCCGCGGCACAGCGGCCTCCACCTCCGGCGTGAGGCCGACACTGAACTCCTCTGGTGCGATGTCGAGAATCTGCACGCCGACGCATTCAGTCGTTTGCGGTGCCGCCCCAATGAGCTCCGCCGCATTTAGGACGTCGACGAGGCGGATATCGTGAAGCGAATGGAGTACCTGGTTCGGCGCGAAGTCCTCGGGAGAGATGCGGACCACGGTTCCAGGCGCGTAGCCGGTCCCGTCTATCGCGTCGGTCACGAGCATGTATTCGACACCCCTGAAGAGATGGAGCATGCCAAGCCCCATCGTGCCGGCATCGATGACCTCGACATCGTCGGGGAGCGCGAACCGCGTACGAATCTCTTCGGCGATGCGCGGACCGACGCCCTCGTCGCGCATGAGCGTGTTGCCGACTCCGATCACGAGCACGCGGCGCTGTGGCATGGGACTCTTTCCTGATAGTGGCTCCGTCTCATGATAGCGGAACGGGCCCCGGAAGTACTCCAGGGCCCGTTCGTGTCCAGCGGTTGAGACCGCCGGTGTTCCACAACTAGTGGTCCGTCTCCTGCCACAGGAAGATGATCTTGGACGGATTGAAGTTGTAGATGTTTGCCAGGTACGCGTGGACCATCGTGAAGATGATGAACACCCACATCGTGAAGTAGTGGATGATCCTCATGTTCATCGGGCCACCGACCAGCGTGAGCCCCCCGGCGAAGAACGTCGCGTTCATGGTAGGGCCATAGATCGAGAAGCCGGTGTAGGCCTGGAAATACGTGAGTGGGATCGTCGCCAGGTAGGAGATCTTCTGGAGCGAGCCATACTTGGCCGAGATAACGCCCTCCTTGCGGAGGAACAGATAGTACTTCACCGTCTCCAAGAACTGGTGACGGTTCTCCTTCTGGGGCAACCAGTTCTTGATGTCGCGATCGACCGCGCGGCTGCCCATCTCGTTTGCGTCTTTCACGAAGAACGCAAGGATGATGCGCAGCGTCAGGTTGATGATGATCACATACATCGCGACGAAGTGCATGCCCCGGGCTACACCCATGAAGCCGTCGAAGAAGGGGTAATGGATGTAGAAACCGGAGAAAGCGAGCATGATCATACAGATGAGGTTGATGTAGTGAGTGATCACGAACACCAACGGGTGCGCCTCACGATAATGCGCGCTAGAAGACATCTACATCACCCCCAGCGGCGATGACATGACAGTGGCGCCCTTGCCGCTCTGTGTGTCCACAACGTGGACAGCACAGCCGATTCAAGGATCGAAGCTGTGCGCGACCTGCAGGATCTCGAGCGGCCTTTCCGCGTCAACGACCGGCGTTCCGACGAGCGCCTGCTCCATAGGCCCGAGCACACCCTTGTCGTCGCGCGGCGCGATGTCCCAGGTGGTCGGTGCGACGACCTGGTAGTTCGCGATCTTGCCGTTCTTGACCGACATCCAGTGGCCAACAGAACCGCGAGGAGCTTCCCACAGACCGGCGCCTTCGCCGTCGCTGCCACGCTCGGTCACGAAGTAGTCGCTGTCGCCGCCCTTGATGGCTGCGACGAGCTCGTTGACCCAGCCGACCGCCCAGTCGGCCACGACTGCGGCCTCGAGGTTGCGGGCGGCGATGCGGCCGAGAAGCGAGACAAGGACCGTGGGCGGAAGCTGCGTGCCGGCGGCTTTGCTGAGCGCACCGAGCGCATAGTCGATGATCTTGGTGACTTCAGGCACACCATTCACGTAGGCAACGAGCATGCGGGACAGCGGGCCGACTTCGGCCGGGAGGTCCTTCAGGCGGGCAGCCTTGCCCCACGAGTACTTGCCGTCGACGCTGTACTTGTCAAATGCCGGCTCGGTCTTACCCTTTGACGGGTTGAGGCCGGTGTCCGCGTCCTTGTACCAGGAGTGCGCGACGTACTCGGTGACATCCTCCGGTCCGACCTTAGTGGCTGTGAGACCCTTGGCGCTCTCGATGAAACCTCGCGGCAGGGAGCGCTTGTAGGGGTCGCCGCCCTCGGCTTCGAAGACGCCCCACGACAAGAAGTTGCCGCAGCCGCCACCGAACGATGCGGCACCAAGGATGTACGGAGCGATGGCAAGCGTGTCTGGGATGAGCGCGGTATCGATGAACTCCTTGACCCTGAGGAAACGGAACAGGATGTCATCGAGTTTGCTCTCGGTCGGAACGAACGCCGTACCACCGGGGATGGACGTCATGTGATGCGGGAACTTCCCGCTCATTACCGAGATGATCTCCGCAGCGACAGCCTGCATCTCAAGAGCCTCGAGGTAGTGAGTGGTCGCGATGAGGTCGAGTTCCGGCGGCAGGACGTAGCCGGGGTGGTCGAAATAGTGTCCCGTGAAGATGGACAGCTGGCCGTTATCCACGAATGCCTGCAGCCGCCTAGCCACAGCTCCAAAATCGGAAATATGGGTTCCGGCGGCTTCCGCAAGCGCGTACGTGTCAGCGATGTTCGCCTTAAGAGCGTTGATCGGGTTCACGTAGTCGAGCGCCGTCAGCGTGTAGAACCACAGGATGTGGCTGTGGAGGTACTGGGCGGCTTCGATCAGGTTGCGGATGATGCGAGCGTTATTGGGGATCTTGATCCCCAGCGCCATCTCAGTGGACTGGGCCGACGCGTGGCTGTGCGAGATCGGGCAAACGCCGCAAATGCGCTGAGAGATCCAGAACGCATCCTCGGGGTGGCGGTCCTTGAGCACGAGTTCCATACCACGCCACAACGTGCCCGAGACCCAGGCATCGGAGACCTTGCCGTCGGTCACTTCGACCTCGACACGCAGGTGACCTTCGATTCTGGTCAACGGATCAACAACGGTGCGAGCCACTACTTATCGCCTCCCTTCTTTGCTCCGTGCTTACGGTCGTACGCCTTCATTTCCTCCATGGGAGGACCGTCGCCGATACGTCCCGCAGCCTTCATGCCGAGGCCGTGAGCGACGAGACCGGCGGCAACGACGCCACCGGCGACCGCAGCGACGGAACCGGGCTGGACGTTGCCCAGACCCAGGAAGCCGTTGAACTGCATGTCAGACATCCGCATGAGGAAAGGCGCGTTGTTGTCCACCCAGTTGAGCCCGCCGCAACCGATGCACGGGCTACCGGCCTCGACGCACCAGCTTGCACGGCGGTTCCAACGGGTGATCGGGCACTGCGTGAACGTCTGCGGACCCTTGCAGCCCATCTTGTAGAGGCAGTAACCCTTGGCCTCTTCGGGGCTACCGAACTCGGTCACGAACTCGCCGTTCTCGAAGTGGCCGCGACGCGGGCAGTTGTCGTGGATCGTCTGACCCACCACATACGCCGGGTAGTTCAGCGTGACGCTCGAATCGAACACGTGATCCTTGTAGGTCCTGGTCAGGA
>JAJFTE010000120.1 GCA_021373175.1 Actinomycetes bacterium
CGGGTCAGAACGCTGCACGGCAGGCGGCGATCGGCGCCGGCATCCCGTGGAGCGTCCACGCCGCGTCGATCAACAAGGTCTGCCTCTCGGGCTTGACGGCGATCATCGACGGCGCGCGCATGATCGCGGTCGGCGACGCCACCGTCGTCGTGGCCGCCGGCATGGAATCGATGACCCGCGCCCCCCACCTCCTGATGGGCTCACGCGACGGATGGCAGTACGGCAGCGTCGAAGTTCTCGACCACATGGCGTTCGACGGTCTGACCGACGCGTACGACAAGGTGTCGATGGGCCTGTCGACCGAGCAGCTGAACGATCGGTACGAGTTGACGCGCGCCGACCAGGATGCCGTCGCCGCCCGCTCGCACCAGCGCGCGGCGGCGGCCTACGATGCCGGTGTCTTCGACGCCGAGATCGTCCCGGTCGAGGTGGCGCAGCGCAAGGGCGACCCGATCACCGTGACCCGCGACGAGGGCATCCGGCCCGAGACGACGGTCGACACGCTCGCGGGGCTCCGAGCGGCCTTCGCGCCGGGGGGATCGATCACCGCCGGCAACTCGTCGCCGATCTCGGACGGCGCCTCGGCGGTGGTCCTCACCACCCGCTCGCACGCCGACGAGAACGGCTGGCCGGTGCTCGCGGTCGTCGGCGCCTCGGGCCAGGTCGCCGGTCCGGACAACTCCCTGCACGCTCAACCCGCGCGCGCGATCGAGAAGGCGCTGCACAAGCAGGGCATCGCGGCCGCGGCTCTGGACCTCGTCGAGATCAACGAAGCCTTCGGCGCGGTCGTGGCCCGCTCGCAGGCCGAGCTCGGCGTGTCGGACGACATCGTGAACATCCACGGCGGCGGCATCGCGATCGGCCACCCGATCGGCGCGTCCGGAAACCGCCTGGTGGTCCACGCGGTGCACGAGCTGGTCCGCCGTGGATCGGGCACCGCCGCGGTTGCGCTGTGCGGCGGCGGCGGTCAGGGTGATGCGCTGATCCTGACGCGCTGAGCCGGACTAGTCTCGGCGTCATGACCACGCTGAGCCCGCTGACCGCCGACGACCACGACGACTGGCTCTCGCTGTGGTGGGGGTACCTCGAGTTCTACGAGACCGCACTGTCGACCGAGCAGACCGAGTTGACCTTCGCGCGACTGATCGACCCGCTGGATGCCGTCCACGGGGCGATCGCGCGCGACGACGGCGGCCGCGCCGTGGGGCTGGTGCACTGGCTCACGCACCTGTCGACGTGGTCGGTCGGCCCGTACTGCTACCTCGAGGACCTCTTCGTCCATGAAGTTGCCCGGGGGAGCGGCATTGGAGCCGCACTGATCGAGCACGTGCGCTCGTGGGCGGAGCGCTCGGGCGCGGACAACGTCTACTGGCTCACCCAGCGCGGCAACGACCGAGCGCGGGCCCTGTACGACCGGGTCGCGGAAGACACCGGCTTCGTGCACTACGAGATCGACCTGGCGCCGCCCCGCGACGAACGGTGATCAGCCGCGCAGACGCTTCTTGAGGAGCTGCTGCGAATCGCCGGCGACCGGCGAGTCCGTCGCGATGAGGTTGCCGCGCGCCGCACGGCGGGTGTCGACGATCGCTCCGATCGCGAGGGCCAGAGTGATCCCCCAGCTGAGCCAGGCCAGCGCGGTGCGCCACGTGAAGGTCTCCTCACTGCGCAGTCCGCGCAGCAAAGAGACACCGCCCATGACCGCCGTGACCAGCCCTGTTCCGAAGAGGTACTTGCGCATGCGACAACGCTACCCCGACCCATGCCGGTCGGTGCCGCGCTGTTAGCCTGGACGTTCCCCCTGCGTCAGGAGTACGAGTGGACAAGGCCGAATTCGTGGTCGTCGCCAACCGGCTTCCGGTGGATCACACGACCGATGCGAATGGCGAAGACGGCTGGCGCCGGTCTCCCGGCGGACTGGTCACCGCGCTCGAGCCGGTCATGAAGAAGGCCGACGGCGCGTGGGTGGGCTGGGCAGGACGGCCCGACGTCGAGCTGGATCCGTTCGAGTTCGACGGCACCCTCCTCGTGCCCGTGACCCTCAGCGCGGAAGACGTCGAGCTCTACTACGAGGGCTTCTCGAACGACACGATCTGGCCGCTCTACCACGATGTGATCGCCGAGCCGCGCTACCGCCGGGTGTGGTGGGACGCTTACGTGCGGGTCAACCGCCGATTCGCCGAAGCGGCCGCGAACGCCGCAGAAGACGGCGCGACCGTGTGGGTACAGGACTACCAGCTGCAGTTGGTCCCGCGCATGCTCCGCGACCTGCGACCCGATCTGGTGATCGGTTACTTCCACCACATTCCGTTCCCGGCATACGGTCTGTACTCGCAGCTGCCGTGGCGCAAGCAGGTGCTCGAGGGCCTGCTCGGCGCCGACGTGATCGGTTTCCAGCGGGTCGCCGATGCCGGCAACTTCGCCCGCGCCGTGCGCCGGCAGCTCCGCTACGACACCAAGGCATCCGGCATCACGGTGCCAGAGGCCGACGGCACGACCCGTCGCGCGCTCGCGAAGGCCTTCCCGATCTCGATCGACGCGTCGTCCTACATCGAGCTCGCACAGCGCGACGACGTCAAGGAGCGTGCGCGCCAGATCCGCGAGAGCCTCGGCAACCCGAAGCGCATCTTCCTCGGCGTGGACCGCCTCGACTACACCAAGGGCATCCGCCACCGGCTGAAGGCCTACGGAGAGCTGCTCACCGACGAGAAGCTCAGCGTGCAGGACGTCACGCTCGTGCAGGTCGCGAGCCCGAGCCGCGAGCGTGTCGCCGCGTACATCCAACTGCGCGACGAGATCGAGCTGACGGTCGGGCGCATCAACGGCGACTTCGACACGATGGGGCACACCGCGATCCGGTACCTGCACCAGGCCTACCCGCGCGAGGAGATGGTCGCGCTCTTCCTCGCCGCCGACGTCATGCTCGTGACCGCGCTGAGAGACGGCATGAACCTGGTCGCCAAGGAGTACGTCGCCTCGCGGGTCGACAACCGAGGAGTGCTGATCCTGAGCGAGTTCGCCGGCGCGGCGGATGAGCTCGGCACAGCGGTCCGGGTGAACCCCCATGACATCGAAGGGCTCAAGGAGGCCATGATGCGCGCGGTCGAGATGACTCCGGGCGAGCAGGGGCGACGGATGAGGGCGGCACGGCGGCGCGTGCTCGAGCACAGCGTCGAGGACTGGTCGCGCGAATTCCTCGAGGCGCTCGCGCAGTTCCACCCGCGGAGCGAGGCGTGAGCGCGCTGAGCGACGCACTCGCCCGTGTCGCGGCATCCGATCGGCTGCTCGTCGCACTCGACTTCGACGGAACGCTCGCGCCGCTCGAGGACGAGCCGATGAAGGCGCGTGCACTGCCGGATTGAATGCCAGTCTATAAGCCAACTGGGAGATCGCCACGCTGACGCTCGCGATGACGAACAGGAATAGATGCTTACAAAGTTCACTTCGTGCCGCTGCGCTCCAGGACGACGCCTGATTCGTCATTGCGAACCGTTTTGCCGTGATTTAGTGAGCCTTTATATTACTG
>JAJFTE010000027.1 GCA_021373175.1 Actinomycetes bacterium
GGCGTTCCCATCGACCTGCCACGTGACCGGACGCATCGCCGTGTCGGTGTCGGTCAGACTGCGCGTGATCGTCGCGCCCGACGCGGTCTTGGCGGCCTGGGCCTGCCTGAGTCCGAGCGAGCCGGTCGTGGTGGTGGTGACGACGCCTGCGAGATCTCGCACGCTCGTCACTGTGCCGTCGCTCGCGTAGGCGAGAGTCACCGTCGCATCTCGAGCGGCGTCGATTGTCCCGACTGGCCGGCTCTGCGCGTCATATTCAACAACTGCCTCGGAAACAACCGTGTCGTCAGTGGCGATCTGGGTCGAGGCCTCCTCGCGGCCGAACTCGTCATATTCGCGGGTGACCGAGCTTCCGTCGGGGTTGACCTGCTCGACGGTGTTGCCGGACTGGTCATAGGTGCTCTCGGTCGTCTCTCCTGCGGTCGTCTCGGCGAGAGTGCGGCCGCACACATCGTAGACCCAGGACTTCGTCACGCCGTCGGAATCCGTCTCGGAGAGCCTCCAGCCGAGGCGATTGTACGTGGTCACGGTCGGGGGGGCGCCTTGTGCCGCTGCGGCGGTCTGGCGACCGGCGAGGTTGAATGTCGCAGTCGTGGTGTCGCCCTCTGGTGAGGTCTCGGCCACCATGCGTCCGCCGATATCGTAAGCGCGCGCCGTGACAACGGTGCCGCCGTCTTCTGCCGGCGCTGTCTCGGTGATCGTGTTGCCGCTCTCGTCGTAGGTGAACGCGGTGTAGGTGCCGTCGGGGTTGGTGGTCTTCTTGACCCGACCATCTGGGAAGTAAGTCGTCACGGTCGAGGCCGTCTCGGCACCAGGCGCGAGCACGTCCGTCACGCGGCCATAGAGGTCACATGTGCTCCTGGTCGCCGCAGTGTCTTCAGCGGTGTCCGATCCTTCCGTCCAGGACTTCCTCGCGTTGCCGTGCGCGTCATATCGCGTGACCGCGGAGCCGATGACCTGACTGTCATCGGATGCGATCTCGCGGCCCATCGGGTCGACGGTGCGAGTGACCGTGCCGTCCGCAATCGGGTCTCCGGATGCGTCGGCCAGGTAGCGGGTCACGGTGAGCGCATTGCCATCCGCGTCGTACGCGGTCGCGCTCCGGCCGCACCAGGTGCCGTCTGCCGCCTCGCGGTAGGTGAGCGTCTCGCGGCCGTCGGTGTCGTAGGCGTGGTGCGTGACGGTGCCGGTGGCGTCCTCGGTCGTGAGCACGCGGCCAGCGAGGTCGTAGGCGCTGTGCTCGGTCGTGACGCCGGCGGCGTCCGTTCGTGTGAGGGTGTTCCCGAACGCGTCGAAGGTCGTATGCTCCGTCAGGTCGACAGGTGTGCCGCCGGTAGAGAGGCGCACGTCCTCACGGGTGGTCGTGCCTGCCTCGCCCGAGAGGGCGAAGCCGGCGTAGTCGGTCACGGCCCACTCGGTGGTGTTGAGCTTCTGCTTCTCCTGCGTGACGGTACCGGAGGTGTTGTAGGAGTACTCGGTGCGGCTGCGCTCGGTCGCGTTGAGTTGGCGCTCCTCGGCAAGCACGGGGCCGGCGTTCTCGAGGCCGGTCGACGCGTAGGTGCGGTACGTGGTCGCGCCTCGTGGGTCGGTCTCGCGGATACAGCGGTCGAGCGCGTCGAAGACATAGGTGGTGCGGTGACCCTCCTCGTCGACCTCGGTAAGCGTGTTGCCGCGCGCATCGATCGAGCGCGAGACGGTCGCCCCTGTCGGCGAGACCTCGAGCACCGCGGCGTTCGCCGGGTCGTAGGAGTAGGACCAGGTGGCGGGGGTGGTGCCGGAGGTGTAGGGATCGGTCACGGTCGCGGTCGTGCCGGTCGGGTTCCAGGTGGAACGCTGGAGGACGGCCGTGCTGGTCACGCCGTCGACGGTCCCGTAGCGCGTGAGCGTCCCTGTGGAGCCCGCATACGAGACGTCGACACGTCGTGCGGTGAGAGCGGAGTAGCCCGGCAGGCGCAGCGAGGTGAGCTTGTCAGCCGTGTAGATGGCACTCCACGTAGCAGCGGTGCCCGAAGGAGAGTAGCCCTCGATGGTGGCTGCGATGAGACGGCCGCTCGCATGCGCGATGACGACCGTGCGCTCCTCGGGCAGACCCGGGTACGTGCTCACGGCGACGGAGCCGTTGCCGCGGTCCTCGTAGGCGACGACCCTCGTGCCATCGGGAGTCCCGTACGCGGCGCTCTCCACGTGACCGGAGGCATCGAAGGAGACCGCGATCGATTGCTGGTTGGCAGCCTTGATCGAGAGGTCGCCCGATGCCCACGCGTATGTGACGGCGCTTCCCGCCTGGTCGTAGTCAGCGAGTAGCTTCCCGGTCGAGTCGAAGACGCTCGAAGAACGGTCCGTCTCAGTGATGCGGTAGAGAAGAGCGCCATCGACCGTCTCGGTCGTGAGCCGGGCATAGGAGCCGTTCGGCGCTTGGTACACGCCGTCTTCGAGCACGAACCGGTCGCGCTCGCCTGACTCGTCGACGTACGTGACGCTCGTGGAAGTCACCTCGAGCGCGCGCTCGAACGAAAAGCGCCAGCCGGGAGTCCCGTGCAGGAGCGAAGCCGCCGACGTCTCGGAGGAGTAGTGACGGGAGATGGCGGCCTCAGGTCCCCACGAGCTGATCGAGAGGTCGGTCGCGTCGAGCGTGAGCGCACCGCTGTCGAGCTCGGCGCTCGCGGTGTGCCCGGCGACCTCGGGCAAGTCCGCCGTCGTGTGCCGCGCCTGGTCGTTCACGCGCACGGTGCGGTTTTCGAGGGTGGGCTTATAGGGCGTGCAGTCGCTCTGGACCGCCGTCAGCCTGTTCTCGTTGAAGGGGACGATGCGGAACCAGTAGAAGTCGTTTCCGTAGTACTGGGTGCCCGTGCTCTTCTCGTAGAAGGGCCTGGGGTCGTCACGCAGATCGAGTCCGGGTCCGAGGTAGCGACGGACGGTGCCGGTATCGAGCGAGCCGAGCCAGAAGCACTTGTTCTCTTCGTCATAGGTGCCGCTGATCACTCGCGTGCTCGCCTGGTTGATCGACCACTGGTTCGTGATGTGGAAATCCGCGAGGCGCACTTTCGTGACGTGCGCCGAGTTGGTGTTGTCCCACTCCTGCAGATAGAGCGCGTCGCCGTCTGAGAGCACGCCGTCGAGCTGGTCGGACGGCGTCGCGATCGTACGGTCGAGGAGCCACTGGCCGACACGGTCGAACACCCGGATCGTGTAGCCGTTCTTGGCCGTCGAGCCGCCGATGCCGTAGGCGACGTTGTAGATGCGTTCGCCGTCTGTGGTGAGCAGCACGTCGCCGGAGGCAGCCGTGAGCGTGGCCCCGGTCGAGCGGGCAAGAAGCGGAGCCGAGAAGGTGAGCGTCGCGGTCTCGGTGGACTCGGCGGCAGCGCCTTTCCACACGCCGGAGATCGTGCTCGGGGTGTTCGCATAGCCGTTGTAGAGGAAGCCGTCGAGGTAGAAGGCGGAGTAGATCCGCTTCGTCGAGAAGTCGGGACCGACCGTGCCGTAGTCGGCTCCGGCGGTCGTGCCGTGGTACCCCGTGCCCACTCGTTTCCACGACGTCGGGCCGGCGTAGGTCGTTCCCCATGCGCGGACGTAGAGATAGGTGCCGTCGGTCACGACCACGCCGGCGCCGCCTTCGCCGGCGACGCTCACCGCGGCCTGCTGCGTCATCGCCCGCGGGCTCGCGGCTCTCGTGAGCGCGTTGCGTCCCGTGACGTCCCAGCCGGCGATCTCAGTGTCGGCCGGGTAGATGCCGGCGCCCTCGCTCGTCCAGGTGGTCGAGGTCGAGCCGAGCGTCGTGCCGACCTTCTCGTAGGTGTCGCCGTCGAAGGCGTAGATGTCGTAGCCGGCTGCACGCGTGTTCTGGGGCCAGGACAGGTCCACGCCGCCGCGACCGATGCGCGCGAGGTCGTCAGGTGTGTCGGAGATCCCATCGTCGTCGCGGTCGACTTCCCGGAACCACTCGTAGGACTCCTTGTCGCACGCAGATATGTCGATGACCGGTTCAACCTTGTAGTCGACGACGAGCACCGGACGCAGCGACGTCGTCGCGTACTCGCTCGAGTAGAAGCTCTTGTAGTGGTAGGCGCCGTCGGTCGTGAGCTGGTAGAGCTGCAGTCCGTACCACCACGCCGCACCGGCGCCGTCGGCCCATTCCTGGACCGTGGCATCCACGTCCCAAGTGACCCAGCCGGGCGCCGCGATCGACTTCGCGCCGATGTAGGATTTGGCAGGCACCCCATTGGAGTAGCGCCAGGACTCCGACCAGAAGCCCGTGTTGCGCCCGAGGTGCCAGTAGGAACCCGCGCTCGTGGCGTTCACGTACACCTTGAAGTCCGCGTTGGTGATCTTCGTGTCCTCGAAGGTGGTGCAGTCGAACTTCACGAGGCCGTAGTTGAAGCCGGTCGTGGTGCTGTAGCCCGTCTTGACCGTGGCGTCGCCGCCGTGATAGTCGGTGTTGCCGATCGAGTGGACGTACGTGTCCTCGTCCACCTGCAGCGTCGGATCGACGGAAACGGGATAGACGCGTGCCGGGTCGTCGAGCCACGTCCGCGGGACGTCGTAGGTGACGGTCGCGCCACCGCGCCCGTCGGCGATGACCGAGAGCGTCGCCTCTTCGCAGCGGGCACCCTTGGCGTCGGTCACGAGGATCGCGCCGAGCGAGAAAGCAGGGGCGTCTTCGCCGGTCTCCATGACCACCCAGCCGCCGGGCACGCGGACCAGAGCGCCGCCCTCGACCCCGAGCGCGAAGGAGAAGGAGGACGGGGCGGCTGGCGTGGAAAGGACGAGCGTCTGCTTGAGACCGCCTGCAAGCGCCTCGTAGACGAGGTCGGTCGAGGGGGCGACGGCGAGGTAGCGGGCGGTGTCGCCGAGCGCGACGTGTGCGCCTTCTGAGACGTCGAGCATGTCGATCGTGACGTCGAGACCGCCTCTCGCGACGGCCACCGGCAGACCGGGCTCGTAGGCGGCCTTGAACCGCGCGGTCGCGCCCGCCGCGGCGGTCCGGTGGGTGCCGGGCGTGCCGTCGGTCACGAGTGTGGTGTCGATCGGGACCCAGGAGCCGGACCCGTCACGGTAGTTCACGGGCGTGGCGGAGACGACGGCACGCACGGTGCCGTCAGGGAGACGGAAGTGACGGGAGAACGCATCGGCGAGCGTGGCGTCCTCGACCGCGCCTGCAGGAAGCTCGACGGAGCCGATGGTCACCGGGGCTGCAGCGGGCGGAGCGCTCTCCTCGGCATAGGCCACAGCGGGAAGGGCGGTCAGAAGAGGCGTGGCGACCAACACGAACGCGAGCAAGGATGCGATGGATCGGGTGTTTCGCGCGCGTCTGGCGCAGTCATTGAGCGACCCCCTTGAGCGAGATGACCTTGTCCCCTCGCGACGACTGTCTGCCGTGACACCTCGTTGCGTCAATCCCGCTTTGACAAACGGCGGGCCTGTGATGTGCAACACACCTCCGCGATCGTCCCGGCTGAGCCGTCGGTTGAACTCGCGCTCCCCGCCCGTTCCCGCCTCCATCCACCTTCATTCGCGTCACGCTCGCCGCTCTGCGGTATCGTTATGCAGTAGCCGCCATCACGACAGATTGGTGCCATGCAATGGAGCGCACGATGAAGGCGTTGGCCAAGACCTCTCCCGCCCCCGGCGTGTCGCTCGTGGAGGTGCCGGTCCCCGTGATCGGGCCGGGCGATCTGCTCATCCGGATCGAGAAGGTCGCCATTTGCGGCACCGACATGCACATCTACGACTGGAACGCGTGGGCGCAAAGAACCATCCACCCGCCTCAGATCCTCGGCCATGAGTTCGTCGGACACGTGGCCGAGGTCGGCGCCGGGGTCACCGGCTTCGAGGTCGGGCAGCGCGTCTCGGGCGAAGGCCACATCGTGTGCGGTGTCTGCCGCAGCTGCCGGGCGGGGCGGCGCCACCTGTGCACCAACACCGTCGGCGTAGGCGTGAACCGCGACGGCTGCTTCGCCGAGTACCTCGCCATCCCCGCCACGAACGCGTGGCACGTCGCAGACAGCATCCCGTCGCGCATCGCCGCGATCTTCGACCCGTTCGGCAACGCCACGCATGCGACGCTCTCGTTCGACCTCGTCGGCGAGGACGTGCTCATCACGGGTGCCGGGCCGATCGGCGTTATGGCGGTGGCTATCGCCAAGCACGTTGGCGCGCGCAACGTCGTGATCACCGACGTGAACGACTACCGGCTCGACCTCGCGAAGCGTATGGGCGCCACGCGCGCCGTGAACGTGCAGCGGGAATCCATCCCGGACGTGATGCGCGACCTCGGGATGATCGGGTTCGACATCGGCCTTGAGATGAGCGGCAACGGCGCCGCGTTCGAGTCGATGCTCGAGAGCATGCACAACGGCGGGCGCATCGCGCTTCTCGGCATCGCGCCCGGGCCAGTCGGCATCGACTGGGACGAGGTCGTCTTCCGCGGGCTCACGATCAAGGGCATCTACGGCCGTGAGATCTGGGAGACGTGGTACAAGATGCAGACGATGCTCGAGAGCGGGCTCGATATCGCGCCCGTAATCACGCACGAGCTGCCGTTTTCCGACTACGAGGCCGGCTTCGCCGCGATGTCGAGCGGCATGAGCGGCAAAGTCATCCTCGACCTGGGAGGTCTGTGATGTTCGGAAGCATGAGAGAGACGCTGCGCACCGAGATCGAAG
>JAJFTE010000033.1 GCA_021373175.1 Actinomycetes bacterium
AGATCGTCGAGGAAGGTCGTCATAGGGTGACAAGTCTAACGCAGGAACGAAGCGCGGGATAGCACGAGAACGCCTACTTAACGAACTTGATCATGGAGAAATCGCTGCTCTCGCCGTGCTTCAGACACAGGTCGTGCATGACCTTGTGCTCGCCCATGATGTGCTGCGTGTTCCCGCACTTCGCACACACCGGGCCGCCGCACTCCGCGCAGAAACCAAGGCGCGGCTCGCCCTGCGCTCCGCAATGCGCGCAGAACCGGCGAAATACCTGCTCGGCCACGAGTGTCACCTCCACGATGGCACGCACTCGGCGGCAGGTTTCGCAGCATGCTTTTAGCCGAGTGTTCGCCCGATTGATTGTGCCACGGGTGTGAGGTCTTTCACAAGGGCACGGAGCTGGTCCAGATCGAGCGATTGCGGGCCGTCGCAGAGCGCCTCGCGTGGATTCGGGTGCACCTCGACCATCACGCCGTCCGCGCCCACCGCGACTGCAGCGCGGGAGACCGCGGGAACAAGGTCAGCGGAGCCCGTTGGGTGCGACACGTCGATGATGATCGGCAGCAGCGAGAGCTTCTTCACGACCGGCACCGCCGAGATGTCGAGCGTGAAACGCGTCGCCGTCTCAAAGGTACGGATGCCGCGCTCGCACAAGATGACGTTGTCGTTTCCCAGCGCCGTGATGTAGTTGCTCGCCTGCAGCCATTCCTCGATCGTGGCGGCCATGCCACGCTTGAACACGACCGGCTTGCGGGACTCGGCAGTCACGTGGCCGATCTTCTTGAGCAGGCTGAAGTTGGCCATATTGCGGGTGCCCACCTGAAGGATGTCCGCGTATGCGTCCACCTTCTCCACCAGCGCCGAGTCGGTCACCTCGGTCACCACCAGTAGGCCGAACTCATCGGCCGCCTCACGCAGCAAGATGAGCCCCTGCTCTTCGAGTCCCTGAAACGAGAACGGCGAGGTTCTCGGCTTGTACGCGCCGCCGCGCATCACGCGGATGCCAAGCTCGGCGAGCGTTGCGGCCACTTCCCGCATCTGCTCGCGGCTCTCCACCGAGCACGGCCCGGCAATGAGCGTCACCACGCCATCGCGCTCGACGGCACCGATAGCGCGCGCCTCCCCGGCGACCATCAGTCCCTCATCTCCTTCATCACGTGCAGGATGGTCTCGTAGATCTCGCGGAGGTTCTCGCCGAAGAGCGGGCCCTCGTTCCACCCCGCGAGGTTCTCGAAGATCTCCTCTTCGCGCTTGGGGTCGTAGAGTCCCCAGTGGACCTTCGGCTTGAGCGCCCGGATGGCGAGCGCCTCGGCCGCGCGTTCGTTGAGCAACCGCACGAGCTGGCGGTCGACCTCGTCGATGCGAGCGCGGTGCGCGGCAATCTGCTTCTGTGCGTCAAGATCCGGCGCGTCGAGGTTCTTCTCGTCCATATGCCTCAGCTCCCTGTCTTTGTCCTGCGACGACGAACGCCGGGTTGCGTGCAGCTCGGCGCCTCATCTCACCCCGTCATTCCCACTCGATCGTCCCCGGAGGCTTGCTCGTGATGTCGTAGGCCACGCGATTCACGCCCTCGACCTCGTTGATGATGCGGTTGCTCATCGTGGCCAGAAGCTCGTGCGGCAACCTTGCCCAGTCCGCCGTCATAGCGTCTGCCGAGGAGACAGCACGGATGATGATCGGTCGCGCGTACGTGCGCTCGTCGCCCATCACGCCCACCGAACGGATGTCCGGCAGCACAGCGAAGTACTGCCACACCTCGCGATCGGTGTCCCAGCGGCCGATCTCATCGCGAACGATGGCGTCGGCGTGACGCAGGATCCCCAGCTTCTCACGGTCGACGTCGCCGATGATGCGAACCGCCAGGCCGGGACCCGGGAACGGCTGGCGCTGGACGATCTCCTCGGGTAGGCCGAGCTCGGAGCCGACAGCGCGGACCTCGTCTTTGAAGAGCGCCTTGAGCGGCTCGATCAGGTCGAAGTGCACGCCTTCCGGGAACGGGATAAGGTTGTGGTGGCTCTTGATCTTTGCGGCGGTCTTGTTGCCGCTCTCGATGACGTCGGGGTAAAGCGTCCCTTGCGCGAGCCACTTCACGCCCTCGAGCTTGGTAGCCTCCTCGAAGAAGACCTGCCAGAACTCCTCGCCGATGATGCGGCGCTTGAGCTCGGGGTCCGAGACGCCCGCAAGCAGGCCGAGGTAGCGCTCCTCGGCATCAACGTGGATGAGGTCGATGTGGAACTGATCGCGGAAGGTGGTGACGACCTGCTCGGCCTCGTCGAGACGCAGCATGCCGTGGTCGACGAACACACAGGTGAGCTGGTCGCCGATGGCGCGATGCAGCAGCGCCGCGACCAGCGAGGAATCCACGCCGCCGGAAAGCTCGCAGTTGACGCGGTCGCCGCCAACCTGCTCGCGCACGCGCGCGACGGTCTCGTCGATGATGTTCACCATCGTCCAGACCGGCGGGATCTTCGCGATGTCGTGCAGGAAGGTGCGGATGATGTGCTGGCCGAACTCGGTGTGAGCAACCTCCGGGTGGAACTGCGTCGCGTAAAGGCTGCGCGAAGGGTCCTCCATCGCCGCGACCGCGGTTGTCGCTGTGCGGGCGGTGACCGAGAAGCCCGGCGGCGGCGTGCCAACGCTGTCGCGGTGGCTCATCCAGCACCGCGAGGTCGTCGGCACGCCTTCGAGCAGCACGCTCTCGGCGTTCGTGACCTCAAGCTCGGCGAAGCCGTACTCGCCGATGCCGGTCTTGGGGATCTCGCCGCCGAGGTGCAGCGCCATCTCCTGGATACCGTAGCAAAAGCCGAGGATCGTGATGCCCATCGTAAGCACGGCCGGATCCATGTGCGGAGCACCCTCGGCGTAGACGCTCGCCGGGCCGCCGGACAGGATGATCGCGGCCGGTTTGCGACGCGCGACCTCCTCGGCGGAGATGGAGTACGGCACGATCTCCGAGTACACGCGCGCCTCGCGCACGCGACGCGCGATCAGCTGCGCGTACTGCGCGCCGAAGTCGAGAACGAAGACAGTCGGCTGCTGATCGTGGAAGTCAGCCACTAGCGGCCCATCCCCACGCCCTGCGACTGCTGAAGGACCTTGCCCTCGGTCTGCAGCGCGGGAGCGACCATGACTTCGGCCTTCTGGAAGGTCTTGAGGTTCTCATAGCCACACGTGGCCATCGAGGTGCGCAGCCCACCGAGAAGGTTGAGCGTGCCGTCGTTCTGATGCGCCGGCCCGACGAGGATCTCCTCGAGCGTGCCGCGGATGCCGGCCTGAACGCGCGTGCCGCGGGGCAGGTCAGGATGGAAGGTCGCCATACCCCAGTGGTAGCCGCGGCCGGGCGCCTCGGATGCCGAGGCGAGCGGTGAGCCGATCATGACGGCGTCGGCGCCACACGCGATAGCCTTGGCGATGTCGCCACCCGTGCGCATGCCGCCGTCGGCGATAACGTGGCAGTAGATGCCAGTCTCATCGATGTGGCGCAGCCGGGCCGCCGCCGCGTCCGCGATGGCCGTGGCTTGCGGGACGCCGATGCCGAGCACTCGCCGGGACGTGCACGCGTGGCCGGGGCCGACGCCCACGAGCACGCCGACCGCGCCCGCGCGCATGAGGTGCAGCGCGCCCTGGTAGCTGCAGCAGCCGCCGATGATAGTGGGGACCGGCAGGCTGCGGACGAACGCGTTCAGATCGAGCGGCTTGTCGTAGCTCGAGACATGCTCGGCCGAGACGACCGTGCCCTGGATCACGAGGATGTCGAGCCCGCCAGCCAGAGCCGCGTCGATGTAGAGCTCGACGTTTTGCGGCGTAAGCGAAGCGGCGGCAAGCACGCCGTGCGACTTGATCTCCTTCACGCGCTGCGTGATGAGCTCGGGCTTCACGTCCTCGGCAGCATAGATCTGCTGCATCCTAGCGGTCGCCTCTTCCTTGGAGAAGCTGGCGATGAGGTCGAGCTGCGGGGCGGGATCCTCGTAGCGGGTCTGGATGCCTTCGAGGTTGAGCACTGCGAGCCCGCCCAGCTTGCCCATCAGGCCAGCGAAGTCCGGATCGACCACGCCGTCCATTGCCGAGGCAAGCACCGGGAGCGGGAAGTCGTACGTCTTGCCCTTGTACGCGAACTCCCAATGGATGTCCACATCCCGCGGGTCGCGGGTTCTTCTTGAGGGGACGATCGCGATGTCGTCGAAGCCGTACGCCTGCCGTGCCGTCTTTCCGCGCCCGATTTCGATCTCCATGCTGTGATGCGCCTCCTGGATGCCCCGATGCGGATGTGAAGACCTGCTTGAGCGAAGCAGCTCATATGCAAAGGACCAGGGGTCGCCCGCTTCCGGACGGCGCGTCCTGGTCCAACGGTGCTGCGACGAAAGATGCTGCTCCGCGACGCTGGTAAGGTGCATATATGCTAGCCCGCGGGGTATGGGCTGTCAATCGAACGCCGAGACACGAGCGCGCTGTGTTCACGCTCACGTAGCGGTTTGGACGTGTGTGCTTAAATGGGAGCGTACGGACGCTCCAGGAGGCCCCAAGATGCAGCCGCAGCACGCAGCCGTCCGCCGAGGCGCATCAAGAATCGCCATCACGATCGCAATCGCGATCGCCGTGGCGCTGGTACCCACGACCGCATTCGGCGGCACCGTCTTCCTCGACCCAGGACACGGCGGCCGCTATCCGGGCGCCGTGTACGGCGGCGTCGAGGAGCAGCGTGTCAACCTCCTCATCGCGCTCGAGGCGCGCAAGGTGCTCGAGGCACGCGGGCACATCGTGGCGATGAGCCGCACCGGCGACTACACCATCACCAACGCCGACATCGGCACCTGGAACTACGCCGAGAGCACCGACACCTACCGGTACTTCGCCGACGGGAAGACCGGCGCGTATCCGATCCCCTACGACGACCTGCAGGCGCGCTGCGACAAAGCCAACCGCTCGGGCGCCGACATCTTCATCTCGATCCACAACAACGCAGGCGGCACGGCGACGGGGACCGAGAGCTTCTACAACACCTGGAACACACCCACTGACGCCGTGCTGTCCCGGAGCCTCGCGGGTCTGCTGCAAAGCGAGGTCACGGCCCACGCGAGCACCTCCAACCGCGGCGTCAACGACGTCGGCTACTACGTGATCCGCTGGTCCAATATGCCCTCGGCGCTCGTCGAGGTGGCCTTCCTCTCGAACGCGACCGACCGCGCCAAGCTACTGACGGCATCGTTCCGGCACAATGTCGCTGTCGGCATCGCCGACGCGGTCGACCGCTTCTACGCCTCCAAACCCTTCACGCCGATCGAGCCGCGGCTGCAAGGCGCCGACCGCTACGGCACCTCGGCGGCGGCGGCGCTCTCAGGATGGCCGAGCGGAGCCGACGCCGTGATCCTCGCATCCGGCGAGGACTGGGCCGACGCGCTTGCGGCCTCACCGCTCTCGACGCGCCTCGACGCGCCGGTGCTGCTCACCGCGAAGTCGAGCCTGCCGGCGTCCACGGCCAGCGCGATCCGCACGCTCGGCGCCAAGCACATCGTCGTGCTTGGCAGCGCTTCGGCGGTCGAGACGGGGGTGGCTGAGGCAGCGTGCGCGGCTGCCGGGCTCCCGACAGACGCCATCGAGCGTCTCGGCGGCGCGGACCGCTACGAGACCGCGGTGCTCATCGCCGAGCGCATGGGCGTGACGCCCGGTGCCGGAGTGTCGCTGGTGGCCGGAACGGCGTTCCCGGACGCGGCGTCAGCCTCGGCGTTCTCGGGCATGCGCGGCATGCCGATCCTGCTCACGCGCAAAGACCAGCTCTCGGGCGTGACGGCTTCGTATCTGGCCCGCCATTCCGCCGAGATTACGAGCGCTGTCGTGGTTGGCGGACCGGCGGTGGTCTCGCAGGCGGTCGTCAACACGCTCAAGACGGGGCACGCGGTGACGTGGCTCTGGGGGGCCGACCGCTACAGCACCAACCTCGCGACGCTCGGGCAGTTCTGGCCGAAAGGCACGATGACCCCGTACGTAGCAACCTCCGAGAACTTCCCGGACGCGCTGACGGCCGGCGCGGTCGCCGGCCACGCGGGCCAGCCGCTCGTGATGTGCGGGCGCACCTACCTGCCCGCGACGACGCGCCAGTGGGTGATGGACAACACCGCGCGAATCCCGAACTTCACGATGGTAGGCAGCACGGGCGTGCTGTCCAACCTGCTGGAGTACGAGCTCGCCAAAGCGCGGAGGGTGCCGGCGCCGTAAGGGACGCTCAAGAGCCGCTCCCAGTCGGGCGCAGTGCCAACGTCCCTATCTCGGTGCCTCCAGGTTCTCCTTAGGTTCGCTGTTTAGCCTGAGCGCGGCTCTCTTCTCGCGGCCGCTGAGGTACATGAAGACCCAGGACAAGAACTGAGCTTTGGCGATAGACACACCGACCACAATGCTCAGCGCCGCGCCGAGTGCAATTGCCACATCACGGAAGGTCGGCGCCTGCCCAAACGATATCAGCGCACCCGCAACCAGCAGGGCTCCGCCAACAAGATCGACCCAGCCTGGCAGCGCTAGTCGCCACTTGCGGCGGACTTGCGCTGAATCACCTGTCCTAATCGCCAGAACAGCCAGTCGCACCGCATTCGCGATCATCACGACTGCACCGAACATGAAGATGACCATCAGCTCTCCCCAGTAGTTGGACATATCGACGCCGAGTTTCACGCAGGATCCACCAGGTACCCACGACCCGGCGGTGAGGACGGCATCACCAACATGACCATGACCGCGCTGGGTTGCCATCATCTCATCATATGTGGAAACGGTATTGAGGGTAATCGCAAGGGACTTGAGCCCGATTCCGACGAGGATGGCCGCGCCACCCACCGGCGCCCCGACGACTGACGTAGAACCGATAATGCCCACGGCAAGGAAGCAAATCGACACGACATCAAGCGCTGCTGCCACACCGTCATATCCGATGTCGCGGTCGCTCACGGGGCCAAACACTGGATTTTGCCCGGCGTCGCAATCGGTCGCCACGCCGACGGCAATTCCAACAACCGTCGGCTTCATCGCCAGCGACGCAGCCACTCTCGCGTGTGCCATCTGCATCCGTGCGGCGCGGTCCAGCGCCGCTGCCTTCGCCGCTGCGAGCGCAGCTGCCCTCGCGGCGGCCAACGCGGCCTGCCGCGCTTTGAGCGCCCTCCACTCGGCATTGGCACGTTGCCGCCAGTGGTTCGCCATCTTCGTGCCGCTGGAGAGCCGCGCCATCTGTTCGGCGCAGTCGACGGCGTTCACCTTGCCGTCGCCGTCGGCATCCATAATCGCGCCCGTCGGGTCGCTCGCGCCGATGGGGTCGTCTTGGCAGTACATGTACGGGTTGAGGCTCGCGGGGTCGCCGGCAGAGGGCGCCGCCGGGTCGGGCGAGAGGAAAAGCGCGGTCGCCGGGTCGTAATACCTGGCGGGCAGGTAGTAGAGGCCGGTCTCGGCGTCGAGGGTGTAGCCGCGGTACCGGAAGGGCTGACGGGCGGCGACGGCGCGGTCGAGCGTGGAGCCCGCGAGCATGCGGGTCTCAAGCGGCGCTCCCCACGGGTCGTACGCGTAGGTCGCGACCGGCGCTCCGCCCTCGCTCGAGATCGCCACGACGCTTCCGAGTGCGTCGGTCTGAAGCGCGTAGCGCGCCGTGACGGTGCCGGTGGTGACGACAACCTCGAGCGGCGCGCCGCCGGGGCCGTAGAGGTAACGGTAGAGCGTGCCGTCGGAGTCGCGCTCGGCGGTGAGCTGGGAGCCTGCGTAGAAGTACTCGGTCGTGCGCGAGACGCTCCCGCTCTCGACCGTCTTGCGGGCGCGCATGCCGCCGGCGCCGTACTCGTAGGTCGCGGTGGCATCGGAGGATGCGACGCGGGAGAGCTGGCCCGAGGCGTTCCAGGCGAAGGTCGTCGTCTCGCCGGAGGCGGCGACCGAGGTGCGGCGACCGAACTCGTCGTGCGTGTAGACCGAGGTGACGGCGCCGACCGTCGCGGTCGTGAGGCGCTCGCCTCCGTCGTACTCGTAGCTCGAGGTCACGCCGCCGCGGGTCGCGGTGGTGATGTTGCCGTCGGCGTCGTAGGCCCAGGCGCCGGTGGAGGCCGCGACACCGTCACGGGTCCAACCGGTGAGGCGTCCGGCGGGGTCGTATGAGAACTCGTCGGTCGCGGCGAGCGTGCCGAGGCCGTGGCCGGTGAGGGTCTTGATGCGGTCGAAGTCGTCGTATGCCACGTCGATGCGACCGACGTCCTCGCCCACCGCGCCGTCGTCCGGGCACCCGAGGCGCACGCTTGAAAGGCGCCCCGCCGGGTCGAAGGCGTAGTAGCGCGACGCGAAGTCGGAGAAGACGCTCGCAAGTCCGCCGCCGTCCGTCCAGCTGTACTTCCACGTGTCGCCGAAGCCTGTGGTGGAGCGCCACTGGTCGGTCTTTGCGTAGGCGTTCGTGACGGTCGCGCTCGTGTCGAGCGCGGACCAGGTCACGGTGACCGGGAGCGATGACTTGTCGTAGGCCGTGGTAGTGCGTGAGGAGCCGGCGACGTCGGTCGCGGCTGACGAATCCACGCGGCCGAGGGCGTCGTAGTGGACGCTCGCGCTCACGGTGGTCTCACCGGAGACAGTCGAGGCCGTGACGCGGGAGAGGCGATCGTAGGTCGACGTGCTTGAGAGCACGGGCGTGCCCGACGCGTCGAAGGTGGTCGTGCCGCTCACGCGGCCGTAGGAGTCGTACGCGCTCGTCGTGAGCGTCGTCTCGGCCTGACCGGCAAGCCGCGGGCGCATGACCGCGGAGAGGCGCCCGAGGGCGTCGTAGCGCATCGCGGTCAGATAGCCAAGGGGCGACGTGACGCTCTGCACACGACCGGCGGAGTCGTAATCGAGCGTCGTCAGGCCGCCGCCGGGAGCGATGAGCGTCGTCAGGCATCCGGCTGCCGTGTACCCGAACGACGCCTCGATCCCGGCGCCGGAAGTCGGCACTTGCGAGACGTTCGTGAGCCGCCCGAGCTTGTCGTACGTGTTCTGGGCGAGGATCTGTCCGTCTTCGCCGGGTGTGATCGAGTAGCGGCTCTCGGTCGTGCGGCCGCGCAGGTCGCTCTCGGCGCTCGCCTCGTGACCGGTCGACGTGGTGGCCGAGACCGCGAAGGTGTGCGTGGAGTCGTATGTCGTGATCTCGGCTTCCGCCGCCGGCTGGAAGGAGACCGCATCGAAGTACGAGTCGCCCGCGCACCGGCTCGCCCGCACCCGGATCGTCACGAAGGCGACGTCGCTCTGCGCGATATCGACGGGCGCGATGTAGCGGGTCCACGGCGTGGTCCCCGAGATGTGCGCTGGCGTGATCGAGGTCTCCCTTGAGACGCCCAGGTACGTCTTGGCGGAGTCGTAGTAGAGTACCGAGGCCGACGCGCCGAGCCCGACGGTCGACGTCACCTTGTACGTCCTGAGCCACGCCGACGCCATGTACTTCTCTCCGGTCTTGACCGGGATGTAGCCGGAGGTCATGTATCCGCTACCGGTGCCGTCGGTCGTCTCGGTGCCCTTGATGTGGGCCGCTCGCAGTCCTTCCTCGCGATCGGTCACAACGACCTCTTCGGTCGCCGTGCCGACGGTCCGGTTCGTCCAGAACACCGGCAACGTGCCCGAGTAGCGCTCGAAGGACTCGTTCTCCACGAGGACGTCGGGTCCAAGGACGTTCGCACGCTCGAACCGGACGTTGTCGAGCAGGCAGTCGCCCGTATCGGCGTTGAGCTCGATTCTGACCTTCTTGGCGTCCGAGCTCGGGGTGTAGACCCCGCTCACCCGCGCGAGCGGCAGGGAGATGTCGGCCGCGATCGGCGCCACCCTGTGGATCGTCCGCAGGTACGTGGTGCCGTCGCTTGCGAACTCCCGCACCCGTAGGTCGCCGGAGCCAGCCGCCCACGCGGAGAGCATGTATGTCGCCGAGGCGTCCACATCCACCAGATCCGAGGCGATCCAGTTCATCGTGGGGCCGCCGATGCGCACGGTGCGGCGCCCGAGGTAGGGCTGCGTGGCCGTAGGCCATGAGATCGACCCTGTATCGCTCTTCGCGCTCCAGCCCGACCCGGACGTGTTGGGATCGGTCTCGAAGGTGCCGTTGAGCACCAGGTTGTGGGCTGTAGATGACGGCAGGTCCCCGAGGACGCGGTTGCCCCACTCGTCGTATACCGTCCGCGAACCGATCGCCCCGTTCTCCACGTCATTTGCCGCCGCGACTGTCGACACGAGCGGACGCCACCGATCGTCGTAGACGGTGGTCGACAGGTTGCCCTTCGCGTCGGTCGAGGACGTCTGCCGGTCGGCGGTGTAGGTGGCCGACGTCTCGAGCGAGCCTTTCTCGCTCGTGTAGACGACGTTGCCGTGCGCGTCGCACGCGAAGGTGTCGACGCCGCCCGCGGCATCCGTCACCGAGACGACGTGCCCGAGTCCGT
Source organism: Actinomycetes bacterium (assembly GCA_021373175.1). GTDB lineage: Bacteria > Actinomycetota > Coriobacteriia > Anaerosomatales > Anaerosomataceae > UBA2286. Next base: position 10,407 of record JAJFTE010000033.1, read on the forward strand.
CCACGCCGTACGTCGTGGTGAGGTCGCCTTGATCGCCCTCGCTCGTGATGCTCGTAGCACCGCAGCCGCGCGACGTATCAAACGCCACAACCTTCGTGAGGTCGGCACTGCCGCCGGAGGTCACGATCGTGGCCGAACCCCTCGCGTAGGTGAACGTCGTGGTCGCTCCGCTCGCCGCCGTCACCTTCCAGACGCGTCCGAGCGCGTCGTAGGCTATGGCGCTTGCCACCCCGTCGGCATCGGCGACGCCGTCGATGCGACCAGAGCCGTTGTAGTGGTACGCGACGCCGACCGAGGACCCTTCCCCGTCCGGGGCGCTCACGGTGACGGTCGATCCGGAGCTGCCGTAGACGACCACGCCTGTCTCCGTGGCGACCGTCCCTGTCGAACTCACCCCTCGCCAGGACAGAGACGCCAGGCTCGAGCCGTTCCAGACAAGGCTAACGCCGCGCGTGGTCTCCGCGGACGCGACAGAGACGTTCTCCTGCACCGACAAGAGCCGGTTCGAGGCATCGTAGCGGTAGGCAAGGACGTTGCCGTCGGTGTCACCGAAGCCGGTGACCTTGCCGGTCAGCTGATCGAACGCCACCGGCACCTTGCCGATCGAGGTCTCGAGGACCTCGAGCTCGGCGATCCGGAAGCCCACATCCCCCGTGTAGGTGTTGCCGAGCGCGACGACACGCAGGTAGCGAGCCCGAACCGGGGAGAACGAATGGTGCACCCAGCTGCGGCCGGTCGTCTGCGCCACGACGGTCGCCCAGCTCACGCCGTCTGCCGACGCCTCGATACGATAGGTGTAGCTGCGGTCAGGCGACATCGTGTCGAGCAGCCGCATGCCGACCTCGGAGATCAGGCGCGGGCGCTTCAGGTCGTACTTGAGCCAGTAGGTGCCGTCCGCCTTCCAGTCGACCGAGTCGTAGCTCGAGTCGGTCGTGTCACCGTCGGTGGAGGCGTTCGTGTCCAGGCCCGGCGCCCCGGGCGTGTGCGCGACGTCCATGCCCCGCGCGATGTTGGCGCGCTCGAACGCCACCCCCCCTGCGAGCGGGTCGCGCCCGTAGGCGCCGTCGCCCGCTGGCGTGTACGCGCGAGTGGTGCCGTCCGCATCCGTGAAGCGAAGCGTCTCATCGGCGAACGTGATGTCATCGAAGTAGATGGTGCCACGAGCGTTACGCAACTCGGCGGTCACGCGCGCGCGGTAGCAGCCGTCGGGGACGACCGTCTCGACCGAGATAGGCGTCCAGGTGGTCTGGGTGCCGGTCGTGTACGGCGACGACGTCACCCAGCTCTTCGCCGTCCCGGACTCATCGAAGAACTTCAGCTTGAGGATCGCGCCGCGCTCGGCCTGGGTGGAGTCGACCGCGAGGCCGCTCGTCCGCACCCAGCCGGATGCTTTGATCCTCTGGCCCGGGTGCACCGCAAGTGCGTTCGGGATGTAGCTCGTGGAGGCGAGGTAGACATTGCCCCACGTCGTGGTGTCCGTCCATGTGAGCACGGCCGAGCGAGAGCCGGTGTGGTGGTACGAGGAGGTCGTCGTGATGTGACCGGAATCGCTCATGTACCACCCAGTCGGATCGTAGGTTCCCGCCACGTAGCTCTCGAAGCCCGGGTTCGGCGCTCGTTGGTCGTCGAAGGCAAGCTTGGGCACGTTCAGGTGCCACCCCGTCCCGAGACCCTCGGCGTTTGGCGTCGTCACGCTCGAATCGTATGTGGCGGATACCCCGAGAGGTCCGGCAAGCCCGGGGCCGGAGAAGTCGGTGCGCGAGATGTTAAGACGCCCGGTCGCCAGATCGACCGAAGCACCCCCTCCGATCGATTCGGCGGCGCGGTACCCCTCGATGCCTTTGCCGTCGGAGGTGTCGAGCGACGGGCGATAGGTGAACGCCTCCCACTCCGACCATTCGCTCCAGGCGATGTGTGAGGAGTTGTCCGTGGCCGCCTTCACCCGGGCCCGGAAGAAGTAGCGTTTGCCGGCTTGCCATCCCCCGGTCGGGGCCCCTACGTTCATCCAGGTGGCGCTCGTCTCGATCGATCCGTTCCAGAGCCTCACCGGTGTCGCAACCTCGGTCTCCCCGGCCGGCCTGTCCCAGATCTCACACGCGGCACCGGCTTGCGCCTTGCCGCCGAGGCCGTCCTCGTCGGCGTACGCCCACGTCGCCTTGAAGCCGCCAGCCACATCGATGCCGCTCTTTGGGGAGGTGACGGTGATCTTCGGGCGCGTGGTGAAGCGGATGACGAAGTAGGGGTAGCTCGAGTTGAGGGCGTCGAACGAGTAGAACTGCGCGTAGCCGCTGCTGCCGGCGTACGCGCGGAGACGGAAGCCATGATTGCCGTGCGTTCCGTCGATGATCTTCTGTATCTGGCTCTGGACCTGGAAATCGGCCCATGTGGCCTCAGGTACCGACTTGTCATAGCCCGCCATGTAGGTCGCCGCCGGCTTGTTGTTCCACGTCATCGTGGTCTCCGACCAGGCCGAGTCCACCTCGTCGATGTAGACCGAACCCGAGGAGCTGTAACGGTCGTAGCAGTAGATCTTGAGGTCGGCATCCGAGACGACCCAGCCGTACTCCCTGGCGTCAGCCACGAAAGACTGCAGGTCCGGTTTGACGTACGTATAGCAATTGCCGGTCGTGGCATCGAGGCGTCCCACGCGCAGGCGGGTCGAGTAGCCGTAGTTGGTGGTCGGGTACGCGTCGCTCACGTACGTGTCGCCCAGGTAGCTCAAGAACTTCTGGTCCACGTAGGTGGTCGGGTCGATCTTGACCGGATAGATCCGAGCGGGGTCCATGAGCCAGTCGCGGTCGGCGACCACGTCCAGGCGCCAGTCGAGGTTCTGGGCCTTGAGCTCGTAGTGCACGTCTTCTGAGACCGCGGCGCCGCTCGCCTCGGCCGATGAGTCCTCCATGAACGGCCTCGGCATCGTGAATACGCTCTGGCCGGTGGACTCAGAAACGAAGGAGATGCGCCCATCCTCCTCGATACGCGGCGAGAGTCCAGGACACTCGAGATCGAAGCTGAACGTGCTCTTGCCGGTGCGGCGCTCGAGGACGATCGTCTCCTTCAGGCCGGCGGCGAACGACTCGTAGAGCAAGTCGCCTCCATCGATCGCTCCGTCGAAGCGCCTCCCCGAAGCATCCATCGCGACAGGAGAGGCCGTGGCTTCGTCGACAGCGGCAACCGGCAGTTCCAGCGGGCGCCCTCTGGGCGTCATGCGGATCGTGCCATCAGATGTCGAGACCACCACAGGCGCGTGCGCGGAGTCAGCGGGAAGAAACACCTTGAAGTCGTTCGCGCGGTTCGTGACGCCAGGTCCGTCCGGTGTGACGGTGTCGACGAGCGAGGAGTCTATCTCCGCCCACGGCGAGGACGGGGTCGGACGGTAGTGGATCGGCTCGGGGTACTCCTCGTAGCTGAAAGTGCCATCGCCGTTGTCGTAGATCTTCGATCGTTCGGTCCGCTTCTCGAGGACCTCACGCCTTACGGGAGCTGGTTCGGGTGCGGCGGCTGCGGCCGGGGCGATCTGCACGACGCTGCTGAGCAGGACGACCGATAGTGTTGTGGCAACTATCCGCTGCCAGCGCCCCCCCCGATAAGCCATTTCAGTCCCCTCTCGGCCACCCCC
>JAJFTE010000049.1 GCA_021373175.1 Actinomycetes bacterium
CCCTCGGGTCGTCATCGACGCGAAGGGGTTGCTCGAAGCCCTCGGCAAGGAAGAGCGCGGCATCCTCGAGAACAAGATCGCGCAAGCGCGCTCGAAGGCCGCGAGGCTCGACGGTCGGGACCTATCGCCACTCGAGATCTCCCAGATCATCAACGGGCATCTCAAGTCGCGGGCGCAAGGCACCGGGAAACCTGGCTTCCTCAAGCGCCGTTCAGTCGACGAGATCACTCCGGAGCTCGCCCCCTTCTACGCGCCGGCGACGGAGTCCCTCCCCCTCTACATCCGAGCCGCGACGAAGGAGATCGAGCGAGCTCGCTTCTTCGGCGAGGATCTTGTGCGGGACGCCGAGGGCGGGCTGACGAATCTCGACCTCTCTATCGGGAACGTCGTGAATAAGGAACTTGCGAAAGGCAAGATCGATTTTGAGCAGGCGGAGAAGCTCCGCGGCCTCCTGGCCTCCCGGTTCGGCCCTGGCGAGCGTGCTTCCGCAGGTCCGCTCCAGACCGCGAAGAACCTCACGAATGCCGGGCTGCTCGGCCACGCGACTTCGGCCTTTGTCCAGACCGGCGACATCTTGCTGTCAGCTGCCGCGCACGGAATCCTACCGACGATCAAGGCTCTCGCCAGCGTCGTGACTCGCAACCCTGCGCGGATTACCGTGCGCGACCTCGGCCTCATCAACCATGTGTCGGAGGAGCTGGCAGTTGGCTCGAAACGCCCACTCACGGTCGGCGGTCACGTTGTCTCGTCAGCGAAATTCGTCGAGAAGGTCTTTAAGTATTCTGGCTTCTCTTTGGTAGACCAGCTCGGCAAGGCGACTTCGATCAACGCGTCGTTCGAGAAGAACGTCAAGCTCGTCCAGACGCCAGCGGGGATCGAGCGACTTCGCTCCCGCTACGGAGAGGCGTTCGGGCCGGAGTTTCCGCAGCTCGTGGCCGACCTCCGCTCCCGCGCGTCGACGGAGCCCGTTCGGGCGCTCCTCTTCTCCGAGCTCTCCGACATCCAGCCGATCACGAAGCTGGAGGTCCCCCAGGCCTACCTCGACAACCCGAATGGTCGCGTGCTCTACATGCTCAAGACGTTCATGCTGAAGCAGGCGGACATCGTGCGCCGAGAGGCGATCGGCGAGATGAAGCGAGGGAACGTCGCCAAGGGAACCTCGGCGCTCCTCCGCTACAGCCTCGCTCTCGGAATCGGCGGCGCTGGGACGGGCTTCATCCGTGACTGGCTGCTCGGGCGGGACTCCTCCCTCGAGTGGGGCGACATCCCGGAGAACGTCCTCAAGACGTTTGGCTGGTCCCAATTCGTCGCGGACAAGGCGCGGCAAGGGAAGATTGGCGAAGCGATCGGCTCGACGGTCCTTCCGCCCTGGAAGATGTGGGAAGAGATCGTCACGGCCGATCCCCGCGCGATTCAGTACTTGCCGCTTGCCGGCCGAGTCCTCTACGCGCATGAGTTTGGCGGCGCGGAAAAGGCAAACGCGGCGAAGGCCCGCCGGGACGCAGCAGCCGAACGTGCAGCCCTTGGCCTCACGAAGGAGAAACTGAATGACTAGCACACTCCGCGGCCCGAACGACCAGTTGGAGCTCGGAACTTGGAACGCCATCTGCGATCGTTGCGGATGGAAGTTCACGGCCCACCAGCTCTCCAAGATGTGGAACGGCCTGATGGTCTGCTGCCGTGACTGGGAGGCCCGTCA